>CAMOVR010000242.1 GCA_946627565.1 uncultured Clostridia bacterium
AGAAAGTCCAGGAAACCCCCGGATTATCTCAAAATATCTATTTTCTTGCTACGGTTTGCCACACCTGTTTCAATCAGGTTGTCCAGAACATTCTTTACCCGGCTGTCCCCAATCAGGCTGTCCTGGTTTTCGTTGGTTCCGTGATAAAAGTGGAGAATGTCTTAGCGGGCCTGGGTGTTTTCAGCATAACCGTAAGGAAGGTAAACCTTTACGGTGTTTCCGGCGGCATTTCCGTACACGCTGGTGGTGTAGCTTAGCTCCACCACCGTGCCCGGCTGGTCGGACGGGGCCTCCCAGAACTTGCTGTCATACTGCCGGAAACGGGTTTCATGCCCGGTGATATCCTGCGTGATGATTTCTTTTTTGTCTTCTGGCGTCTCCCGTTTCTCTGCCGCCGCGGCGGAGACAGCGAGCATCAGCGCAAAAATGCATGCAAGAATTCTCCGCATCATGGCTTACTCCCTCCAGAGTACGTCGCAGAAGGCGTTATAGAGATAAAAGCGGCCGATCAGGGTCTGATGCAGCTCCTGGGAGAGGCAGTAGAAAATATTGTTTTCCCCGGGGTTCAGACCGTAGGAAAAGTGCTCTGTGTCCTTAAGTGCGCCATTGACCAGGGCGTTCACCATGTCCATGGCGTTGTCCCGTTTGCCGCCGCAGGAGACATAAAGGAACCAGTCGCAGTCCGGCTGTGCGGCCACACCCTGCGAAAGACGCTCCAGCTGATGATCCGGCACCGGGTTCTCCTCCGGATTGCTGTACCCGCCGCTCATGGGCAGATACCAGTAGGCCCAGTCGCGCATGGTGCCAAACATCTCCCAGGTCATGCGGCCGCCGCGGGAATACCCTGCGAACGCCCGGTATTTCCGGGACGCGGCAAATCCTTCGGCATCCGGTGTCAGGGCATATGTGCGGTATCTGCCCTCCACGGCGGGCATCAGTTCCTCACGCACCTCCCGTACAAAGGATGCCACATTCAGGGCACGGTTCCCGTAATCGTAGTAGTATGTGGGGAACACCATGATGAAGGGCACGGCAACCCCGACTTCTATCATGTTGTCGACAGCGTTTTTGGCTTTATCATCCCCGATAAAGCTGTCGGGAGTTTCGTTGGTGCCATGGAAAAAGTACAGCACTGGATACCGCTCTGTGCCCTCCTCCTCATATCCGAAGGGAAGGTAGACATTGGCCCGGTGAACCGCAGTCTCCCCGTACACATTGGACTCGTATTCCAGGCTGACCACCGTGCCGGGCTGCTCCGACGGGGCGTCATAGAATTTCTTGTCGTAGGTCCGGTACAGTGTTTCATGGCCAATCTGGTCGTTTGTGGTATAGCGCTTCTTGTCCTCGGGGGCAGTGCGGCCCTCCGCTGATGCAGCTGTCAGGGAACAGACAGCCAGCGTCAGGACCAGCATCAGGCAGATGAATCTTTTCATGCAGTATTCCTCCTGTCCTTGTGTTTTGCGTGCAAACTATCAGAGCAGGCGGGAGCCGGCAAGACGAACCGCGTAAAAAAACCCGTTCACATCGTAAACGGGTTTGTAAGAATGCTCTGAGTGCTACTGTTCCTCCGGCGCCAGCAGCAGGATGTCCAGCAGGAACAGGCCGCCCTGCTGCTCGACGGTCAGCAGACCATTGTACTTTTCTGCAATGCGCACCATGCTCTTCATGCCGAAACCGTGCCATGCCGGATCCTTCCGGGTCTGCGGCAGGCCGTCCTCGAAGGCAATGTCCTCTTGGCAGGGGTTCTCCATATGTATGGTGAGCATGTTGCCGTCCCGCACCGCGGACAGGCTGATAAAGCGCTCCTGCCCCTCGGGCAGGGCGGACACTGCCTCAATTGCGTTGGTCAGCGCGTTCTGAAACAGCGCGTACAAATCCAGTTCCTCCACAAAGGAAAAATCCGTCTGCCCCAGGCTGCAGGTCAGGACAATGCCGCGCTGCTGGCAGATGCCGATCTTTTCCGCCAGCAGCACGTCCAGCACCTCATTGCCGGAGTTGGCGGGGCGCTCGTAGGCGGCGATGGATTGCTTCAGCCTGTCCAGCTGCTCCTGCGGCACAATGCCTCTGAAGGATTTGAGCAGATGCTTCAGGTCGTGATATTTTTCCGCAATAAGCTGGGCGCTTTCCTTGCTGGCCTCGTACTGGACCCGCTGCTGGTGTACCAGTTCCCGCATGGTTTCCACATAGCTGCTGAGCCTGGCCTGCTCCATCACGCCAAACTGCAGGGCAATGGCCAGCACGTCGATGATGACCTGCAGTACGGCTTCTGCAAATATCGCCATATGGTTTCGATCCGGGTTATCCTGTGTCAGGCGGGCCATACCGATGCACAGCAGCAGTACAGATACCGAGAACAGTGCCTTGATCTTGTTGTCGAAATTGCCCTCTCTGCTCCTTGCATAGGGCCGGATGAAAAGAAAGATGAGGAGGTAAACCAGTCCATAGCACAGGAAATCCGCCAGTATGATCCCCGTGTCCGTGCTTGCCAGCTGGTTGAACAGATCCATCTGGCGGAATATCGTCTTGACGCTGCCGCCGATGTCCTGGGCCAGATAGCCCGACGCAGCGGCAAACATGGCCGACCAGATGGATTCCTCAAAGCAGCACCAGGTGATGCCGATCAGTACCATATAGACGATGATCGAGACTGCCGCGTGGGAGAACATCGCCAGAACATCGCTGCCGGGAATGTAGATGTGGCGCACCACGGCAAACATAAACAGCATGCTGGCGGACAGGCTGAGCATCAAACGCAGCCAGAATCTCTCTCTTCTTTTCAGGAAGTAGGCGAACATGAAAAGCCCGATTAAAGACTGCAGCAGCACCAGTGCGCTCCGCCAGTCGCGATACCACAGGGGCATATAATTCATTACCGGCTTCCCCCTTTATACTGCGCCAGCGCTGCCAGAAATTCCTTGCGCTTGGATTTGCTGATGGGCAGGCTGTCATCATGCACCTGAACTGTGTCCTTCACGATACCCCGCACATACTTCAGGTTAACCAGATAACAGGCGTTGCAGCGGACAAAATGACTTTTCTGCAGCTGCTCCTCATAGGACTTGAGCGAGCCCCACTGACGGAAGGTTTCCGTGCCGGTGTGGATCAGGATGTCGTGGTTGGACACCTCCAGATAGAGTATGTCGTCTGCACTGATCCGGCGGACGTCCTCCTTCGTGCGCAGCTCCAGGGTCAGCTCGGTGCTCTGATGTGACAGAATCCGGCAGACACGGTCCATTTTTGCGGCAAACTCCTCGTAGCGCACCGGCTTAAGCACATAATCAAACGCCCGCACCTCGTACCCTTCGATGGCGTACTGGGTCAGCATGGTGACGAAGATGATCATCACATGTTCATCCTTCTGCCGGATTTTCCGCGCCACGTCAATGCCGAGCATGTCCGGCATCTGAATGTCCAGAAAGATCAGATCCGCGTCACAGCTGTATTCCGCCAGGAAAAGCAGCGGACTGGCGTAGTGCTGCACCGTGCAGGTGAAATCCGGGTGGTTTTTCCCGTAACGGCCCAGCATTTGCATTAAATGCTGCGCCTGATCTTCCAGATCCTCCAGGATGATGATCTTGCGCATCCGCCCCATCCTCCTCATCAGGGTTCTCTTCCGCTGTTATCAGGGAATTCTGTGTACTCTGTTTTTTGAATTATATCACACGAAAAAACCAGTGCAAAACATTCGCACGTTTTTTTGCGTCTGGCACACAAACCGGCTGCCCGGGCTGGCATGGCAAAGGCCTGCAGCTCCGGCTGCAATGATGGGTACAATCCGGATGAAATGCTATGAGGTGTTTGTTCTCATGTCTGTAACAGCTCAATCATATGATTGAGCCCGTCTGATTCTGTCTGTGCATCATGGATGAAGCGATTCATCTTTTGAGAAAAACGGGTTAAAGCTTCTGTCAGCTGACGCATATCTTCGTTATGAGCCTGATTCTGTTTCTGCAGCTGATCCGGAATCTGCTCATACTTCTCCTTGCAGTCTATGCCTGCCGGCATTGAAGATGCAGACACTGTCACATGCCGATTCGTCGGAATGGTCTCACCTGTCTGAGGATCGATCTTTCAAATTGCCCGACGTTTCGTCACCTTTTTCCCTGTCTCTTCCTCAGGATACTTATTCGTCTCATATACATAGTGCGTGTCTGCGGCCCGGTTGTATGAAGCAGATATTTTCGATGTTAACAGCAAAAGTCCCATACTGTTTCCCCTTTCAGTTCAGGCTGAGCTGAAGCCAGTATGGGCACGCTGCTGTCAATGATCAACGCATGAAAGATGATGTCAGTACTTGCAAGCTGCAGATTTTCGTCTCTGGAAAGCGCTCAAAAAACCAGTCAATACGACTGGTTAAGAGGTCTGTCAAATATCGCATCTGTTAACAGCATTCAGGGGATGACTGTAAATAACTGGTCTGTCAGGGCCGCAGCCAATCAGTCGAAAGACTCAGGATCCAGGACTTCTGCATAAAAGGAATCAGTCCAGTTCTGTACAAACATCCTGCCTGCCTTATAGCGCCTGCCATCGTCCACATCGACAATCAGAAGCGGTGTCTTGTAGGATCGAGGCTTTAACCCAACAATCGCATATCTTTTCCCGTCTTTTCCAATAAAGATTTTCTTGTACATCCCTTCGGTAATGCCAATATCCTCAAACTTCCAGGCATCCGCATCAAAGTTGGCGCGTGCGATATCCTCCGGATCCCGGGTCATGTTGACATTCACCGTTGCGGAAAAGCGTTCATTTGTATATGTGATTGGCCCGAGAAGGATGGAGATGTCATATTTTTCACGCAGTGTTTCCACGGCGTCGTTGAATTCCTTTCTGAAATCATCCAAGAATTCCGGCGTAACGATCATGGGATATCCTCCTTGTTTACAAATTCAATCATGTAGTATCAGCATCATCTGATCTCAAGATGTATGCTGTAAAGGGTGAAAAGACTTCACTCAATACAGCATAGCTGGACAGGCTCATCTGTGGCAGGAAGGGCT
>CAMOVR010000243.1 GCA_946627565.1 uncultured Clostridia bacterium
GGATTTTCCACTGGCGCAAGATGGAAAGGAGGGCTGCAGATGCCCGAAGGCGCTTTTTCTTCCCTGTCCCTGGTCATGCGGTACATTTTTGTGGTCCTTTGCGTGCTGATTGTTTTCAGCAGTTTTCTGTGGCTCATGCGGGACAGGCGGCGCAGGCACCAGCGTGTCCGGCATCTCCCGGATGCGGGCATGATCGGGGAATTCGTCATGCTGAGCATGGGGGAAGACGGGGACTATGCAGAAGGGGATGTTCTGCCGGTGCCGTGGGAAGGCTGCCTCGGAAGCAGCCCGTCCTGTGACGTGGTGCTGAAAGGCCCCGGTATTGCGCCGGTGCACCTGTATTTCTCCTTTCACAGAAAGAGCGGCCTGCAGCTTGAGATGGCAGGGAAAAAATGCATATGCTATGCGGACGGGGAAGAACAGACATACCATATGCGAAAGCCGGGCAGCCTTCTGCACGGGTCCGTTCTGCAGGCCGGGGATTACGTGCTGCGCCTGAGGCTTTTTGCCGGGCTTTATACGCCGGAAAAGGGCAGGACGGAAAAACAGGACATGGAAAACTACGGCATGAAGATTGACTCCCAGGGAAAGCCCCATACAGGATATGACGGCGCCCGGGAGCCGCAGACGGAACAGGAGGCCTTTGGGGAACTGAAATATGTTCCGGGAGGACGAGGAAAAAGAAAGAAGGAAAGAAGGCCATGAAAAGGTTTTCTCCGGAAAAGATCACATCGCTGCTGGTGGAACTCTTTTTCCTTCTGAGCTTCGGACTTCTGGCCCTCAGGGACGGAAGCTTAACGGGGGCAGGCCTAGCCCTGCTGGTGCCGGCAGGCATATGGCTTCTGAGCAATGTGCTGAGCCGGGCCTTCCATATTGACAGCCTGCTGTTTTCCCTGACCAATTTCCTCTGTGCGCTCGGTATTCTTGTGCTCTATGACACCAATCCTGCCCTGGCCTACCGGCAACTGCTGTATTATGGCGTGGGTATGGTGGGCATGATTGTCTGCATCTATCTGATCCGGGTTCTGCGCAGCTTCCGGTTTACCGCGCCTCTTTTGATGCTGCTTTCCGTGGCAGGCCTGGTGCTGCCTATCCTGTTTGGGCGGGAGACAAACGGCGCGAAAAACTGGATCTATCTGGGCGGGCATTCCCTGCAGCCCAATGAACTGATCAAACCCGTCCTGATTCTGGTGACTGCCTGGTACATGAGCCGGCGGCGGATCCTGCCCTGGCTTTTCATGGGGGTGGCCTGCCTTGCCCTGCTGATGCTTCAGAAAGACCTGGGGGCGGCCCTGCTGTACTACTGCGTGATCCTCCTCATGTTCCTGATTGCCTACAGCAATCTGCCCCTGCTGCTTCTGGGAATCGGCGGGGGAGCCGGGGCCGCCGTGATGGGCTACAGGATGTTTGCCCATGTGAAAAAGAGGGTGGCCATCTGGCAGAATCCCTGGTCGGACTATGAAAACGCGGGGTACCAGCTGGTGCAGGGGCTCATGGCCCTGGCTTCCGGCAGCCTGTTCGGGGTGGGCCTGGGGCTTGGAAGCCCCACCACCATACCGGTGTATCAGACAGACTTTATCTTTGCGGTGATCTGCGAGCAGTTCGGCCTCATCTTCGGCCTGTGCGTCCTTCTGGTATACCTGGCCATCATCTGGCGGGGCAGCACCATTGCCATGGAGGCCAGAAGGTCCTTTCACGCCCTGACCGCCATGGGTTCTGTCCTGATGCTTGGCCTTCAGACCTTTATCATCATCGGCGGGGTCATCAAGCTCATTCCCCTGACGGGGGTGACCATGCCCTTTGTGTCCTCCGGCGGCTCATCCCTCCTGTCCTGCATGTGCATGACGGGCCTGATCCAGGGGGTGGCCAGCCTCAATGAGGACGACCTTCAGGAAGACATGCGGCTGACGGAGACGGACAGCGTGGCATAAAGGAGAGAGGCTTATTGAAAAGACAGCGTAACATGATCCGGCGCCTGGCCATCTTTCTGTCCATCCTCTTCCTGATTCTGGCCGCCTACGGGGGCTACAGTGTGGCCACCTACGGAAACCGGTGGTTCTCCTCGGTTCGCAACCCCAGGCTCAGGAGCCAGAAGGAAAACGTCATTGCCGGAAACATCTATGACAGAAATGATGTGCTCCTTGCATCCACGGATGAAACGGGAAAGCGGGTTTACCAGTCTGACCGGTTAAGCAGGGAGGCTGTGGTGCATGTGCTGGGAGACGCAGGGGGCAATGTGGCCAACGGCGTGGAAACCTTCCAGACGGCATACCTGTACGGGTTCAGAACCACCTTCGGGGAACTGATCCGGGAATTCTTTTCAGGAGACCCCAGACACGGGGATGACGTCTGCCTGACCATCGATTCCAGGCTGTGCACCCATATCGTTTCCTCCTTCCAGCAGAGGAAGGCCACCAGGGATCATAACGGTGCCGCGGTGGTCATCAACTACCTGACGGGAGAGATCCTGGCGGAGATCAGTCTGCCCGGTTTTGATCCCCATAACGTGACCGGCAGCGTCCTGGACAGCGGGGACCAGCCCTTCTGGAACCGGGCCACCCAGTCGGTGTATCCCCCGGGTTCCACCTTCAAGATCATCACCGCTGCTTCGGCCCTGGCCAACCTGCCGGGCATAGAGGAAGAAACCATGGAATGCACCGGTTCACTTGAGGCGGAGGGCCATGCCATCCATGACTTTGGAAATGCGGCCCATGGGGAGATGAACCTGCAGAGGGCCTTTGACGTAAGCTGCAACAATATCTATGCCCAGGTGGCGATCCGCCTGTCGGATGCAAGGCTCCGCAGGACGGCGGAAGCCTTCGGATTCAATGACAATTTCCTCTTCAGGGACCTGGTGGTGGAGAACAGCCAGTATCCCGTAAAAAGCGGCAGGGGAGAATATGAAGTGGGGGCCACGGGCTTTGGCCAGAGCAGTCTGGCGGCCACCCCCATGCACATGTGCCTGGTGGCTGCCGCGGTGGCGGCAGGCGGAACCATGCAGGAGCCCGTGCTGCTCCGTCAGGTCATCTCGGCGGCTGGGGCGGAGCGCATGTACTGGCAGCCCCGGGTATACCGTCAGGTCATGACGAAGGATGTGGCGGAAAAGCTGCAGGCATATATGCGCCATGCCGTCACGAACGGTACGGGCAGCCGGGCGGAAATGCCGGATGTGCCCGTGTGCGGGAAGACCGGGACGGCGGAATCCACCCTCCGGGGCCGGCCGGTGAACTATGGCTGGTTCGTGGGCTATATCGCGGATTCGTATCTCCCCTTTGCCGTCAGCGTCCTGGTGGAGGATATCTCCGACGGGCAGGGCGGCGGCAGCACGGCGGCACTGATTGCCAGGGATATCTTTGAATATCTCCGCACCTACCCGGACCGGGTACGGTACTGAAAAGCGGGAAGGCGCTGTATCCCGGGAAAAGAATACAAAAACGGCAGTACGCGTACTGCCGTTTTCATATCCTTAAGAAAAGTCAGGATGAAGACAGGTTATTCTTCTGCTTCCTCATCCAGGGGAAGGCTGTCCGGGGAGGACATGAGCTCAGTGAACTCATCCAGGTCAATGGTGTCCTCGCTGGGGCCTTCCAGAAGGTCGGTGCCCACGTCGAAGTCTTCCGTGTCAGGGGGCAAAGTCAGGGATTCGTTCAGGGAGCGGATGAAGGCCTCATACGACATGGCCAGCTGTTCAAAGGCCTGCAGGGCCGGAGTGCCGAACACCAGGAAATCCAGGTCCTCATAGGGCATTTTAACGGGCTGAGGCGACCATGCCAGCTCCTGGGCATCCAGTTCCCGCAGGGAGATTTTCTTCTTGCCCAGCTTTTCCAGGTGGCCCATGTACAGGCTGCTGGTCTCTTCCTGCTGTCCGATATGTCCCAGCAGAACCAGATGGTCCATGGGGACGATGGTCTCCAGTGCGGACTCAATGGAATCGAGGTCCAGGGAAGGAATGTTCTCGGGCAGGTCAACCTTCATCAGGTGATAGTGTTCCGTCAGCTCCGGGGCAGGAGAGACGGCAGCCACATCATCCAGGCGGTGCACTTCAAAGCCGGCATACCGGAACTGATCCGCGTGCATGCAGTACACATACTCTCTGCCCACACTCAGCACCCGCCAGATCCGGCGCTGCGTCCAGCGCTCATCCTTCAGAAGGACCCGGCAGAGCAGGCCACGCTCCATGCAGAAGACGAAAGTGTTTGAAATCACGCTCTGAAAGGCGATCTGTTCAGCCATGGCCTGAGCGCGTTCGCTGAGTTTTCTGGCTTTCTTTTTCTCTTTCATGCTTCCAACATCAACTTTCCTTAATACGCAAACAACCGTCCCTTCGGACGGTTGTTTCTGCCTGAAGCCTAAGAGCGGGTGATGGGAATCGAACCCACGTAACCAGCTTGGAAGGCTGGGGCTCTACCATTGAGCTACACCCGCAAAATTTGGAGCGGTAGACGGGATTCGGACCCGCGACATCCACCTTGGCAAGGTGGCACTCTACCAGCTGAGCTACTACCGCATCACGGACTTCAGGGATACATGCGGACGAAGAGACTCGAACTCTTACGCCATAGGCACCAGATCCTAAATCTGGCGCGTCTGCCATTCCGCCACGCCCGCATACAGAACATTCTGCTCAGCAGACAGACGGGAGTGACCCATTGGAGAATCGAACTCCAGACACCTTGATTAAAAGTCAAGTGCTCTACCGACTGAGCTAATGGGTCATGCATGCTGGGGTGGCAGGAATTGAACCTGCGGATGAGGGAGTCAAAGTCCCTTGCCTTACCACTTGGCCACACCCCACCGCAGAGACAATTGTAACTGCGCAAGGCAGCAGATCCAGAAAAATGGGGTGAGTAGTGGGACTCGAACCCACGCCATTCAGAGCCACAATCTGACGCTCTACCACTGAACTATACCCACCATA
>CAMOVR010000244.1 GCA_946627565.1 uncultured Clostridia bacterium
TTCTTCCTCTTCTTCCTCCTCTTCCCTGCTTTCGCAGATGGCAACGGCATTCTCCGGTGTCTCATCGGTAAAGAGCATGCTGAGAATGCCCTCACCGTACGTCTCATACATGCGGCTGGTCACTTCTATGTTCCAGCACAGTGCCCCCGGATCCGCTTTATCCTCTCCGCAGTACATATACGACTTGTAGCGTATTTCTCCGTCAAAGAAATCCATCTCAAAGTTCCCGTTCTTCACACCGTAATTCGCACGTGTGATAAACTCCGCCATGCGGACCTTTTCCTTCTCCGTCTTTGCGGCAAGAGGACACCTGGCGTACACCACATACTCTGCCCGATAAACCCTGATAAAAAAGTTCAGGACCTGCAGACGGCTGTTGAGACCCATCGCAAACTGGAAGACCCCCTCGTCTTCAAGAAACCGGTAATCCATTTCGGCATGATCCAGGAATTCCCTGATGCTCCCGGCTATTTTCTGCGAATACTCTGCTGCCATGCTTCCCCGCTCCTTTTCATCGTCTTATTCCTGTCTGTACTCTTTCCGTTTTTTACGCTCTGCTTTACTGTAATACATGATTCTCCCTCATCCCCTCTTTTCCTTTCTCTTGACGCAAACTGGTGCCTTGTTTATACTTCTCCAGTCCATGGACAACCTGTCCGGACAGAGAACTATGCCAGGAGGCATGCGCATGCAGACCAAATTCATTTTTGTCACCGGTGGTGTCGTATCCTCGCTTGGAAAAGGCATCACTGCGGCGTCCCTGGGCCGCCTGCTCAAATGCCGGGGGCTGCGCGTCTTCAATCAGAAATTCGATCCGTATATCAACGTGGACCCGGGCACCATGAATCCATATCAGCACGGAGAAGTCTTCGTCACAGATGACGGTGCCGAAACCGACCTGGACCTTGGCCACTACGAGCGGTTTACCGATGAGAATCTTACCCAGGCCTGCAATGTTACCTCAGGCCGTGTGTATAAAACTGTCATTGAGCGGGAACGCCGCGGCGAATATCTGGGTGCCACCATTCAGGTCATTCCGCATATCACCAATGAGATCAAACGGAACATCCTGCTCATTTCACGCCAGCAGGATCCGCCGGATGTGGTCATTACGGAAATCGGCGGCACAGTGGGCGATATCGAGTCCCTTCCCTTTATGGAAGCGATCCGCCAGATGCGCTCTGAAGTCGGCTTTGAAAACAGCCTTTACATACACGTCACCCTTGTCCCCTTCCTGTCGGCATCCGGCGAGCTGAAGAGCAAGCCCACCCAGAATTCCGTCAAGGAACTGCAGGGGATCGGCATTTCCCCGGATATCCTGGTTTGCCGCTGCGACCATCCCCTGCCCGAGGACCTGCGGAGCAAGATCGGTCTGTACTGCAACCTGAGACCGGACCGGATCTTTGAGAACCGCAACGCCAGAAGCATTTATGAAGTGCCCCTGCTTCTGCATAAGGAAGGGCTGGACAACAAGGTCTGTGAACTGCTTTCCCTGCCCGTGGGGAACTGCAACCTCAGCGAATGGGAGACCATGGTAGACCGCCAGCTGCACCCCGTTAAGGATGTCACCATTGCCCTGGTGGGCAAGTATGTGGAACTGCATGACGCATATCTGAGCATCGTGGAAGCGCTGACCCATGGGGGTATCGCCAGCCAGGCTGAGGTGCATATTCGCTGGATCCAGTCCGCAGATGTGTCCGCTGAAAACGTGGCGGAAAAGCTGGACGGATGCGACGGTGTGCTGGTGCCCGGCGGCTTTGGCACCCGGGGTCTGGAGGGCAAGATGGTGGCTGTCCAGTATGCCAGGGAAAACAACATTCCCTTCCTTGGGATCTGTCTTGGCATGCAGATGGCGGTGATCGAGTTTGCACGGCACGTCCTGCATCTGTCGGACGCTGATACAACGGAAACGAATCCCCATACCAACCATCCCGTGATTACCCTCATGGAGGGCCAGGACCTTGAGAATCTCGGCCACACCATGCGGCTTGGCAAATACCGCTGCGACCTCACCCCCGGCACCTTCAGCTACAGGGCCTACGGGAAGCAGACCATCAGCGAACGCCACCGTCACCGGTATGAATTCAATAATGACTACCGGGAACGCTTCACAAAGGCGGGTATGGTGATTGCCGGTGTCAACCCGGACAGGAACCTGGTGGAAATCGTTGAGATTCCTGAACATCCCTGGTTTGTGGCCGTACAGTTCCATCCGGAACTGAAAAGCCGTCCCAACCGTCCGCATCCCCTTTTCCGGGATTTTGTGGCCGCTTCCATTGCCCACAAAGAAACAGACAGGCATGCTGATCCTGCCGCGGAAAAACAGGCCTGAAAAAGCATAAAAAACATACGGTTCAGCCGATCCTCCTGAGGTGGACTGGCTGAACCGTATGATGGCCCGGGGTTATGCCCCGTGTCCCTTACCTTTCATACCCACATCATCCATTACAATGAAGGAGAGGAAACGCTCCTGCGCATCTGTGTCAGAGCGTCAGAATTTGTCATGAAGCTGCTTACCCTGGTGGTCCCCTGCTACAATTCCCAGGATTATATGGAACACTGTATCATGTCCATGGTACCCGCCGGTGATGAACTGGATATTATCATTGTCGACGACGGATCAACGGATGAAACACCTGCCATAGCGGACAGGCTGGCAGCAGCCTATCCGGACCGGATCAGGGTGGTTCATCAGCCAAACGGCGGCCATGGAGAAGGCATCAACACAGGGATCCGCTGCGCAGAAGGACTGTACATGAAAACGGTGGACTCGGACGACCGGCTGGACACAGAAGCACTGCGGCATCTGCTGGATGCCATCCGTTCCTTCCCAAAGGAGCCCCATATGCCGGACATGATCGTGAACGATTATGTATATGACCAGGTGGACAGGCCGGCAGCTTTTTCCGTCCGCTATAATCATGTCTTCCGTCCCGGACACGTCGAAACCTGGGAGAGCTGCCATGCATTCCCTATCTGGAAGCAATTCATGATCCATTCTCTGGCTTACCGGACACAGATGCTTCGGGATATGCATCTTGAGCTTCCAAAACATACCTTCTACGAAGACAATCTGTACATCTATCAGCCTCTGCCCTACGTCAAATACATCTATTATCTGCCGGAACCCCTGTACGGCTACTTTATCGGCAGGCCGGACCAGTCCATCCATGAGGATATAATCTTAAGGCGTCTGGATCAGTGCACCAATATTGCAGAGAGCATGGTAACCAGCTACACCCTTAAGGAACTGCGTGCACTTCCCAGGAAACTGCGGAATTACATGATCAATAATGCCGCCGGACAGCTGTTCACGGTTTCATCCCTTCAGTTCATAGACCACCAGAAGGGGTTGAAATACAATACACGTATGTGGAAGACTATTTATGATTTCGATCCCGAACTCTGGAAACGTATGCGCAGAAATCCACTGTGCTTCATAACCACGCTCCCCGGGAAACTCGGACAGAAACTGACCGTCTTCTTCTACAGAACCGGAAGAAAGGTCATCTCCTTCACATAAAGCCCTTCCCCTGATCTGTTTTCTCTTAAGCGGTACAGCCATTGTACCGCTTTTTTTGCGCTTCTGAGCCTTTCCGGCCTGAGGCAGCACAAGTTTATGGATAAGACGGAAAAACAGCACAGCGGGGCCAGAAAGGGCCCTGCCGGCTGTTTCTTCATCTTGTATTCATTTACTGAATGGGTACGTCTATCCTGCGAAGCTTTTCCATGAGGATGTCCACATCCTCGTGAACCTGTTTCTCCTGATCCAGCTCCATGCGGATGGCCTGCATTTCCATGTCATTCTGGTGGATCGCCTGGGCACACTGCTCCAGTCGTTTGAGCAGATCCGCATTGTTCCTGTCCTTCTTGTACTGAATCTCATGCTCCAGTGTTGCCCAGAAGTCCATGGCTATGGTGCGCAGCTGGATCTCCACCTTGGTCTTCCTCACACCTTCCGGCAGGAAGACCGGTACCGTCACAATCAGGTGAAGGCTCCTGTACCCGCTGGGCTTTGGATTGGAGATGTAGTCTTTTCTTTCCAGAAGCTGCACATCTTCCTGACGCAGGAACAGTTCTTCCACCTTGAAAATATCGTCAATATAACAGCAGATCACCCTTACGCCTGCGATATCCGACATTTTCTCGATGTTCTCGGCGCTGGGCCTCTCCCCTTTTCTGGCCAGCTTCTCCAGCATGCTTGTCTGGCTCTTCAGCCGTGTCCGGATCGCTGTTATGGGGTTTCTGTTGTATGTCATCTGGAACTGGGTATCAAGAATTTCAAATTTTGTCCGGACAATCTTCATGGCAGATGAACATGCGAACATAAGCTGCTTATATCCCAGCATGGCATCCAGCACGTTATTCGCCCCGGCCATAAGAACAGACATAAGCTGTTCGTTGGGCTCAAAGTCGAACAATCCATCCGGAAGAGTTATCATTCCCTCGCTTTCATCCTTTGCCAAATCCGCCCTGTCTCCTCTCATGTACGTAAGTATTGAAACAGATCCATCAGATGGATCTTCATGACCTCAGGCGGCACTGTCGTGCCGATCCACTGGGCAATATCCTTTGAAAATGCGCAGGCCATCAGTAAACGAATCAGCTGTCTTTTACCGCGGATTCCCTGTTTCTTCCATACGCTTATGGACTTGGGGCCGGGAACCGACACGGAAGTTGTCTGGACAGCTGTGCTGTCAGATTGATACATTTCGTCCTCCTGATTCTGTTTTCATCAATTCATCAACCCTATTATAGCACATATTTGTGAACGATGCATGAACAATAGATGATATGTTCATTAAAAAACCATATTTTACATTTTTTGAGTTTTCGGCGTGTTATAGCTTAATCGTTTAAGCTATTGAAACAAAAAGAAAAGGAAGCTCTTTCGAACTTCCTTATATTGGA
>CAMOVR010000245.1 GCA_946627565.1 uncultured Clostridia bacterium
CACGCATCACGAACTGCTTTGGCCTCTGCCTGAAAACGTCCTGTTTTCATTGCACAGAAGGTACGATAGAATAGAAGAAGGGAAAGAAAAATCTTGTGTTGAAAAAAAAGGATAAGCTCCAGCATAAGCCTCATATTTTTCGTTTTTTATCGGAAACCTGAGCGTATTCTTTCTCCCGATCAATTGTAAAATTACGAATCATGTTCAGATGCTTGTGATCTGAGGTTAAAGGAACGCATTCGAATCTATCTTTCATACAGTCAGTCCCTGTCTCCTCAGATTTTCTGCGGCCTTCTGCTTCTCTACCTCCGCATTATATCTTGTCGGCGGTGTTGTTGGGATTTCAATATATGCACGATGTCCCTTTTCCCCCCTAAAAACAGGAATAATCGGCTTGCTGTAATCTCTCAAAGTCGTTTTTTTGTCCTTAACTGTGCTCGTGAGTAAACCTCCTTTATCTGCTTTCTAACCAAGCAGCTACACTCAACCAAGTTTACTTAAGTGTAAACGACTTCCGGATGAAAGTCAAACAATTTGGCGCTGCCAGCCATATGCGTATTCAAGCGCCCTCCGCACCACTGTATCCAAAAGAATACAGTGGTGCGGAGGGCATTGCTTTGGACAGAAGGATACATTTCAGCCTGGGTGGGTAGCTGACTTCGTGCTTTCTCTTATTTCTGTGCACGTGTATGACTGCAGTTATACCGATTCTGCGGTTTTGCTGTTTTCCAGCTCTTCTTCCCATGTCAGGTGGCGGTATTTTTCTGCCCTGGGATCCTGGGAGAACCACTTCAGGAAGTCCTCCATCATAGGCAGTGTCCAGGGTCTGTCAATCTGGGCGGTGGTGTAGGTGCCGCTCTTTAAACGGTCAAAACCGAAGATGTCCCGGACATGGTTCTTTTCCGCCCGGACCACAACGGTTTCCGCCAGGTGGGCAGGAATAAAGATGACGCCGCTGATGGTGCCAAGCACCACGTCTCCCGGCATGCAGACGGCCTGTCCGATCCGGCAGGGCATGTTGTATCCGGTCATGGAACAGTTTCCAATGCCAGTGGGGTCCGTTCCCCGGTAGAAGATCTGAAAGCCCGGCATTTCGGCAATCTGCTGCAGATCCCTCACACCGCCCCAGATGACGGCGCCCCCGCGTTTGGTCCGGGTGCGGATGGCGGTGGAAAGATTTCCTCCCACATAGGTGCCTTCAAAAATCTTATCGTACAGATCCACAACGACCACATCGTCTTCCACCAGCTTATCAATCACCCACTGGTTGAAAAAGCCCTTGTGGCCTTCTTCCTTCGTTCCGATGTCCATCAGCACCTGGTCCAGGTCAGGCCGTCTGGGTACCATGACCACGGTGACTGCCCGGCCCACCAGAACCGTGCCGGGAGACGTCATACGGAAATCGCATTCCCAGTTGTTGCGGTATCCCCGGTCCCACAGGGGGCCCCAGGCCTCTTCAAAGGTTATATCACGCATCCGTCTGAGAATATCTGCGCTGACCATGGGCCTGCCGTCGGGCAGTCTCTCGCCCTTCCAGTCCGGGGTCAGACGGATGATGGTTTCGCGGTCGTTGAAAAACATGGTCTTCCCTCCTTGTTTCAGGTCAGAAGCTGTGCGCCGTCAATCCGTATACAGTCCCCGTTGAGGGCGGCCGCTGCCGGTGTGGTGAGAAACAGCACCGCATGGCCTACTTCCTCCGGCATCACCAGGCGGGGCCCAAATGCCATATCCGGGTTGCGTACCTCCTGAGGACGGTAGTTGTGAAAAGCCGGATGGCCGGTCTTGAATTCGATTTTGCAGCCGCCCAGGCTGATGCAGTTGACGGGGATGTGGTCCTTCTGCAGTTCCAGCGCCGCTTCCCGCGTCAGCATTTTGATGCCCCCCTTGGTCATGGCATAACCTGCGTCAAAACAGGTGGGGCGCTTGCCGTGTACACTGCCGATGTTGATGATCCTGGGGCAGGGACTCCTGCGCAGATAGGGCAGTGCGTATTTGATCATCCGCCAGTAACCGCCCAGGTTGATGTCCCACAGGCGGCGGAGCGTTTCCTCCGTGTATTCGTCCACAAAAAGGTTGAACTGCATGGCGGCGTTGTTCACAAGCACATCCAGCCTGCCGTAGCGGGACACGGCGGCTTCCACCATGGCCCTGGCCTGGGCAGGATCGGAAACATCCGCCTGGTAAATGAAGGCTTCGCCTCCCTGGGCCTGAATGGAGGCAAGGGTCTCCTCCGCCATGGAACGGTTGGAGTTGCAGTTGATCAGGCACCTGAAGCCCGCCTTGCAGAGCACCCGGACAATGCCGGCACCCACGCCCTTGCCGCTTCCGGTGACCAGGGCAACCCTGTCTTCAGTCACGGTCTTCACCGACAACCACCTCCCCGGTTTCCAGCACCCGCAGGTGCATTTCCTGGGCTTCCTCCTCCGACAGGCGCTGCCCATAGTACATGGTCATGCCGCCGTCTGCCCTCAGATCGCTGCCGGAGAGCACCGCGGCCTCCGGGGTCAGCAGAAAACGCACCAGTCCGTTGAGACTGTCAGGTCCGGGAACCCGCCGGGCCGGATAACGGTGGTCCAGACCGCAGTACAGGGCGGACAGGCTGCTGCGCATGTCCGGGTCCGTGGTGCTGGGTCCGCGCTGGATGAAATAACTGTGTACCCCATGGGTGCCCAGATCCTGGCTCACTTCCCGGGAGAGCATCTGTACAGCCCCGCAGCCGGCGCTGAAAAGGAACCCAAGCCCCATGGGCTTTTCCGCATGAATGCTGTTTACGTAGATCAGGGCACCGCCGCCGTCCAGGCGCATGCGGGTTCCGAAAACCTTCGTGACGCACCAGGATGCCAGGGGCCCCTCGTCCCGGGCTCTGGCAAACGTATCCTCATCCGTGTCTTCAAGGGAGGAATGAAACAGAGGCGGCGCGGGATGAATCACCCCCAGGATGGGTCCCGGAAGGCTGTCCGAATAGGCCTTAAGCGCTGCCTCCTGCCACAGAGGGACAGAGGAAGGAGGGGTGACTGTTTTGTATCCTTCCTCCCTGAGGAACGCCGCGAGTTCCTGTGCCTCACATGTCCTCAGGTCTGTTATTACAACTGTCTTCATTGTCTTCGTCAGCTCCAGGTTCTGTCATGGGAATAGACGTCATCCCAGCGGCTGGTCTCCGCCCACAGTTCCGGATAATCCGGATGCAGGTGCTCCCGGATCACTTCATCGTTGTAATCCTCAACTCCGAGACCGGGGCCGTCGGGTACGGTGATGAAGCCGTCTTTCACCAGGGGTTTGTCCGTGCCCAGCACGATATCGTCCCACCAGGGCACATCCACGGAATGGTTCTCCAGAACGTAGAAGTTTTCCGTGGCGGCAACGGAATGCACGCAGGCCAGGGCGGAGACAGGGGTTTCCGCCATATGGACCGCCATGGCGACACCGTAGCGCTGCGCCAGGTCGCCGATGCGCTTGTTTTCCAGAATGCCTCCGCTGGAGAGAATGTCCGGATGAATCACGGAAACGCCCCGGGCCTTCAGCAGCGGCTCAAAACCTTCTGCCAGGAAGATGTCTTCCCCTGTGCAGATGGGAATGGTGGTGCTCTGGCTCAGACGGACGTACTGGTCCGTGTACTGCCAGGGGATCATGTCCTCTGCCCAGGCAATGTTGTACTTTTCAAGACGCCGGCACAGACGGATGCAGTCTTCCACCGGCAGATGGCCGAAGTGGTCTATGGCCAGGGGAATTTCATACCCGATGACGGCTCGTACGTCCGCCACGTACTGTTCCAGCCGGTCAAAGCCCTTTTCTGTCAGATGGATGCCTGTAAAGGGGTGGGGGATGTTTTCAGCGTCATAGGCACGGTTCCGCCAGTAGCGCTTTTCCTGGATGGTCTTTGCTTCAGCTGCCCTGCGGTGGGTTTCGTGGATCTCCTCCAGCATGCCGAGGGGTGCGTTGATGGTGCCCTCTTCCCCGAAGAGTTCACCCAGGCCCAGGTCCATCTTGGCGAAGGTAAAGCCCTTGTCCATGCGGGCCTTCAGGGCAAGCCCCATGTCGGTGCCGGTGTGCTTGCCCTCCACGTCCGTATCACAGTAGCAGCGGATCCTGTCGCGGTACTTTCCGCCCAGCATCTGGTAAACCGGCACGCCATAGGCTTTGCCGGCCAGGTCCCACAGGCCCACTTCCACGGCGCATACGCCGCCGCCCTGCCGGGCAGGCCCGCCAAACTGACGGATTCTGCGGAAAAGCTTTTCCACGTTGCAGGGGTTTTCTCCCAGAAGACGGCTTTTCAGCATTTCGGCAAAGACACGGTTGCCGCCGTCACGCACCTCGCTGAGCCCTACGATACCCTGGTTGGTGTAGATTTTCATCAGGGTACAGTGCATGGGGGCACCCACAATGTCTGTAAACCGGATATCTGTGATCTTCAGTTCACTGGGATAGGAAAGCCGGTTTACGCAGGAATCCTGGATTTCACGCATCACTTTCTGCTCCTCTCATGGTATGGTTATTCTGCTGTGGATATTCTTTTTCTGAAGCCTTTTCCCGGGTCTTTATGGAACGGGTTCTCTCTGATGTGGGAGTGTAGCATATTGGGAATGGAGATGCAATTGTACGTAAAAAACGCCGAAAGACGGAAGACGCCGGAAAAACCTGAAAAAACAGGCAGACGGAGGCTCCTTCCTGATCTTATGTGCCATGCGGTATGCGGCATATCAGGAACCGGAAAAATGTGTCCCGCCGGGAAACAATGCGCCGGTTGTGCATGCATTCTTATGGATCATAAAACCTGTGATGTGTTGTACAGCCATGGCGATATGGTGAGAAGGGCTTTGGCCTGGGGTATATGAAAAAAACATGAAATGCTTCATCTTTTTTATACCTCCCAGCGCATCCTGACAGAGAAGCATGGTGTGAAAAAGATCG
>CAMOVR010000246.1 GCA_946627565.1 uncultured Clostridia bacterium
GGCATCAACTCCGGTGCCTATCAGGCTGAAATCATCCGCGGCGGCCTTATGAGCGTGGACGCCGGACAGATGGAAGCCAGCCGCTCCCTGGGTCTTAACTACATCGACACCATGCGCTTTGTCATCATTCCCCAGGCAATCAAGGCCATCCTGCCGGCCCTGGGAAATGAATTCATTGTTCTTTTAAAGGACACCAGCCTGATCTCCGTCATCGGCGGCAAGGAACTGCTCTACGCAGCCCGTGCCATTGTCAGCCGCACCTATGAGGCCATGTACCCCTTCCTCATCACGGCGGCCATTTACCTGATTCTCGTCATGATCTTCACCTATCTGCTGGGCATTCTGGAAAGGAGGCTTCGCACCAGTGATCGACGTTAAGCATCTTTCCAAATCCTTTGAACATCTTGAAGTCCTAAGCGATGTGAGCCTGCACGTGGACAAGGGTGAATGCGTATGCTTCATCGGTCCCTCCGGCTCCGGCAAGTCCACCTTCCTCAGGTGCCTGAACCTTCTGGAGATCCCCACCTCCGGTGAAATCACCTTCGGCGGCGTTTCCATGACGGACCCCAAAACAGACATCAACAAAATGCGGCAGAAGATGGGCATGGTCTTCCAGCATTTCAACCTCTTCCCCAACATGACCATCTTAAAGAACCTTACCCTGGCCCCCGTCCGCACGGGACTGCGCAGCAAAAGCGACGCGGAGAAAAAGGCCATGGAGCTTCTGGGCCGTGTGGGCCTCGCGGACAAGGCAAATGCCTACCCCGCCCAGCTCTCCGGCGGCCAGAAACAGCGCGTGGCTATTGTGCGCGCCCTGTGCATGGAACCGGATGTCATGCTCTTTGACGAACCCACCTCCGCCCTGGACCCGGAGATGGTGGGCGAGGTGCTGGACGTTATGAAAACCCTTGCTTCCAGCGGCATGACCATGATTGTGGTCACCCACGAAATGGGCTTTGCCCGGGAGGTGGCCAACCGTGTGCTCTTCCTTGAAGGCGGAAAAATCCTGGAAGAGGGCACCCCTGAAGACATCTTTTCCCATCCCAAAACCGAACGGCTCTCCTCCTTCCTGGCGAAGGTGCTGTAAGCCGCATGCTCTATGGAGGTTTATAGGCTTATGTCAAAATTTCCATCCCTGTCCCCCCTGCTGGGCAAGTCCTTTCTCGCCCTGCTGGACCTGACGCCGGATCAGATCCAGGGGCTTCTGGACCTGGCTGCCTTCCTCAAGTCACAGAAGAAAGCCGGGGTTCCCCACCGTCTGTGCGAGGGCAAAAATGTGGCCCTGATCTTTGAGAAAACCAGCACCCGGACCCGCTGCGCCTTTGAAGTGGCCGCCGCGGACCTGGGCATACACTCCACCTATCTGGATCCCTCCGGAAGCCAGATCGGCAAGAAGGAATCCATCGCCGACACCGCCCGGGTCCTGGGCCGCATGTATGACGGCATTGAATACAGAGGATACGGCCAGGAGATTGTGGAAAGCCTGGCAAAGTATGCCGGCGTCCCCGTCTGGAACGGCCTGACCAATGAGTTCCACCCCACCCAGATCCTGGCGGACTTCCTCACCATACTGGAGCATTTCGGCTCCCTCCGGGGCCGCAAACTGGTCTACATGGGTGACGCCCGCTACAACATGGGCAATTCCCTCATGGTGGGCTGCGCAAAAATGGGCATGCACTTCACAGCCTGCAGCCCCGCCGCCTATTTCCCCGCCGCCGATCTCACAGACAGATGCCGGGCCATCGCAGCGGAAACCGGCGCCACCCTGTCCTTTGAAACCGATCCCGAAAAAGCCGTTCAGGGAGCCGACGTCATCTATACCGATGTCTGGGTCTCCATGGGCGAACCCGCGGAGGTATGGGCCACCCGGATCCATGACCTGCTGCCCTACCAGGTCACCATGGACCTGATGGAAAAAGCCGGAGACCAGGCCGTATTCATGCACTGCCTGCCCTCCTTCCACGACCTGGGCACCACCATCGGGAAAGAAATCCACAATACCTACGGCCTTGACGCCATGGAAGTGACCGACGAAGTCTTCGAAAGCAGCCGTTCCATCGTCTTTGACGAGGCGGAGAACCGGATGCATACCATCAAGGCGGTTATGGCCGCCACATTGTGTGAGGTGTGACATGGCCTATCTCGTGCTTGCCAATGGAGACATCTATGAAGGCAGACGCATGGGGGACCCCCGGGATTCCATCGGAGAGATTGTCTTCACCACCGGCATGGTGGGGTACCTTGAGACCCTGACCGATCCCAGTTACGCGGGACAGATCATCACCCAGACCTTCCCCCTCATCGGCAACTACGGTGTCATCCCGGAAGACTTTGAGGGAAAGCCGGCCTGTCTCGGATATGTGGTCCGGCAGATCTGTCCTTCACCTTCCAATTTCCGTTCCGAAGGCGCGCTGGACAGTTTCCTCCGGGAGCACGGCATTCCGGGCATCTGCGGGGTGGATACCCGGCAGCTGACCCGCACCATCCGGGAATCCGGCGTCATGAACGCCATGATCTGCGACACCCCGCCCAAAGACCTGTCGGAGATCCTCGCCTACCGGGTCAGCGGCGTGGTATCCCGCGTCACCTGCAGGGAGCCTGCCGTATTTCCGGCAAAAGGCGATACCCGCTTTAAGGTTGCCCTGCTGGACTACGGATACAAGCGCAACATCGTCCGGAGCCTGACTGAGCGCGGATGCCAGGTCACCGTATACCCGGCGGACACGGCGGCAGATACCATCCTCAGTGCCGGGTTTGACGGTCTCATGCTGTCCAACGGACCCGGGGACCCGGAGGAAAATGTCTATGCCATCTCCCAGCTGCGCTGCCTCATCGGCAGGCTGCCCGTTTTCGGCATCTGTCTCGGACACCAGCTGGCCGCCCTGGCCATGGGAGGAAAAACCATGAAGCTCAAGTACGGCCACAGAGGCGGCAACCAGCCCGTGCGGGAGCTTCAGACAGGCCGCACCTACATCACGTCCCAGAACCACGGCTATGCCGTCATTGCCGACAGCCTTAAGGGCGTAGGTGAAGAAACCTGGCGCAACGCCAACGACGGCAGCTGCGAAGGCATACGGTATCCCGGGAAAAACTGCCAGACCGTCCAGTTCCATCCGGAGGCCTGCAGCGGACCGAAGGACACCGGTTTCCTCTTTGATGCCTTCCTGCACCAGATGGGAGGTGCACAGCATGCCTAAGGACAATACCATCCGCAAGGTCCTGGTCATCGGCTCCGGCCCCATCGTCATCGGCCAGGCCGCCGAGTTTGACTATGCCGGCGCCCAGGCCTGCCGCGTGCTCCGGGAAGAGGGCATCAATGTGGTGCTGGTCAACTCCAACCCGGCCACCATCATGACGGACAAGCACCTGGCGGACGAAATCTATCTGGAGCCCCTCAACGCCGAAACCATCCGGCGCATCATTGAAAAAGAGCGCCCCGACGGCCTCCTGGCAGGTCTTGGCGGCCAGACCGCCCTCACCCTGGCCATGCAGCTGAGCCGGGACGGCACCCTGAAGGAATACGGCGTGCGTCTGCTGGGCTCGGACATAGAGGCCATAGAGCGGGCGGAGGACCGGGAGAAATTCCGGGATACCATGCAGGCCATCCATCAGCCCTGCGTTCCCTCCATCATTGCAGAAGACCTGAACACTGCCGTAGAGGCTGCCCGGACCATAGGCTATCCGGTCATCGTCCGGCCCGCCTACACCCTGGGCGGCACAGGCGGCGGCATTGCGGAGGATGAAGAGACCTTCCGGGAAATCGCCCGGGGCGGTCTTGACCAGAGCCCCATCACCCAGATCCTGGTGGAAAAGTGCATCGCGGGCTGGAAGGAAATTGAGTTTGAGACCATGCGCGACAGTCTGGGCAATGTCATTGCCGTCTGTTCCATGGAAAATGTGGACCCGGTGGGCATCCACACCGGCGACTCCGTGGTGGTGGCCCCCGCCCTGACCCTCTCCGACCGGGAGTACCAGATGCTCAGGTCCGCCAGCCTTGACATGATCACCGCCATAGGCATCGTGGGCGGCTGCAACTGTCAGTTCGCCCTGGATCCCGACTCCATGGATTACGCGGTCATTGAGGTCAATCCCAGGGTGTCCCGCTCCTCTGCCCTGGCTTCCAAGGCCACCGGCTACCCCATCGCCAAAATCACCACCCGCATCGCCCTGGGCTATACCCTGGACGAGATTGCCAACGATATCACCGGGAAAACCTGCGCCTGCTTTGAGCCGGCTCTGGACTATGTGGTGTGCAAGTTCCCCAAGTGGCCCTTTGACAAGTTCGCCGGCTCCAGCCGCCTTCTGGGCACACAGATGAAGGCCACCGGCGAAGTCATGGCCATAGGCCAGTCCTTTGAGGAAGCCCTCATGAAGGCCGTGCGGGGCGCCGAGATTTCCCTGGACACCCTTGCCTGTCCGCCCCTGCATGACGCCCCGGTGCTTAAGCGCCTGAGGGAGCAGAACGACCGGCGGATCTTCACCGTCTTTGAAGCGCTTTCCCAGGGCATCTCCGTGGATGAGATCCACGAAATCACCCGGATCGACAGGCTTTTCCTGCACGGCATTCAGAACCTGGCCGAATATGAAAAGCAGATCGCGTCCGGGCTCAGCGATGAACAGTACTTTTTTGGCAAGCGCCTTGGCTACACCGACGCGGCAATTACCCGCATCTCCGGCCGGAAGGACCTGCCTGATTTCACCATGGGCTACAAAATGGTGGACACCTGCGGCGCCGAGTTTGACGCCCGGACCCCCTATTTCTATGCCAGCTGCGATAAAGTCTGCGAGTCCCGCACCTTCCCCCGCTCCGGCAAGCCCGTCATCATGGTGCTGGGTTCCGGCCCCATCCGCATCGGTCAGGGCATCGAGTTTGACTATTC
>CAMOVR010000247.1 GCA_946627565.1 uncultured Clostridia bacterium
GTATAGAACTTGTTGTCCCAAATGCTGATCTGATCAGCGGAATTATGCGTTATGCCCAGCTTGTAACTGAAGTGTGCGACTGTGAGTGAGCAGCACAGACAGACTGTATAAAAAGGCATTCATGATATCGTTTGCCATCCGCAGTATGAATGATGTGGAGGCGTGGAGGGGCTATGGGCTATATTCGCAATGTCAACAAAAAAAGGGCTTTGTAAGTGTCTATGAAACACAGTCTTTCATAGATCCTGAAACAAACAGGGAGAAAACCAGACGCGTCTATATTGGACATGAAGACCCGGTTACAGGCGTACTCATTCCCAGTTCCGGTAAAGCCGGACGAAAGAACAATGCGGAATCCAGGCATTATAAGTCCTCTGTTCCTTATAAGGATGATTATGAAGAAGCTTTATCTGAATTGAGAAAAGCGAGAAATGTAGTTTCCGAGTTGAAACAGAAGCTTAACGAAGAAATGCAGTACCGGGACCATATTGTATCTGCGTTGGAGAGCATCATAGACAGCCTGAACAGGTTAAAATCCGAACTCTGAAGGATATGAACTGTTGCGTACCGAAAAACAAACTTTTCAGCCCAGGTGTTTGAAAGACGAGAAATGATTCCAAGCCAGAAAACACGATCGGCTCCAAAGCAGTGTTGAATATACTCATGCACGTTTTCCTATATTTCAGTAGAAAAGTTGAGATCGATGCCCATTCGCTTTTTCCCATCCAGCCAAGAAATGTTTTCCACTAAGATGAAGTAACTGTCCCACGATTTCAACGGTTCCTCCTGCTTCTTGACGGCGCACAGCCCGGATGATATACTCTGAAACCGTGGATGGTGAAATGCAAAAGCCATTTTTCCACCACAACTACAACTAAATACACAAACTGCCTATGAAGAGTGCGCGAGAGACAAGCTCCATGACCGCACGACAACCTGCCGAAAGGATTTCGGTAAGGTGCCAAAGCTTGACCGATGGGTTCACAATCATTTAGTCCCGTCGGAACGATGGGACTTTTTCATGTCGCTCTTTTCATGGCAGGATGAAAGGAGCTTTCTATATGAAAAAGTCTGTCAATCCCCGCCGCTTTCCCATCTTCCATGTACCCCATGACGGGACGGAATGCCCTCCGGAGCTCATGGAATGGAACTGTGTCCCGGAAGATGTATTCCTTGCATACCATAGCGAAATGCGGGACCTGGCCGTCACGGAGATGGTCCCTCCCGCCTTCAGGAAAAACACAGTCCGCTTCCCCGTAAGCCGCCTGCTCTGTGATGTGGAGCGCTTCATCGGACCGGAGGAAGTCATGGAACAGTACGGCATGGGCTTCTGCTATGAAAAGGCTTATGACGGAAGCAGCATCAAAAAGCCGGATGGCAGGTGCCGTAGCCTTGCCAAATCCTGGTACGACCGGCACCATCTGGCAGTAAACCGCCTGTGCAGACAGCATACACATATCCTGTTCCTTGACATGCACAGCTATACGGACAAGATCATTCCCCCCTTTGCCCGGGCGGAAGGGAGAAAAACACCGGACCTGTGTATCGGAACGGACCCGGTGTATACTCCCGCCTGGCTGACTGGCCTGGTGCAGGAAGTCTTCTCCGGAGAAGGTTTCAGCACGGCTGAAAACGTGCCCTACAGTGGGGTGTACGTCCCGGAAGCTGTCATGGACGGTACAGCCGGGTGTGACTTTGCGGGGGTCATGCTGGAATTCAACCGGCGCTGCTACTGCAAAGAAGACGGCACCCCCGACCGGAACAGACTTGATCTCGTCCAGTCTCTCATCAGCCGGATCCTGGATATGACAGGCGCCCTGTAACGACATACAGCCTTTACATATGTGTGCGCATGTATTTCACCGTTCTGTACAGTCTCTCACCCTGGAAGATCCTGTCCAGGTTTCCTGCAAAGTCCAGACCGTAGTGTTCCCCAAGGCGCATAAGACCTTCCTGTATGACTTCCTTCTGCCTTTCCCTGGCCTGCGGCAGAAAATCGTCCATGGTCAGCTGCCTGCCTTCTTCCCCGGTCATGTGGTACAGGCCCACACCCACCAGACGGACAGGTCCTGGCGGCACCTGATCCAGGAGTTTGCAGGCCTCCTGCCATATGACAGATGCAGACCGGGTGGCAGGCACCATCTTTGACCGGCTTATGCTTTTCATGTCACCCCGGGTTATCTTCAGGGATACACCTTCGCCGTACAGCTGAACATCCCCTGCCCGCCTCTCCACGGAGATGGCAAGCAGCAGCATGACCTCCCTGAGGAATGCCCGGTTGTCCGTATCCTCCTGGAATGTCAGTTCCCGGCTTATGGATTTGGCCTCCTCCGGCCGGTATTCTGTTACTTCCCTGTCGTCATCCCCCATGGCAACCCGGACCAGCCACTGGCCCTGTTTTCCAAGAAGCCGGACCACTTCTTCCTGCCTCTGCCGCAGGTCCCGGACTGTCCGGATGCCGGCATAATGAAGCTTCTCCGCTGTCTTTTTCCCCACGGTGTAGAGCACTTCCACATCCCGGTCCAGGATCAGGTTCACGAAATCCTCCGGCGTCGGTATCTCAAAATATCCGTCCGGCTTCTTCTCTTCGCTGGCCATCTTGGCGGCAGTTTTGGAATAGGCCACCCCCACCGAACAGGTCAGATGCAGCTCCTCCAGGGTCCTGCGCTTGATTTCCCGTGCCATGCGGCAGGCGTCTTCCCAGGACCGGGTGTTATCCGTCACGTCAAGATATGCTTCATCCAGTGCAATGCTCTCCGTGGCGGTGGCAAAGCTGTCCCAGATCCCGTGCAGCTTTCCGGATACCGCCCGGTATTTCTCAAAATCCGGATGCATGTAAATACCGGAAGGGCAGAGCCGGTACGCCTCCCGGATGTTCATGGCGGAGTGTACACCGTATTTGCGGGCCTCGTAGCTGGCCGTGGCCACCACGCCCCGCTCCCGGGGAAGCGCCCCTATGATCAGCGGTTTGCCCCGAAGGGCAGGATTGTCCCGCATCTCAACGGAGGCGTAAAAGGCGTCCATGTCCACATGAATGATCCGCCGCTCCATATCCTGCCCCTCCCTTCTCTTTTTCCGGTCCTGTCAGACGGAAAGCTGCTCTTAGCCTGGCTTATTCATGGGGATCCTCAGGTTCCAAGGTCGTCTCTTTTTACACGAACCTGCAGACATGGTCCACCGCCACATCCGAGAACCCGAATGCTTCCGCCTTGGTCATTCTTCCGTTCAGAATGTTTTCCATGTATTCCACCAGCTCCCGGCCCATCTGACGGTAGGTTTTCTCGCCCCGGACAATGGCGCTCAGATCCATGTCCATATTGTCTTCCATCTTCTGGTATGTCCTGCCGTTGGCCGTAACCTTGAGCACCGGCGCAATGGCATTGCCGGTGGGCGTACCCCGGCCTGTGGTAAAGACAATAGCCTGGCATCCGGCAGCCACCATGGAGGTGACGGAGGAAATGTCATACCCTGCCGTGTCCATGACCACAGCCCCGTGCTGTGTGGGACGCTCCGCCTGCTCCAGCACCTCCGTTATGGGCCTTGTTCCTCCCTTGCGGATGCAGCCCAGGGATTTTTCGTCCAGGGTGGACAGGCCGCCTGCCTTGTTGCCCGGGGTGGGCTGGCCTGCACGGCAGTCCTGGCCGGCAGCGGAAAGGTGGTTTTCGTAGGCCCTGCACACTTCAATGATCTTATGCTGGATCTCCCGGCTGGATGCACGCTTTGAGAGGACATGCTCGCCTCCGATCCATTCAATGGATTCGCTCATCATGACCGTGGCGCCCATATCCACAAGAATGTCGCTCATCTCGCCCACGGCAGGATTGGAGGCAATGCCGGAGGTGGCATCTGAACCGCCGCATTCAATGCCCATCTGGAATTCGGAGATGTCAAACAGTTCCTTCTGCTGCATGGCCGCCTCCGACGCCATGTCCCGGGCGGCCCGGACTGCCTTCTCTATGGTCTTAAGGGTCCCGCCCTCATCCTGTATGCCAAAGGACACCACCGGCTTGGATGTCATCTTCTGGATTTTCTCCCGCAGCGCCCGGTGGGGCACCGTCTCGCAGCCAAGCCCGATGATCACCACGCCGTACACATTGGGGTTTAAGGCAAAGCCGGTGAGAATCTTCTGGCTCATGCGGGTATTGGCTTCCACATCCGAGCAGCCTGTGTTGAAGACGATGTTCACCGCGCCCCGGACCTGGCCTGCCACCACCCGGCAGGTTTCACTGCCGCAGGCGCAGGCTGGCAGAATCAGTACATGGTTGCGGATGCCCGGGCGCCCCTCTGCCCGGCGGTAGCCCCAGAACCGGATGGACTTCATGTCCGGCGCGCCTTCTGACTGCCTGGCGCTCATGACAAAGTCTTCTCCCGCCAGCTCACTGTCGTAATCCCTGGGTACGCTGAACAGATTGTGGTGGGCCACCCATCCTCCCCTGGGAATGTCTGAGGAAACCTCCCCCAGACTCTCCCCATATTTGATCACATGCCCGCCCTTTGGGATGTCCTCAAGGGCAATCTTGTGACAGAACGGAATGTCCTCAAGGGCCGTAACGCTGCAGATCTCCTCACCCTTCAGGAAACATACATTGCTTCCCGCAGCTATGTCCGTCATACAGGTTGCAACATTGTCCGTGGTATCCATGATCAACGCATTGATGTTCATCATTTTTCTCCTTTGCCTGAGACCTGTAAGACACATGGCAGGCCATGCTGTCTTCTGTGCTGTTTTTTGCCCTGTCCGGTCTTTCCTCTGGCCTCTGCACGTTTGCATCATCCGGAACCGGAACAGGTCCATGTCCTGTTCTCCTGTCTTTCCCTGATTCAGATTCGATTTCCTTTTTCCATATCCTGCCGGCGCTTCAGAGCCTTTGC
>CAMOVR010000248.1 GCA_946627565.1 uncultured Clostridia bacterium
GACCGTCAGCGGGGCATCCCTGAAGCTGGTCTCCTCGGAAAGCCATCTGGTGCTGGTAGCCTTCGCCAATGAAGAAAAGGAGCTGCGGGGTTTCCTTGAAGCCAAATTTGCGGGGCTCAGGGCCTGCAGTGCCTCCATCACCATGGGAGTCAGCGGTTTTCACAGTGCATGGGGCGAAGGCAGACGGGCCTATCTTGAGGCGGAAAATGCCTTTGAGATGCGGTTTGTCCGGGGCAACACATCCCCCATCTTCTTTGTGGACCTGGGGAAGGAGCAGACCTCGGAGGCGGATTACAACCATCAGGCGGCAGATCATCTCCGCCAGGCCCTGAGGAAGGCGGACAGACCGAGAATCGAGAAGGCCCTGAAGGAAGTTTCCCAGGCCATGCACGATATGCGCTCCTCCCTGTTCGGCTTCAGGTGCATGTACAGCGAGATCATCACGGCGGTCACTGCGGAGGCCCGGGCCAGCGGCGCGAAGGAAGAGGATATCTACGATCTCTTCCGGCTCAGCCGGTGTCTTTCCGTGGATGAACTGGACGGCATTCTCAGGCAGGTCTGCTTCACCATTGCGGATCTGCAGACCCCCATGGAGCAGGAGGAAGTGCCCGAAGCGGTGAGAAAGGCCCGGGAGATCATCCAGCACCGTTTCTCGGAACCGGAACTGTCCGTGTCCGGGATTGCCAGGGAAGTGGGCATGGGCGATTCCAAGCTCTCGGTGGAGTTCAAGCGGGTCTATCATGAGACGCCCCTGGAGGTCATCACATTCTGCAGGATGCACGGGGCGCAGCGCCTGCTGGGGACCACCGGCATGCCGGTGAAGGATATCGCGGTGGAGTGCGGGTATTATGACATCTCCGCCTTCAACAGACGCTTTAAGTCCTATACCGGGCTGACGCCCCAGCAGTACAGGCAGCAGGAAAATGAAAAGAACCAGGGGGATGTGTAACATATGCAGGATAACGTGAGGCAGGATTTCATCCTTTCCCTTGCAACGAAGATACAGGCAGACGAAACCGTGCCCGCCGTGCACTATGCTTCCGAGGTGCTCCGCCGGGATCTCAGGGAGGGCCTGACGGGCCGCGGCCCTGAAAACCGGATCCGGGTGGTGCCGGACCCGCATCTTCAGCCGGAAGCGTATCAGGCGGAGGTGACGGAGCAGGAAGTGCTTATCCGGTGCGGGGACGACCTTGGGGCTGTGTACGGGCTTTTCTCCGTAAGTGAAAAGTACCTTCACGTGAAACCCCTTGGCTGGTGGATGGGCCTGAAACCTGAGGTGACAGACACGGTGCGGATCCCCCAGGGCACCTGGGCTTCGCCTGCATACGCCGTGCGGTACCGCTGCTGGTTTGTAAACGATGAGGTGCTGTTCACCGGCTGGCACATGGAGGAAAGCCAGCGGGCGGAGGTGTGGAAAAGGGTCTTTGAGGCCATATTGCGCTGCGGTGGCAACATGGTGATTCCAGGCACCGACCGGGAATATGACGGGCACAGACTGTGCGAAATGGCCCTTGAAAGGGGCCTGTGGATCACCCAGCACCATACGGAGCTGCTGGGGGCAAGGATGTTTGCCCGTGCCTATCCGGAACTTCAGCCCTCGTACAGGGCACATCCCGAGGCGTTTGAAGCCCTCTGGCAGGAAGCCATAGACCGCTTTGCCGGCAGGCGGGTGGTGTGGACCATAGGGTTCAGGGGACAGGGAGACAAGGCATTCTGGCATGATGACAGCGGTTTTGATACCGCGCAGAAGCGGGGGGAATTCATTTCCTCCGTCATGCGCAGACAGATGGAGCTTGTCAGGGCCCGGGACCCGAAGGCCGTGTTTTCCACAAACCTGTACGGTGAGATGATGGGTCTTTACCGGCAGGGATTCCTTCAGGTGCCCGACGGCGTGATCCGCCTGTGGGGGGACAACGGATACGGAAAAATGGTCTCCAGGCGCCAGAACAATGACAATCCCCGGGTGGATGCCATGCCGGATGCCGGGGAGACAGGTCAGCACGGCGTGTATTATCATGTGAGCTTCTATGACCTGCAGGCGGCAAACCATATCACCATGCTTCAGAATCCCCCCGGGATGATTGCGGAGGAGCTGAAGCGTATCCTTGCGCGTCATGCGGGGACACTCTGGAACATCAATGTGGGCTCGGTAAAGCCCCATGCCTTCATGCTGGAGATTGTATCACGCATGTGGCGGGACGGGGCATGCGACGTGCGTCAGGCGGCGGAGGATTTTGCCGGGGACTATTACGGGGACAGGGGGGCAGCGGAGCTTCTGCTTATGTATGGGCAGTGCGCCGTGCCCTACGGCAAAAACCCGGATGACCGGGCAGGGGATCAGTACTATCACTTCCCGCTGCGCACCATGATCCGTGCCCTGATGCGGGGTGAGCATGACCGGCCCATTCCTTCCCTGATGTGGGCGGCGGATGACATTTCTTTCCTTGGACAGACGGAGTCCATAGGCCGTCGGGGCTGGGAAGGCATGCAGTCCTGGGGCGCATATGTGAAAAAATGCCGGGAAGTCATGGACAGGGCGGATGAAGGGGCGGCATTGCGCCTTCGTGACACGCTGCTGCTTCAGGGGATTGTGCACCAGACAGGCTGTGAAGGCCTGTACAGTTTTTCACAGTGTGCAGCCCATGCGGTGCAGGGGGAATATCTGCAGGCCTTTCTCTGGGCGGACAGGGCGCTTGAGGCCCACAGAAGGGGATACAGGGCCATGCATCAGGTAAGCGGACGGTTTGCCCACCTCTATGACAATGACTGTTTTGCCGGGGTGGAGCTGACCTGCCGGATGCTGGAAGGTCTGAGAAGCTGGCTGCGCATCCTGGGGGACGGGGACATGCAGTATGACTGGGAAAAGCAGTACCTGGTTTCCCCTGAGGAAAAGAAGGTGGTCCTGCAGACCCACCGCACAGTGCAGCTGTCGGACGATGAACTGTGCCTGCGCCTTAAGGGGGAAGTGGACCTTAAGACCGCATGGCAGGCCTGACTTACGGCAGAAGAGGCATCCCGGAGAATCCATGGTGCCGGGGCCATGCCCACAGATAAAGCCTGTTTCTGCATAGGATGAAGCTTCCGTAGCCAAAGAGTTGATACTCTCCAATGTGCTGAAAGGCAGAAAGCAGCTGCAGTCATTTGTAGATGTCTCTGTTGTAATCCATGATGATTCCGGTAAGAATCCCGAAGTCATATGGAGCATTGATGATGAAAAGAAGACGGCATATGTCAGTAAGTACTTCGGGAAGAAACTGATCTGTACATACCGAAGCGATCTTTCGATGCTGGACATACTGTCCACCTATGCGGAACAAGAGTGTATTGAGAACCTGTTCAGAGTCAGCAAAAACACCGACCATTTTTCTATCCGCCCTCAATTTCACTGGACTGACCAGAAAATCAGGGTTCATGTGATGATTTGCCTTATGGGTATTGCTCTTGTGGAAGTGCTCCGCAGAAAAACAGCAGAAGCTGGTCTGGTGTATTCCAAAGAGGCGCTTATTGATAAGCTGGTAACCATTCGTGATGGATGGGTGATTCGTGACATGAAGCAGGCTGAGAGAGTGCTCGAAGACATGGATGCATATGACAATCACAAGTGGGTCCGTTTTATGTGTCACTCATACACCTTTGGCAACGGGGAGACATTTACTGGGGAGGCGGACCTGATCGAGATCCTGGAGTACATTCAGACCCTGGGAATCCCGGTAGTCACGTACGGGTACATGTTCGACCGCTTCAAGTCGTCTGCGCTGGAAGAAAGGATAAGGGCGGTTGAGGCAACGAGTGCCTCGTAAGAAAAAGGGGGAGAGCCCGAGATGGGACTCCCCCTAATTGAGCGAGAACAGAGCTGCCTTATTCGATTGTGTAGACTTTCAGACCGAGTTCCTTGCATCTGGTCTCGGCATAGGAATCCTTCGGCGCGAGAATCTTTGCGGTAGGATCGAATGCGTCGTCGGCAATGAATGTGACTGTGGATGGGATTTGGAAAACCTGGTTTGTAATATTGGCAAACGCTCCTGATTCAATGGTTGTGAGAGATGTGGGAAGGATGAAGGTGGGGATAAGAATTGTGCCTTCAGGAAGAACAGTAACTTTCTTGTCTATTGCAAGCACCAAGGGGTTCCATGCAGTTCCCTGTTCATTCGAGAAACCGATCTTAATCAATCCTCTATATTCCCTTACTTTATATTCTGCTATTTCTTTTAGCAGTTTCGTATTGCTTGTAAGGTCCAAAGTAGTAAGCTCGTTTGAATAGCAATGCAATTCGAACAGCTCCGTGCATCCGCTCACATTCAAGCTCGTCAGCTGGTTGAAATAGCAATTCAAATGAGTCAGTTCTGTGTTCTTGCTCACATCAAGACTCGTCAGCTTGTTAGAAGAGCAATCCAGATATGTCAGTGCCTGGTTCAGATCCACATCCAGGCTCGTAAGCTTGTTGGAAGGGCAACCCAGGTAGCTTAGTGCCGTATTCTTGCTCACATCCAAGCTTGTCAGCTGGTTTTTTGCACAACTCAGGTCCTTCAACGCGGTGTTCATGCTTACATCCAAGCTTGACAGCTGATTTTCGCCACACCACAGAGTTGTTAGCGCGGTGTTCATGCTCACATCCAGGCTGGTTAGCTGGTTGGAAACGCAACGCAGAGTTGTCAGTGCGGTAAAATATTCGATACCTGTGAGATTAGCAATAGACTTCGAACCGCAATTTATACTTGTCACATTCCCAATCTCTGCTCCGCTGAGCTTCCCGTTTCCGTTTGTATCAAACCCGGCATCGATAATGTACTGGCGGAAGTTCGCATCAGGGAAATTCGTCTCATTGATCTCGACTT
>CAMOVR010000249.1 GCA_946627565.1 uncultured Clostridia bacterium
GTGGAGCACTGTATAAAGTGCTGTCCACCTTTCGGGTACCTTCTTCGTTTCAGGCATTCCGTGGCTGGGAAGATTTGACCATATGAACCCGGGTCTTCCGGCATCAGCTGTGTCCTGCTGCCGGAAAAAATGGAGTTCAGCTGGTCCAGCCACTCAGGTTATCAGACACAATACCATTCTTCTGACGGGAAATAAGCCTGTCCAGGATGGTTTATCGGTTCCAATGATCCTGGCTGCTTTTATCAGAATGGGTCTGCGCCAGATCCGCCGGTGACTTCCAGCTCACTGCCCGGGTCCAGGGATCCGGCTTTATTGCTCAGACCCGTGGTAATGATCCAGAAGGTATCCCCGGATGTACCGTAGCGGTAGCTGCCCGGGTGATCAAAATTCTGCAGGAAATAGCCGGAGGTGATCAGCTCCCACTGATATGTGCTCTCCGGGAACACCCTGACGTTGCGTACCTCCATGGTACGCACATCACCGGCGGTATCGGCAATAAAGTTCTCCAGGAAGACAGCCGTATCGTCTGTCATGGCCACACCCGGTGCCCCAAGATCGTATTTACACAGATACGTCCACACGCCGGTTTGCAGATCCCGTACCCATTGCTCCAGCGTGGTGTTTCCGGTATCCGGCGACACGCCGCACTGCAACAGCATGCGGTACCAGTTCCCGGGCTTCCAGTTGTATTTTACCAGGCAGTGCACGCCCTCCCCCTCACCGCCGAATGTAGAATCATCACCCGGTTCCGGGTAAACCTGCCGGGCCTGGAGCTTCGTGGTGTGGCCCTGATTATCCACGCAGTACACATCCCAGAAGGATAATATGGAGTTGGGCACCGCGCCCTGTGCGCCGTACTGCAGCCCGGCGTAGCCGAAAATGCCCGCCTCCGTGTAGACATTGGCATAGGTACTCTTAAGTGCCGAATAATCCAGTGTGAAATTTGCCAGGGAACAATAGGTATACGGCGGCACCAGATCAGCTTTGAAGTCAATGGAATACTGCAGAAAGCGCCCCACACTGCCGGTATGCATCCATCCGGCTATATAGGGGGCAAGGCTGCTGCCGGCACTGTTAAAACCGGCAATCTCCGCCGCTGTAGGAAAGGAGATCAGCTGACGCCAGCCCTGGGCGGTATCCAGCATAAAGATCTCAGGATGCTGAGCGGCATAGCTGTACGCCGTACTGGTCACAGGGGCCAGGCACAGGACGCCCTGACAGCCGGTGAATGCATTATCCGCTATATATCGCAAAGAGGCAGGAAAGACAACGCACTGCACGGAGCTGCCGGCGAAAGCACCGCTTTGGATCTCCGTAAGCCCATCCGGCAGGATCACCTGATACAGCGAGGTATCGCCGTAAAAGGCGTTCTCCTGGATCACGGTGGTGCCGTCAGGGACCTTCAGGACGCTCTCCGCCCATGCACACCGGGGCAGAAGAGACAGGAAAAGAAGCAAACCAGCGATCCCAAGCCAGCTGCCAGTTCTGCATTTTTGTTTTTTCCTTAAGACTGCGGCTTTCTTTTCAGGATTTGTTTCTCGGGTCATGGTGACTGCCTCCCTGTCCGATTCTGAATTAGCTGCCCGGATTATACCAGAAACGCAGAAAGCTGTCATCCGGAAGAGATGCCCGGGGCAATCCACACAGGAATGTACTTTGCATGTTCTCCCATTGACAGGAAGGTTCAAATGCCTTAATATGCCAGCCATCCGAATAAAGGCGCAAGGGTGCACCAGTTGCACACCTGCGCCTTTTTCGTATTTTTGTGGAAAGAGTGTGAGATGTATAATGTATTCCCCCGCAAACACCATCTGGGTACTCCTGGGCGCAGCCCTGGTATTCTTCATGCAGGCAGGCTTTGCCATGTGTGAAGCAGGTTTCACCCGGGCCAAGAATACCGGCAACATCCTGATGAAAAACCTGATGGATTTCTGTATCGGCACACCCCTGTACTGGCTGGTAGGATTCGGCATTATGTTTGGCAGCGGCACGGCGCTGTTTGGCTGGATCGATCCTTTCATTCTGGGAGATTACAGCGGCGTTCTTCCCGCCGGTGTACCCCTTTGGGCCTATGCCATCTTCCAGACGGTATTCTGCGCCACTTCCGCCACCATCGTGTCCGGCGCCATGGCGGAACGCACCAGGTTCTCCGCCTACTGTCTCTATTCCGCTGCCATCTCCCTGTTCATCTATCCCGTCTCCGGCCACTGGATCTGGGGCGGCGGCTGGCTGGCAGACATGGGCTTCCATGACTTTGCAGGTTCCACCGCCGTGCACATGGTGGGCGGTGTATGTGCCCTGATCGGGGCAAAGATGCTGGGACCCCGCATTGGCAAGTATGGCAGCGACGGCAAACCCAGGGCGATGCCCGGCCACAACCTGTCCATTGCAGCTCTCGGGGTTTTCATTCTCTGGTTCTGCTGGTTCGGTTTCAACGGTGCATCCACTGTCGGCATGGACAGCGATGAGCTTATCATCTCTGCCGGACTGGTATTCTTCAACACCAACCTGGCTGCCGCCCTGGCCACACTGACCACCATGATCTTCACCTGGGTCCGCTACGGGAAGCCGGATGTTTCCATGACCTTCAATGCAGCCCTGGCGGGTCTGGTGGGCATCACCGCAGGCTGCGATGCCGTGGATCCCTTCGGCGCCGTCGTTATCGGCATCTGCTGCGGCTTTGCGGTGGTGCTGTCAGTTGCCTTCTTTGACAACGTGGCCCGAATTGACGATCCTGTGGGCGCCATCTCCGTACATGGGGTATGCGGCGCCCTGGGCACCGTCCTGACCGGTCTGTTTGCCACGGGCACTTCCACCATGAAGGGTCTGTTTTACGGTGGCGGATTCACCTTCCTTGGGGTGCAGCTGCTGGGCGCTGCCGCAACCGCACTCTGGACAGCCGTTATCATCACGGTGGTGTTCACCGTCATTAAGAAAACCATCGGGCTCCGTGCAGATGCAGCGGATGAGGAAATGGGTATGGACCGCTCCGAACACGGTCTGTACACCGCCTATGCCGGCTTCTGTATGCTTCCGGAAGATGGCACAGCTGAAACCGGTCCGGTTCCCGTTTCGGCACCGGCCCCGGATGACTCCGTGACCGTTTCCCGCAGCGCAAAGGAAAAGGCGCCGGGTGCCCCCGTCTATACCCGGGTGCAGATCATCTGCCGTCCCTCCAGCCTGCAGAGCCTGACGACGGCCATGAACCGCATCGGCATTACCGGCATGACCGTCACCAATGTAATGGGCTACGGCACCCAGAAGGGAAAGCCCGAATATTACAGAGGCACGCCTGTGGAGGTAACCCTGCTTCCCAAGGTACAGGTGGATATTGTGGTAAGCTCTGTGCCCGTGCGCCAGGTGATCGACACCGCCCGCAGTGTCCTGCATACGGGACATATCGGGGACGGAAAAATCTTTGTGCAGGATGTGGAAAACGTGGTGCGGGTGCGTACCGGAGAAGAGGGGTTCGACGCCCTGCAGACAGAGTAAGAGATGCAGGCAGGCAAGGCGCTGTGCAGATTTCCTGCACAGCGTTTTTCTGTCTCCCCTTCTTTTCTTCCTGGCCCTGTATTCCGGGATAAAATGTAGGCTCCGTTTTGCGGATTCCGGTTGTAAAGACAGGATATGACCCGTATAATACCCGTTGCCATCTGACCGGCCCGTTACATAGCCGGAAACTGGCAAAGGAGATATATATGAAGCGACTTTTTTCCCTGCTGTGTCTGTTTCTGCTTCTGTTTTCCCCGTCTTCCCAGGCAGAAACGCTGCCGGAGACAGAGGATGCACAGGTCACCGCCTCCCTGGACCGTTTCTTTGACGGGGCCCTGTTCCTTGGCGATTCCCTGACCCGTTCCCTCGGAAATTATGTGCGTACGGCCAGGCGGACGGAACCGGACCTGATGGGTACCGCCCAGTTCCTCGGTGCCGTGGGCATGAGTGTGAAGCAGGCCAGCTTTGACTTTGCTTCCTCCGTGGACGTCTCCTATGTCTGGCGCGGCAAGCCTGTGTCCCCCACCTCCGCCATCCGGAAGGCAGGTGCCAAATCGGTCTACATCATGCTGGGCACCAACGATCTTGACTGCAGAGCCATGGATGACGCGGAAAAATACTACAGAAACTTCATAGATGTGATCCTTGAGAAATGTCCCGGAGTCAGGATTGTGGTCCAGTCCGTGCTTCCCCTGACCCGGAAAGCCTGCTTAGATGACCATCTGGACGTCAGGGACTGGCACACCTTCAACGAACGCCTCATGGCCCTGTGCGAAGAAAAGCAAGTGGACTATCTTGACGTTGCTTCCTCCCTCACCGGAGAGGACGGCTACCTGGTGGACGCTCTGTGCGGTGACGGCAAGGGCCATCTGAATGCGGAGGGAAGCGCCATCTGGGTCCGTGTTCTGCACGAATATGCAGAAGGAAAGATGGATGCATCAGCGGACAGCGGCGACATGGATAATACGCAGAAACCCGGAGCCATCATGATGGTGATTCCCGTCCCGTAACAGTCTGGTGCAATAATGCAAACCCTAAGGAGTCACCACATGCGCACAACAAGAACTGCAGTAAACAGTGACATCATGCATCGGATAATAATATCCATAAAAAAAGGGGGGTGCGTCAGGTAGATTTAATGCGCCACCTTGGAATAACAGATCAAGTATTCACAAAATGGAAATACGAAAACAGCAAATCGTATTTAAAATACATGGACGAAATATCAGACTACTTAAATGTAACAGTTGATTACTTGATGAATGGAACAGAAAACGGTACTGAGTACCCGCAGGAAGATGTAGAACTATTGAATCTGATACATGAATTAT
>CAMOVR010000250.1 GCA_946627565.1 uncultured Clostridia bacterium
CAGGTTCTTCTGAAGACTGCTTTCAGAAAGGATCATCTGTTCTTCTCCGCAGTACATCCGGACGATCCTGGATTCTTTTCAGCCGGGTGTTGCGCATTTCTGCCATGCATCCGGTTTTCAGAAGGAAATGGCCATATGCGGATACTTCAGCGGGGATACAGAATAAGCAGGACGGTCTTGCGCAGAAGGGATGATAAAGGTATGATTTCGGAAAACCCGTATATCCCAAAAGGCAAAAAGAAAGAAGGAATACAGATGATTGCAACCCTGGTACTTCTGGTACTGGTATGCGGTACAGCTGTCCTGTATCTGAAGAAGAAGGAGGAGCCGACACTGGAAAAGAAAAGAAAGGCGGAGTTTAAGATCATCCCCACCAGTCTGTGTGCACTGCTGGCCCTGTACGGTGCCCTCACAGGCGGTGGAGCATCCGCATGGTTTCTTTTTCTGGGCCTGTGCGTGTGTGCATCCGCGGACTGGCTGCTGGAATTTGAGTTTTTCAAAGGCATGGCTGCCTTTGGAGCAGGCCATATCCTGTACATCATAGGATACATTCTGGCGGGAGGCCTGAAATGGCGTTCCCTTGTGGTCTTTGCTGTTCTTCTGTGTGTGATTCTGCTGCTGTATACCCGTCTTAAGGACCGTCTTGAGCAGGCGCATCTGTATCTTGCCTATGCGGTGATCCTCTGTACCATGGCAGCCCTGGCAAGTTCCCACCAGAATTTCCTGATGGCAGGCGGGCTCCTGTTCGTTGTTTCGGACTGCATGATCGGCATCGGGATGGCAGGTTTCAGGAAGGGCCGCATGTATGATATCCTGATTATGGTGACCTACTATGGCGCCCAGTTCCTCATTGCCGCATCCACAATTTTCAGATAAGTAAAGCGCCCCTGCAGACGGATCTGCAGGGGCGCTGGTTTTATGCCGGCTGTCATGTGTCTTTTCAGACGTGGGCAACGTTGCCCAGAGGTGCGATTCTGGCGTGGAAGGGGATATCCCACTGGGAATACTGGGTCCTGAAGAGCTCTTCAATACGGTCCATGACCATGGAGCCGCTGCTGTAATTGACCGTGGGCAGCAGCATGGCCACGATGTTTTCGGAAAAGCGGGTGACAATATCGCCTTTGCGCAGGTTCCGCTTCAGGATTTCCAGGAGCCCGGCCACACCGGCTTCCATGATCACGGCGTTGTTCATATCGCCCACCATGATCACTGCCAGGAACATGGTGGATCCCAGACGCTCGAAGTTGCGCATCTGGATGTTGTAGAACTCCCGGAAAGCCGTGTAGTCACAGATGAAGGGCCCGCGGCGGTCGTTCTCATCTTCCATGAGTTCGTTGCGGATCACGTCCAGGTTGAACTGCACTGTCTGGGATTCCAGCTGCAGCTTCTCATAGTATTCCTGCAGGGCTTCCCCGGGCGGGGCATTGAAGTACCGCTTGTTGATTTTCACGGCCCGGCGGTACTCCTTCAGGGCCTCCTGGGACCGGTTCAGGTGCACCAGGGCGTTCAAGAGATCGATGTAGAGCTGCTCGTCGAGATCGTCGACGGTCATGGCCTTTTTGCATACAGCGCAGATATGGTTGTATTCTTCGTCAGCCTTGAGCAGTTCGATATACTGATAGACCGCGTTGAGATAGGCCATGTGCAGATAGTTGACCTGGGAGGAACTGCTGGCAATATCACCGCTCTGATACAGGTCCCCCTGGTAAAGCTCCAGAAGCTCTTCTGTAAGCGCGACCCGCTCTTCCTTTTCCGGATTGTGCTCCAGCGCGTCCATAATATCCATGATGCGCAGGACGTCCACGCTGATGCCCGGCTGCGTTTCCCAGCTGTAGCTGGATTTTCCGGAGATGATGCAGTCAGCCAGCAGCGGATCGATTTCCCGGAGCATGTGCCGCACACGGCTGATCATGGTCTTCAGGGCTGCTTCGGGAAAGTCGCTGCGGTGTTCTGACCACAGTTCCCGGATCAGCCTCTGGGTGGGGACAGGCTTGCCCCTCTGGAGGATCAGGTACTGGATCAGACTGACGCCCCTGCGGCTCTTGACGGCAAGATTGTCATATGACTGGGTGGGGGTTGTTATGATGAAAATATCCATCATCTGAATCTGAATGGATGTATTGCTGGTTTCCATCTGAAACATACCACCCTTCACGAAGACGCTCTCTTTTTAAGCGTCAGACGTTCTGTAATATAGAAAAAATGCGATCGTTATGCATAAATCAGTACAGTCTGACCATGTGTCATTCCATGCGAAATGATAGCACGCTTTCCCGCCTGCTGCAACTGCCTGAGGCCGCATGCGGGCTGTATAATCCGGGAAAAAACAAAAAGAAAGGCCTGGCATAACCGCGCATCAGATGCGGAAATGCCAGGCCGGTCTGCATCAGTAGGTAAAGGAGCCTTCGTAGACAAGGACCGCGCTGCCGGTGAGGGTAACGCAGGCGTCGGTGTAGTTGACGATCAGGTCGCCGCCCAGCAGCTTGACGGTGATATCCCTGCCTTTTTCGCACAGGCCGTTTTCCACGGCGGCCACCACGGCTGCGCAGGCACCCGTGCCGCAGGCCAGTGTTTCCCCGCTGCCGCGTTCCCATACCCTGAGGCGCAGGGTGGTGGGATTGACCACCCGGACAAATTCGGTGTTCACCCGGTCCGGGAAGGCAGGATCATACTCAAACAGGGGTCCGATGGTCTGAAGATCCAGGGCGTCGATGGCGTCATGGAAGACGACACAGTGCGGGTTGCCCACATTGACACAGGTGACGGAATAGTCCCTGCCGCTGATAGTCATGACTTCCGAAATGACGCGCTCTTTATCCGAAAGCACGGGTATGCGCGCTGCGGAAAGCTCAGCCTTTCCCATGTTGACCGATACGGAGGACACCTTGCCGTCCCGCAGGAAGAGCTTCAGGTGGTGGATGCCGCTGACGGTTTCAATGGTCATGGACTCACTGTGGACATAGCCTTGGTCATAAAGGTATTTTGCCACGCAGCGGATGTTGTTGCCGGCCATGCGGCCCTCGCTGCCGTCACGGTTGAAGGAACGCATGCGGGCATCAGCCACCCGGGACTTCTCCATCAGGACAATGCCGTCGCCGCCGATGCCGTAGTGGGGCGTGCACAGTTCCACGCAGAGGGACTCCGGACAGGTGATGGTCCCATCGAAGTTTTCCACGAAGATATAGTCGTTGCCGCAGGACTGCATCTTGGCAAAAGTAATGCGCTGCTTCCACGGGCGCATCCGGTTGATATCCACCAGTTCCGTATTGGAGAGGGTAAAGCGGCTGGCAATGATCTGGGCCAGGGCGGAAGCGGTGTCCGTGCTGGTCAGACAGGGAATGCCCAGCTGCATGGCCCTGCGGTGCAGGAGGGTGTAATCCCCAACGGTGGTATCCTTCACCGCACCGGTATAGATGATGTAGTTCAGCTTTCCGCTTTCCATCAGCTCCATGAGGACCGGGCTTTCCGTGGCGTTGGGCACGGAGGTGACAGGAATGCCGAGACTGGAGATCGCGCTGGCGGTTCCGCTGGTGGCGTAGAGCTGAAGACCCAGGTCATAGAAACGTTTGGCAATGGAGATGATTTCCTGATAGTCGCTCTCTTCCACCGACAGGAGGATGGAGCCGCTGACATGGGAGGCGTGGGAAGGCACGGAGAAGCCTGCGGCGGTCAGTCCCTTGAAAAGAGCCTCCGCCATGGTTTTGCCAATGCCCAGCACTTCGCCTGTGCTCTTCATCTCAGGCCCCAGAATGGAGTTGGCGTCCCCCAGCTTTTCAAAGGAAAAGACAGGGACTTTGACGGCCACATAGGGCGGGGTCCGGTGCAGACCCGTGCCGTAGCCCAGGGAGGCCAGGGGTTCGCCCAGCATGACATGGGAGGCCAGGTCCACCATGGGAACGCCGGTGACCTTGGAAATGTAGGGTACGGTGCGGCTGGCCCTGGGGTTGACCTCGATGACATACAGTTCGTTGTCGTAGATCAGGTACTGGATGTTGACCAGACCCCGGGTGCCCAGGGCCAGGGCAAGCTTTTCGGAACAGTCGCAGATTTTTCTGAGAAAGACATCCGTGAGGTTCCAGGGGGGATACACGGCGATGGAATCCCCGGAGTGGATGCCGGCCCGTTCCACATGCTCCATGATGCCCGGGATGAGCACATCGGTGCCGTCGGAGATGACGTCCACTTCCAGCTCAATGCCCGGCATGTACTTGTCCACCAGCACCGGGTTCTCAATGCCGCCGGCCATAATGCGCTGCATGTAGGCCTCGGTCTGCTCCCGGGTGCGGACAATGGTCATGTTCTGTCCGCCTATGACGTAGGAGGGGCGCAGAAGAACGGGATAGCCCAGCTCCTCCGCCGCGTGGACGGCCTCCTCCAGGGTGCGTACGCCCATGCCCCGGGGCCGGCGGATGCCGAAGCGCTCCAGCAGGGCGTCAAAGCGGCTTCTGTCCTCCGCCATGTCAATGGAGTCGGCGGACGTGCCGAGAATGCGGATGCCGTGGCTGTCCAGGTACTGGGTCAGCTTGATGGCCGTCTGCCCGCCGAAGGCCACCACCACACCCACGGGGTTTTCCACCCGGATGATGTGCATGACATCCTCGGGACAGAGGGGCTCAAAGTAGAGACGGTCCGCGGTGTCGTAGTCCGTGGAGACGGTCTCCGGGTTGTTGTTGACAATGACCACGTCATACCCCATGTCCCTGAGGGTCCAGACGCAGTGCACGGAGGAATAGTCAAACTCGATGCCCTGACCGATGCGGATGGGGCCGGAACCCAGCACCA
>CAMOVR010000251.1 GCA_946627565.1 uncultured Clostridia bacterium
AGAAAATTCAATCCGATGGATCAGGAGGCAGCACGTGGCCTTTGAAGGTTTGACATCTAAACTGCAGCAGGCCCTGTCGAAGATGACCGGCAAGGGCAAGCTGTCCGAGGCGGATGTTAAGGAAGGCATGCGGGAAGTGCGCATGGCGCTTCTCGAAGCCGACGTCAACTTCGCCGTCGTTAAGGATTTTACCAAGAGGGTAACCGAGAAATGCGTGGGTCAGGATGTCCTTTCATCCCTGACACCGGCGCAGCAGGTGATGAAGATCGTCAGCGACGAGCTCACGGAAACCATGGGCTCCAATCTGGCAAAGCTCACCTGGTCCCCCTCCAAGCCCACCATTTACATGCTCTGCGGCCTGCAGGGCGCCGGCAAAACCACCATGGCCGCCAAACTGGCGGGTTACCTGCAGAAGCAGGGCAAGAAGTGCATGCTGGCTGCCTGCGACATCTACCGCCCCGCCGCCATCCGGCAGCTGCAGGTGGTGGGTGAGAAAGTCGGGGCCATGGTCTACGAGAAAGGCACCCAGGATCCGGTGAAAACCGCCCAGGAAGCCGTGGAACAGGCCCGCTACTACGGCCGCGATGTGCTGATCATCGACACCGCCGGCCGTCTGCACATCGACACCGAGCTGATGGATGAGCTAGCCCGCATCCGGGACACCGTTCATCCCCAGGAAATCCTGCTGGTGGTGGACGCCATGACCGGCCAGGACGCCGTCAATGTTGCCCAGACCTTCAACGAGAAGCTGGACATCAACGGCGTGATCCTTACCAAGCTGGACGGCGACACCCGCGGCGGCGCAGCCCTTTCTGTCAGAGCCGTCACCGGCAAGCCCATCAAGTTCTCCGGCATCGGCGAAAAGCTGACGGAGATCGAGCCCTTCTACCCCGACCGCATGGCCAGCCGCATCCTGGGTCTCGGCGACATGATGACCCTGCTGGAAAAAGCCGGCGAGTCCATGGAGGATGTGGATGAGGACAAGGCGGAAGCCCTCATGCGGCGCATGGAAAAGGGCAGCTTCGATCTGGAGGACTTCCTGGATCAGATGCAGTCCATGAAAAAGATGGGCGGTCTCAAGAGCATGTTGAAGATGCTCCCCGGCAATCTCGGCAACATCGAGTTTGATGAAAATGCCATGAAGAAGCCGGAGGCCATCATCCTTTCCATGACCAAGCGGGAGAGGCGCAATCCGGACCTGCTCAACGCAAGCCGCAGAAAGCGCATCGCCGCCGGCTCCGGCACCACGGTGCAGGAGATCAACCAGCTCATCAACAACTTTGAAAATGCGCGCTCCATGATGAAGCAGGTGAGCGGCAAGGGCAAAGGCAAACTCAAGCGCATGATGCGCAATATGCCCCAGATGCCCAAATAAACCAGCGTGGTTCCACGGCTTCGTGGTTTCCATATAGATTTTTCAGGAAAACATTTTACAGGGACCAACATGAAGGAGGATGTTCCACCATGGCAGTTAAAATTCGTCTGAAGAGAATGGGTATGAAGAAAAAGCCTTTCTACCGTGTCGTTATCGCTGACGGCCGCAGCCCCAGGGATGGCCGGCTCATCGAAGAAATCGGCTATTACAATCCCATGACCAACCCCGCCGAGATCAAGATTGACGGCGAGCGCGCCAAGTACTGGGTCGGTGTCGGCGCCCAGCCCACGGATACCGTTCGTATTCTTCTCAAGAAGACAGGCGTTATCGAAAAGTAAGGCCCTGTCCTTTGCCCAATTCCTGAAAAAACCGGGAATTAGAAAGGAACGTTCCATGCAAGAACTGCTCACGTTTGTGGCAAAGTCCTTGGTGGATCATCCGGAGCAGGTTGCTGTCCACATGACGGAAGGCCCTGAAGCCGTTATCCTGGAGCTCAATGTCGCAGAAGACGATATGGGCAAGGTTATCGGCAAGCAGGGCAGGATTGCAAAAGCAATCCGTACCATTGTAAAGGCAGCCACTTCCAGGGACAGTAAACCTGTCTTTGTCGAGATCCAGAGGCCGATCGAATCATTTGAGGAGCAGGAGCTCCAGTCTGAGGATACCCCGGATTCCGCCGATTGAGGAAACCAGAGAAGAGCCGCAGGTGAGATCCGGCGGCTTTTCTTGATGCCAGAGTTTTGCAGGGAGGTGACATGATATGCCAAAGGACAGCAGCACCGGCACAGACAGCTGGTGCGTAGACCGGATCCCCGTGCTGGACTGGCTCTGCTGGAACGCCTGCATGCGCCTCCTGCTGCCAGTCTTTGTGCTGGTTTCCCTCACCATCCTGGCCGGTGAGGCGGTATCCGGAGGATTCCCTGCCCTGCAGGCCATGGCCCCGGGCTTCTTCTCCTCCCTTCTGACCCTCTTCCTTTTCTCTGTCCTCTTTATCGCCTTCTGTCTCCTTCTAAGGGGTCCGGATGTGCTGGACTGTTCCGTGGACAGAAGCGGCTTTCACGTGGACTGCTATCTCCCCCGTCCCACCGCCCTGAAGCTCATGGCACGCTTCCGGTCTCCCGACCTGGAGGCGGGCGAGGACGGGATGGTGCTCATATCCCGGCGGGATGTCTCCTGGCAGAACATACGGAAAATCCAGCTCTGGCCGGGCAGGACTACCGTGCTGATCTTCGAGCAGGGGTCCTACATGATTCTCGCCGTGCCCTGCACGCCCTTTTCCTATGAGCATGTCACGGACCTCATCCGCAGCAAACTCGGGAAGAACCAGGACGTACGCATGCCCCAGGTGCTCAGGCCCGAAGGCTTCCGTGAAAAGCTCCAGGCCCTGCGCGGCAGGCAGCTGGCGGCAGAAAAGAAGAAACTTCAGAAACCGAAAAAGAAAGCAGGTACAGGAAAAGCAGGGGGCCTTAAAAAGTTCCTGCTCTCCAATTTGAAAGGCAGCAAACACAGAAAACGCAAAAAGAAGAGCAACACAGCGCACCGCAGCGGCGCCAGAACATCCGGCAGCTCCGCAAAGGTGAACAAACCAGCCTCCGTATCCGTCACGGAAATCATGCGCATGAATGCAGAAGATGAAGCGGAAGCCCGCAGACGGGACAACAAACAGAAAGCAGGCAGGTGACATATCCATGTACACGCCCTCCCAAATGGAGCTGGTGCTTGACTTTGTCATTGCGCTCGCCAGACAGATGATCCTTGCCGGGGCCAATCTGGAGCGGGTGGAACTGGCTGTTGAAAAGATCTGCTCCAGTTACGGATTTTACGATGTCAGCATCTTTCTCCTCTCCACCCACATGTCCATCTCCGCAAGAGATGAGGCCGGCGCCTATGCGTCCCGTCAGGTCAACATTCCCCCGGCCTCCATCCACCTCGCCCGGCTGAGGAGTCTCAACCGGCTCTCCTACCGGGTGTGCCAGGAAAAACCGGAGCCCGCCAGTCTCAACGGTCTGCTCATGCAGGCCATGGTGGTGAAGGAATATCCGGATCCCGTCATCCTTTTGGGTCAGGTCATCGGCATGCTCTGCCTGTGCTTCCTCTTCAACGGAGCCTGGCAGGACGCGGTAAGTGTTGCCATCATTACCGTCCTGATCCATTATCTCATGATGCTCCTCTCCCATCCCGGCATCAACCGCATCATCACCAACTTCCTTGGCATGTTTGCCGCCACATCCATGGCCATTTTCTCGGTGTATATCGGGTTTGCGCCCCATTTCTCCTCCATCGTCATCACCATCACCATGCTGATCCTTCCCGGTATTCCCCTGGTCAATGCCGTGCGCAACCTGATCTGCGATCATGAGATCAACGGTCTCCTTCAGATCCTGAAGGTGGCCTTTGAAACCCTGTCTCTGGCCTTTGGCACCGTAGTTGCACTGAATCTGTTCGGGGGGTGGATTGCATGGTAGACAGCATCATTCTCATTCTTGTTTCCTTCGCCGCGTCCTTTGGTTTCGGGCTGGTTTTCCGCATCACCGGAAAGGACCTGTTCCTGGCAGCCCTGGGCGGTGCCCTGACCCGACTGGTGCTGATCCTGCTTCAGACCTGCATCTCCGAGCGCTTTGTCTATGTCATGCTCTCTGCCCTGTTTGCCTCCGCCTATGGAGAACTGCTGGCCAACCTGACCCATGACCCATCCACCTACTACATCTATCCCTCCATGATTCCCCTGATCCCCGGCGATCTTTTCTACTACTGCATCACCGGCGCCATCCGGGCAAACGCCACACTGTTTTCCCAGAATGCCCTCTCCTGCCTTCTAACCCTTCTGGGCATGTCGGTGGGCTTCGTACTTTCCTCCACCATTGCCCACTATATCCGCAAGACCCTGTTCCGTTCACGGCGCAAGGTTACAAAGGGTGCACAGGCCTGATTCCGGCCTGGAGCAGACAGCTGATGACATGGTATGGAAGGAACCGCCTTTCAGCATCTGTGAGAGCAATTCCATATACACTTACATCAGGATCAGGAAACTGACCGGACTGGTCGAATAATCCGGATCCATCTTCCGGCGGGTAAGACACCCGCCTTTTTGTTTTACAGTTTTCTTACACAAACACCGGGTGAAGTCAGTGAAGTTTTGAGTGAAGTACAGTGAAGTGCCCAGTGAAGTCAGTGAAGTATACAGTGAAGTGCTGTGAAGTTTCCAGTGAAGTCAGTGAAGTATACAGTGAAGTGCTGTGAAGTTTCCAGTGAAGTCAGTGAAGTACCCAGTGAAGTCAGTGAAGTACCCAGTGAAGTCAGTGAAGTACCCAGTGAAGTCAGTGAAGTACCCAGTGAAGTGCAGTGAAGTTTCCAGTGAAGTGCAGTGAAGTTTCCAGTGAAGTGCAGTGAAGTTTCCAGTGAAGTG
>CAMOVR010000252.1 GCA_946627565.1 uncultured Clostridia bacterium
GCTTCCGCACCAACCACTGCATGGCCGATGGCAACAGCGTGGTCATCTGTCCGGACGGCAGCCTGTACCCCTGCGAGCATTGCCCGGAGGAAAGCCGGTTTGGGGATATCTGGCACGGCGTTACCGATGAAGCTGCTCGGAACGAGTTTTGCCGCGTGGACAGGACACGGGAAAAATGCAAAGCCTGTCCCTTCCTGCCGGACTGCACCAGCTTCGCCACCTGTCCCGTACAGGATACCCATTGCCGCCAGGTGCATGAATTGATGGCCGTCAACGCCCTCAAGCGCATGGTGGAAAAGAAGGAAAGCAAAAATACCGATGGGGAAAACCCCATCTGCTAAGGAGAAAGGTTATGAAGCTGAAACCTGATTTCATCACCCAGGATATTGACGACACCCAATTTCTGGTGCCGGTCGGCGCGGAGGCGTTCAGCGGCATCGTTCGCAGCAACAAAACCGCCGCGTTCATCGTGGACTGCCTGAAAGAGGAAACCACCCTGGATGCCATCGTGGATAAGATGTGCGCCAGGTACAACGCGCCCAGAGAGACGATTGCCGCCGACGTAGCGGAAATCATAAATACCCTTCGGGGAATCAACGCATTGGAGGAATAAGAACATGGAGAAAAAGTTGGTCGGAGGGGGGGGACTGAGCAGTACCTGAAGCCGGAAATGGAAGTTGTTGAATTGGAAAAGAACGATGTGATTGTGACAAGCTGTATAGGAAATGACGGTGGAAATCAACAGGGAAATGATGTGGAAGATCCATAATGACTTTTGAGAATTTGCTTGCCCGCGACGGCTATCTGGTGTATAAGACCCGCGGGGTGAGCATGGAGCCCATGCTGCATGAGAACAGGGACTTGGTGATTATCCAGACCCCTGTTTCCCGTCTGCAAAAATACGACGTGGCATTGTATAAGCGCGGGGACGCTTATGTGCTGCATCGGGTGATCGGCGTGGCGGCTGATCATTATCTCATCCGGGGCGATAACACCTACAGGGTCGAGCGGGTGCCGGACAGCGCCGTGATCGGCGTGCTGACGTCCTTCAAGCGGAAGGGGAAAGAGATCACCACCCATAGCCGGGGGTATATTCTCTATACCCGCCTTTGGCATGCGATCTATCCCGTCAGGGCGCTTTGCTTTCGCTGTAAAAGAAAAGCCGTGGCCGCTGCCCGAAGGATGGGTTTATTGCCCACAATCAAAAAGCTGCTGGGGAGAGACAGGCCATGAAACAAAATAAAACGGTTGCCTGGCTCTGGCGGGTGACGGGCAGAAAAAAAGGCTATATATTCGCCCTCACGGTAATTCAGGGCATCGCCGGTATCATCGGCGTGGTTTACGCTTTGCTTTTCCGGACCATCGTGGACAGCGCGGTGGGAAAAGACGCGGCTTCTTTCCGTCATCATGTTTTCCTCATCATCGGCCTTGTCCTTGTTCAGTTGGGTATCAGCGCCGTCATTCGCTGGCTCCACGAGCTGGCCAAGGCGGACATTGAAAACACCTTTAAGCGGCGGTTGCTGGACAGTATTCTGGGGAAGGAGTATGCCTCCGTATCCGCCACCCACACTGCCGAATGGCTGAACCGCCTCACCAGCGACACGACCGTTGTGGCCAGCGGTGCTGTGGAAATCCTGCCGGGGCTGTTTGGGATGGTCGTCCGCCTGATTTCCGCGCTGGTAATGATCATCGCTCTGGATCGGTGGTTTGCTTATATTCTGATCCCGGGTGGGCTGCTGCTGATCGTGCTGACCTATGGCTTTCGGGGCGTGCTGAAAAAGCTGCACAAGAATATCCAGGAAAGCGACGGGCGGCTGCGGGTGTTTTTGCAGGAGCGAATTTCTTCCCTGATGGTCATTAAGGCGTTTGCCGCGGAAAAGCAGACCAGCGCAGGCGCAGCCGAAGCCATGGAGAGCCATAAAAAAGCGCGGCTGCGCAGGAACCGCTTTTCCAATGTGGCCAATATCGGCTTTGGCGCGGCCATGCAGGGGATGTATCTGATCGGCGTGGTGTACTGCGCCCATGGCATCATGACCGGACGGGTCACTTACGGCACCCTGACCGCAGTCATGCAGCTGATTGGCCAGGTACAGGGGCCCTTCGCCAACATTAGCAGCTATCTGCCCCGCTGGTACGCCATGACTGCCAGCGCGGAAAGGCTGATGGAGGTGGAAGAGTATGATGATGATATGCAGGCAGCGGACGGAGAAACCATGCGCCGCTATTACACGCGGGATTATCGTGTGCTTGGCCTGCGGAATGCGTCCTTTACCTATCAGCCCGCCGGGAATGAAGAAATGCCCGTGGTGCTAAATGGTCTGAATCTGGAAATCCGCAAAGGGGAAACGGTGGCCTTTACCGGACACAGCGGATGCGGAAAATCTACGGTGCTAAAGCTCCTGATGTGCATGTACCCTTTAAGCAGCGGCGAACGCTACATCGATGATCAGCCGTTGACAGCTTATTACCGCCGCTTGTTCGCCTATGTCCCCCAGGGCAACGCGCTGATGAACGGCACCATCCGGGACGTGGTTTGCTTTGCGCAGGAATACGATGAATCGCGGCTTCACCGGGCTCTGGTGATCGCTTGCGCGGATGAATTTGTGGAGGATGTGAACGCGGAGCTGGGTGAGCGCGGCTCGGGGCTCTCCGAAGGGCAAATGCAGCGCCTGGCCATCGCGCGGGCGGTCTATGCGGACGCGCCTGTTCTGCTGCTGGACGAATCCACCAGCGCCCTGGATGAAGCAACGGAAAGAAAGCTGCTGGAAAACCTGCGCAGCATGACCGAAAAGACCGTTGTAATCGTGACGCACCGGAAAGCGGCTTTGTCGATCTGTGACCGGGTATTGGAATTTGCGGAAAGCGGGGTAAAAGAGGTATGAGCAGCACGGCCATGGATGTGATTTATCTTGCCTCCTGCGCGGTGAACGGCACCGTGCCGGAAAAAGCACGTGTGGACAGCATGGATTTGGATGCGGTTTATGCGTTTGCCGCCCATCACATGATTACAGCGACCATTGCTTTTGCGCTGGAATCAGCCGGATATAAGGATCAGAAATCCAGCAATGCCATCGCCGCCGCCATGCGCAAAACAGCTCTCTTTGATCAAACATGGGGCAACATCAAGAATCAACTGGAGAACGCCGGTATCTGGTATATGCCACTCAAAGGCGCTGTGCTGAAAAATCTGTATCCCAAATATGGCATGCGGGAATTTGCCGATCATGACATTTTGTTTGATGCCTCCCGTGCGGATGATGTGAAAGCCATCATGGAGGATATGGGCTTCAATGCGGAGCGCTTTGGCACCAGCAATCATGACTGCTACTACAAGCGGCCATGCCTGAATTTTGAAATGCATCGGGCACTGTTCGGTCCCAGCCATGAGGTAAAGCTATACGGATATTACAAGAATATTGAACCCCGGCTAATCCGAGAACGTACCTTTGAGCGCCGTTTTACACCAGAGGATTTCTATCTCTATTTTCTGGCGCATGAGTACAAGCATTATGAAGGCGGCGGAACGGGTTTGCGGTCGCTGATGGATACGTATGTGTATCTGAATCATGTTGATTTAGATGTGGAATATGTGGCTGCCGAAGCGGAAAAACTTGGCATCAGAGAGTTCGAGGAAAAGAATCGCTCATTATCATTGCATCTATTTTCCGGTGAAAAACTGAGCGCCAACGATCAGGAGATACTGGATTATATTCTCTCGTCGGGAACATATGGCACCATCACTCACCGTGTTCAGAATAAGTTAAAGAAATCCGGATGGAGCAAGATTCATTATATGTTCGATCGTTTCTTTGTGCCTTTTAGCAGAAAAAACGAAAAATATGAGGCTTATGCTGGAGCTTATCCGTTTTTCTATCAGCACAAGATTCTTCTCCCCCTTCTTTTATTCTATCGTACCTTCCGTGCAATGAAAACAGGACGTTTTCAGGCAGAGGCCAAAGCGGTTCGTGATGCGTGATTGAGGGCTCCAAAATTAAAAAAGCGCCCGTCCCGTTAAGATGGTACCATGGTTGCTTCCTGGAGCTTTTTTGCCAGAAAGTCCGTTAAATGTTCTCTGACATAAGGTGTCCCAAATGCGTACTCCAGAATTTTGAAAACATCTTCATCGGTGAGTATCTCAGGCTCCCGGAGCAGTTTTTCCAGGTAAGCGCCCCGAACGATCAGACGATGATTGCGCTCCTTACGCTGAAGTTCCGCGATCTGTTTCTTCGCCAGCTTCGCTTTGCGCTCGGCTTCGTGCTTTTGCTGTTCGGCCCGTTCCTGAGCAGCGATCAGTTTCTCTAATTGGGTAGGCATTGTATATTCTCCTTCCGTTGTGATAGGCATAAGAAAACGGCCAGCATGTTATCTGGTCGTTCGTGAATTGGAAAAGCCCGTCGGTATGAACCGTCGGGCCGGGAATTGAATTCGTGAAGCTTGCCCCCTAAAATGTGGGGGATGGGATTTGTTTCGTCAGCGCAGTGTCAGCACCGGATTTGTCAGCAACTGTGCGACCAATCCTCTGAAGCCGATCAAAAGCTGCCTGTCTGTCAGTTCACTGATTACGCTCGTCAGTTTGATGCCGGCGTCCTTGGAAGACGCGCCGCAGTGGTAGAAGCGCTCGTCAGCGGTGCCATAATTCAGAACGATAAACCGATCATGCGTGGTTCTGCACGTCTGACGGAAATCGACCTGA
>CAMOVR010000253.1 GCA_946627565.1 uncultured Clostridia bacterium
AAACAAGCCGTCCGCTGCCAGCCCCTTCGCAAAGGTATAACACACTAGACTTTGCGAGCAAAGTCGTGTGCCAAGGGGACGCTGTCCCCGTTGGATTCCCTGCCACGAAACCGCCGGTTTCTTTGGATTCTTCCGGCCAAGAAGGGCTGTCGCCCTCCTTTGGAATCCACCCCAAAAAGCAAAAAGGAATGTGCCAAACTGCAAGCACATTCCACTTTGCTTTTCAGAAATGCGTCAGAATCCTCGTTCGATTTACTGCCACATTTCTATGGCCTGCTCGGTTTCCCGTTCCTGTTCTTTGTCCGATTTATCAAATCGGATCAATGCTCTGTCTGCAGCCATGTTCCATCCACAGCGCTCAGGTAACTGTTGCCCGCGCGCCAGGCCAGGGTGGCGGTGGCTTCCTGACCATTCACAGAAAGGAACCAGCATGCCTCCAGCGCAGATGGGCTGTCAGTCGTGCTCACCAGTCCGGCCTGCAGGAACAGCGGCAGCGCGTCTTCGGCACGCAGAACCTCCTGCGCTTGGGTCAGCGGTTCAAAGCTGCACCAGGTTCCCTCCAGCATCAACAGGCCGTCCTTATCGGAATACGCGATAGTTACATAGCAGGGATCAATGATCGGCTTCGTCTGATTTCCGTCCTCAAAGCGCAGGGACTCCGCCGACCAACGGACAGGCAGTCCATCCAGCGCTAGCACATACACGACTTTGCGACACGGAGTGGTGCCCTCCATGCGGCCCAGGGTGCTGAAGGAAACGGGCGCAGGAGCGGTGTTTTCCGTCGCAAGTCCCAGGCGGGCCAGCAGGCTTTGTCCTTCCGTCAGGGTTTCCATCGCCCGAGGCGCGTCGAAGCCGCTTTCCTCCGGGATGGCGTTCCATTCGTCCAGATTGTAATAATAGGTCCGCTCTTCCCCTTCGTCCGCATGTCTGGCGATGGAAAGCCTGGCCTGAATCTCCTCTGCGCCGCGATTGTGGTCGATGCCGCAAAAGGGTACGCCTTCTCCGGTCAGCGACCAGACAAAAGAATCAGAATCATAGTCGCGCTGTTCTTCCCGAACCGACGAAAGATCTGCGCCAAAGGTCTCCGTCTGGAGCGCCTCCATATTGATCACGGGGTCAGTCACCCGCCAGACAACAGTACGCGATTCCTCTGCCAGGGTTCCGCATAGACTACACGATAGCAACAGTGTACACAGGATAAACAGAAAACTCCGCTTACTCATTGACAGGCACCTCCTCCATGGAATGAATATAGTAGTCATCCTCAGCCGCGATGGAAACGGCATCGTTATAGCAGAGGGTCATCGCTTCACTCAGTGCATAGGAGACCCGCGCACGGTATACTCCACCATTCGCTGTTACGATCCGGATTTCCACACCGTGAAGCTCGTTCATGGGGGCTTCACCCCAGTTCCGGATTTCCGTGATCCCGCTTTCTTCAGAAACGCTTTGAGCCATCACTGCTTCCACGGCGATGGATGCCCATTTCTCATCCCATGGATCCATCCGGATATCCGAGATCATAGAGTTCTCACCATAATACCGGTCATCCAGCACTACGCGTCCCTCGATCAGCCTGCCGGTGGCGACTTCAATGCTGCCGCGCCAGATGCGGCCTGTGCCGCCAACCTCCGTGAAGGAGGAGGTGTAGGCTAGGCGACTGTCGCCATATAAGTTGCTGCTGTTGAAGGGTTGTACCGTCTCATAGGTACCGTGCCGGGCGGACAGAGGCATGCCCAGCAGCAGATGCAGCTCTTGCCGCAGCTGGGATTCATAGCCAGCCATTTCCTGCGGATCGGCTCCGATTTCATCGCGATTCAGAGCGATCAGCTGGAGCAGATCTTCGTCCGTGAGCTGGCGGGCGGGGCGAATGTGGAATTCTTCCAGACCGTTGAAGTCTTCCTCATCCAGGGCGACCCGACCCAGGCCGTCATCTATCACCAGATCGGTAAAGGGCGTTTCCGGCCGAAGACCGGCACGCGTGTACAGACCGATCAGTTCGGTCTGGCGTTCCCGCTCGTCGTCCCGGAAGGAGCGGACGCCCACCTCGATGCCACCGCCCCGCATGCAGTTGCGCCAGGACAGCGCATCCGGATCTAAGGTGAGCCCCAGCTGCCCATAGGCGTCCACCACCTGCAGCAGCTCCTCATCCGTCAGATCACGGTTAGGCAGCAGCAGGAAGCAGGGCTGTCCTTCATACTGCTCCGACGGCAGCTGGATGACGCTCACATGAACCTGCTCCGTCAAGTTCAGAATGCTGTTCTCCGGGCGCTCTCCACCCTCCCAGCGCCGCTGGATTTCCGGGAGACGTTCCCGCTCGGATGCCGTCAGCGCGGGCAGGGCATATTCGTCGCCGTAGTCCTCATAGTAGGCGGTCAGGTCGTCCGCTCCGTAGGGGTTCGTCTCCACCACAGGGCGAGGCATCGGCGGCGTGGTGGGCAGAATCTCTACCGTGTTCTCCGCTGCCGCCAGAACCGGCAGCGCCATGGCCGCGCAGAGCGCGAGGGTGTAAATCTTTCTGATCATTCAATCTCCTCCTGTCTGCCAGCCTCTTCCACGCCTTCCGGACGGCGCTCACCGGCTGACAATTGTATCATGCCACAGGGAGTGTAACAGAGTCATCATCGGGATGTAACGGAGTTGTAAAGGTGACAGAGGTTCCTTTTCCTGGCGAGGACATGAAGGTCAGCCTGCCGCCGTGTAGCTCCGCGATCCGTCGGCACAGCGCAAGCCCCAGACCGGCTCCGCCCTGACGGTGGGTTCTGGCTTTATCTGCCTTCCAGAAGGGCTCGCAGGCATGACGGATGGTTTCTTCACTCATACCGATACCCTGGTCATGCACAGTAAATCCGTTCGGCTCTGCCCGCAGCAGCACAGTTGTCCCGATGGAGGAGGCGTGGATGGCGTTGGCGGAGAGATTGTCCGCCAGCAGGGAGAGCAGTTCACGGTCTCCCGTGATGGTGCTGTCCGCACCTTCCACGGCGATAGTGATTCCCTCGGCCTGGGGCCGCAGCCGTTCCGCTGTTTCCCGGAGCAGGCTCAGCACGGAAACCTGCCCAGTCTCCAACGGTTCATGCCCCATCGTTGTCAGCTTCATCAGCTGCTGATCCATATCCGTGAGGCGATGGATTTCCTTCGCCATGCTGTCCGCAATCCGTTTCCGGTCCTCTGGCGGAAGCTCCCGCTGGAGAAGCCGCGCATTTCCCAGCAAGGAGGTCAGAGGGGTGCGCATCTCGTGGGATAGGGCGTCCAGCAGGGTTTGTCGAGCTTTGCTCTCTTCACGCAGTTTTGTCTCCCTGGCTTCCACGGCGCCCTGCATCTCTGCGAAGGCTCTGGCGAGCGTGCCGATCTCGTCCTTCCGGCCGGTGGGCAGCGGAACCGGCTCATTGCTTTGCACCGTCATGGCTCGGGCTGCCTCCGTCAGCTTCCGGAGTGGGCGGGTCAGAACACCGGCCAGAACCAGCGCAAGCAGGATCAGCAGGGCAGAACCACCACCCGCCACGGCAAAGGCCATCTGCCGGAAGCTGTCTTTCAGGGCGTAAATGTCCCCCACATTTCCCAGGAGGATCATGGTCAGACTGTCATTCACCGGCTCCGCAACCGCATAGCGCTGGGGTCGGCTATGGGTGTCCAGCATGGCTGCCCGCTGTCCGCAGATCAAGCCGTCGTAGTACCGATTGGGCAGCTTTGCATCCGCGATGGGGCTGCTCCGCCAGCAAAAGATCAGATCGATTCCTTGTGCTCGGTAATACTGCGTGTACTGACGGGCATAGGCCACTGCCTCGAGATAGGTCAGGCTCTCCATGGTCTCGTGTACATCCCGGAAGACAACACCCTGGGTGGCCTGAATGCGCGATTTCTCTTGCTCCATCGAGAGGGAGAAGCTGCGCTCGCTCATAAACCAGGCGACGCCGAAGAGCAAGGGAACGGAGACCAGCAGGATCAGCGCGATCAGTCTTTTCTGCATGCGGCGCCTCCCTGCCAGCGGTAGCCGTATTTATAGACAGTCTCGATGCGCTCAGGGCCAAGCTTTGCCCGAAGCCGCTGCACATGGACATCCACGGTCCGGGTTTCCCCGATAAAGTCCCAGCCCCAGACGGCGGAGAGGATCTTGTCCCGACTCAGGGCCGCCCCTGCGTTCCTGGTCAGCAGTGCCAACAGGTCGAATTCCGTCGTTGTCAGCGGAACAGTTTCTCCGTTCAGTGCCACAGACCGGGCGCTGTAATCAACCGTCAGCCCATCCTCCGAGAAGCTCCGCGGCTGTGTTCTGCGCAGGATCACATCAATTCGCGCCAGCAACTCCTCAGGCTCAAAGGGCTTTAGGATGTAGTCCTCTGCACCCATGCGCAGTCCTTTCACCCGGTCCGCTACTGCCGTTCGGGCTGTAAGGAACAGCACCGGGATTCCCGCATCTATCAGATCACGTGCCAGGGAAAAGCCGTTTTCCCCGGGCATCATGATATCCACCAGCGCCAGATCCGCCCCGTGCTCACGAAGGACATTCCGAGCTTCCCCCGCGTGGGCGGCACCCAGTGGCAGGTGTCCTGCCAGCTTCAGCACCGTGCCCAGCATCTCCCGGATCGCCGGTTCATCATCCACAAACAGAATCGCAGCCATTTTCATCACCATTTCAAGTATATCACTGAATGAAGAAAAAAGTTGTAACGGTGTTGTAAAGCAAGC
>CAMOVR010000254.1 GCA_946627565.1 uncultured Clostridia bacterium
ACTCTATTTGTACGGTTTTTATTTATCGGATATTAGAGTGCTTTTTTATTGTTTATCGCACACCGGATGGTAAGCGATAAAAAATTGGGTGGTTTGTAGTCCTAAGAAGTCTCCTCCACAATGGTAGGTAGTAAGTAATATTTCACTACCAAAGGAGGATTCCAATGCGGACAAGACATCCGGGCAGATCCAATGATGAATGGATGGAACTGATCACCCAGTGCCGGCAGAGCGGACTCCCTGACATCACCTGGTGTGAGCAGCAGGGCATTCCGGCCAGCACATTCTACAATGCAGTTACCAGGCTGCGGAAAATGGCATGTGACATTCCCGCGCCGTCAAAAGAGACAAAGGTGGCCATGGACTTTACGGCGAAACAGGAGGTTGTCAAAATTGACATCGTACCTGATCCGGAGTCCGTGGAAAGACCGCCAGCACAGGTGCCTGCCCTGCAGGCACTGCCGGAGTACCTTGACAATTCACATAAGATCGAGATCGTCCTGGGGAAGATCTGCATCAGGGTCGGCGATAACGCCGACCCGGTGATGCTGCAGACAATACTCCACGCACTGGGGGCGGTGTCATGTTAGCCGATATCACTGTGGCGGACAGGATCTACCTGATCACGGGATAATACCGACATGAGGAAATCCATAGATGGTCTTTGCGCCATCATAAAAGACCAGATGGACACAGACCAGCCGGATGGCCGGAGCCTGTACCTGTTCTGTGGAAAACGCCGCGACAGGATCAAGGCGATCCTGAAAGAGCCGTTATCCGCAGACTTTTGTTATCCGCACATATTTCTAATGCAGGGTTGCAATTACTGTGTTACAGGTTTTTTTCACCAAAAAATGTGCGGATAAAAATCTATGATGTAACCTTCTTCTAAGGAGGTATATACATCATGAATAAGTACACACAAGTCACTTCAGCCATTATTGCAGAAATGAAAGAAAGGGGGTATTCTAACCGGTCCGTCAACAATCACGCCATTATTTATGAAACCCTGAACAGGTATCTTGAGTCAGTGGAGATCGAATACTCCCCAGATCTCGGAAAAGCCTTATTAGAGGAGGGCAGCAGCGATTGCTTCGGAATCAAAGGGGATTTTGTACGTGCTGCCGCAATAGCAAAGCTTAATGAAGTGTGGCTCAATGGAACTCTGAAAAATGCTACAGTTTCCCCAAGAAAACCGTATTCCTCCATCAGACTGTGCACTGCCTTTGAATCTTCTGTTTCTGGATTTCTGGAATACTGTAGGGAAAATTGCGGCTTTTCAGAATCACAGATCGAAAATGCGGCGCGGCGGTGCAGGCTGTTCCTGAAATGCATGCAGTCCTGGGACAGGAAATCCCTGATGGAGATCACATATGAAGATATCAGGAACTACCATGACGAGCTTTCCCACCTGAAACATATATCGAGAGTGGTAGAAGAATCCACACTGCACCAGTTCATGAAATATTTGTCCGAAAAAGGGGAGACAGGGACCGGAAGGTATCTTTACATGTACTTTCTTGAAAGGGACGGGACTGCAGAACTCGACGCTCTGCCAGAGGCAGAAAGAAAAAGAATCGAAGATATCCGTCAGGAGAGCCTCACCTTCCCTGCAGATGAATTCTTGGCGGCAGGCTTCGACCTGATCCAGATCCATCTGGATGAGGGATATTCTCCAGTATACATGAAGACGTTCAAGAAGGCCGTCCTGTACCTGTACCTTTTTCTTGACCTCAATGAACTTGGGTTCCATGCCGAAATCGCTGACATATGGATTGGATCCACGGCGGCACAGAGTATGCTGCATGGGAGCTCCCTCGGAATGGCCAGACGGTTCCTGAATGTCTTTCGTGACTTCTCTGCTGATGGATGTGTAAATCTTTGCAAGGTATACCATAAAGGAATAAGCGGGCTTCGGGAGCTTCCGGAATGGTGCCGTGTGCCTTTAGAGAGTTTTGCCCTGCACCGCTCCAGGCAGAAGCTGGATGACAGCACTGTCAAGAACGATATTTATTCCATCCTGCGGTTTTGCCGGTACCTGCTGGAGAGAGGGCTTTCGTCATATGGGGAAATAGACGGGCAGCTGGTCATGGACTTTAATCTTAAGGATACGCATATGTCTCCGGAAGGAAAAAACAGCTGTAATGCCAGGATAAGGAGATTTCTCAGATACCTTTACAGAGACGGTATCATTACCAAAGGCAACCTGCATCTGGCACTTGGATCTGCAGCGTCTCCTGTCGAGACGATCGTCCGGACGCTGGATCCGGACGAAGTGGATACGATAAGGGGATATATAAAAAAAGCATCGTCTCCAATCGAGATCAGGGACTGTGCGATCATGCTTCTTGGGACGGACATGGGCATGAGGGGGTCTGACATAGTATCTCTGAGCCTTACGGATATTGACTGGAAAAACCAGTGCATAAGGTTCAGACAGAGCAAGACAGGTGCGGACACCTGGCTCGCCATGCCCACCGGAGTTGGAAACGCCATTTACCGTTACCTGAAGTATGCGCGCTCCAGGGGTACAAAAAGTGACAGCGTTTTCGTTAGCACGCGTACCCCGTACGGGGGTATCACGCGGAGCGTCTGCTACAGCACACTCCGCCGTGTACTTCCGGAAAGGGATGTTCCCGGGTCTGGCTTCCACGTGACGAGGAAGTCATTTTCCACCAATCGCCTCCGCAGCGGGGTATCCCCCGCCGGCATCGCAGATGCACTGGGCCATAGCGGGACAGACAACCTCCGGCCATACCTGTCCCTTGATGTGAGGAACATGTCAAAATGCCCTCTTTCACTTGGATATCTGGGCATACCGGTGAAAGGAGGCCGTAAGTGAAAGAGAACAGCTTTGACAGCGCACTGTCTCTTTACATACAGGGGTTTCTTGACCAGAAGCGGGCTCTTGGGTTCAAATACATAGCAGAAGAGCATATCCTGCGCAGTTTCGACCGTTACTGGCGCGAGGAAAATGGCTGGATGGCGGTGATCACACAGGAAAGTCTGGAAGGATGGAGAAAACGGAGAGAGACCGAAGGCATCACAAGCCAGAGCATCCGAATCAGTACGGTTAGGCAACTGTCCCTTTACATGAACAGCATAGGGATTGCATCGTTTGTACCCGCTGACAAATATGTCAAAACGCATCCAGTCATACACATACTCTCCTTATCAGAGATCAGTGAACTGTTTCAGATCATAGACTCCTGGAACCCCAAAAGGCCCTGCCCGGAAACTTCCCGTATGGCAGAGGAGTATAGGGTGTTGTTCCGCCTGATCCTGTCAACGGGGCTCCGCAGGCAGGAAGCAGTGGAGATCAGGATCAGCGACATTGATTGGGACAGCATGGCTATAACTATCAGGGGCGCAAAAGGGCGGAAAGACCGCCTGGTCTATATGGCGGAGGACATGTCAGCACTGGTCAGGACATACATACAGCATATTTGCCGGGTCACAGGATACATTCCGGAATGGCTCTTTCCTTCCATCGATATCAGCGAACATATTTCCGGCGGGGGGCTGGCTCAGAGGTTTCGAAAATTCTGGGAAATGACTTCTTTTGCCGAAACGTGTGAAAAGCCGCCTACGATCCATGCACTTCGACATACGTACGTAGTTCTCAGGATGAACAGGTGGATGGAGGAAGGTGAAGACCTGCAGGTAATGCTCCCCTATCTCAGCAGGCAGCTTGGCCATACATCCACTAATGAAACTTTTTATTACTATCACCAGGTGTTGGATGCCTTCAGGATCATCCGCCAGAAGGACACCTTCGCCTCCCGCGTGATCCCGGAGGTGAGGAAGAGATGAAAACCCAACTTGACAGGAAACTGTTCTTCTCCATGACAATGGACTTCCTCGAGAACTATCTCCCCCAGTGGAACGACAGCGGGAAAACGGCAAAAGCATACCGGGATGGCCTTACAATCTTCAGGAGGTATGTCACAGACGTAAAAGGCTATTCAATCAAAAACTTCACCTTCGGACTCTGCACATTTGATTTTGTCCTCGATTACAGGAACTGGCTGCTGGACCAGGATGGAAAGAAGGAAAGCACGGTTAATAACAGGCTGGCATCTATTAAGACTTACCTGAACTATGCTGCCGCGAGGGATGTAACGATCCAGCAGGTCCAGCTGAGCGTGTTAGAAGTGCCTTTCCTGAAAGTCCCAAAGGTGATACGTCCAATAATTGAAGATGCGGATGCGTTGAGGGACATTTTGGACGCGCCTCCTAACACGAAGCTTGGATGCAGGGATACCATGATCCTTTCTATACTGTATGACACAATGATCAGGGCAGATGAGCTGATCCACCTGAATGTGAAGGATGTACAGATAGACGCGGACACCCCATATCTGTTTATCCACGGAAAAGGGAACAAAGAGCGGAAAGTGCCTGTTTCTGACGAACTGATCCCTTTGATAAAAGCATATATGGAAGAGTTCCATAAAAGCCCGGAAAAAACTGCACCTTTTATCTACACGACGCAGCACGGGGCAAGAAACCGGATGTCTGAACGGAACGTTGAGAGGATAGTCAAAAAATATGCCGACATTGCCAGGAAAAAACACCCCGACATTCCGGAGAGAGTTTATCCACACATGTTCCGTAGGACGCGTGGAACAGGCCTGTACAGGGACGGGGTTGCTATCGAGGCAATAGC
>CAMOVR010000255.1 GCA_946627565.1 uncultured Clostridia bacterium
GTCAAAACACAGGCCAGATGTTTCTTTTCGTCAGCTGTTTTCTTCTTCGCTGTTTTCGGGAATCATGGAAAGGTCATACGGGGTGGTCTGGTAGACGAAGTAGTTCAGCCAGTTGCAGAACAGCAGGTTGGCATGGGCCCTCCAGGTCACCAGGGGCGCTTTGGTGTCGTCATTGCCGGGATAATAGTTTTCCGGAGGCAGAATCGGCTTGCCTGCCTTCAGGTCCCGGCGGTATTCCTGGTCCAGGGTATCCGCGTCATACTCGGAATGCCCGGTGACAAAGAACTGCTTGTGCTTTTTGGCATAGACGGCATATACACCGGCCCTGGGGGAGGAGGAGAGGATCTGCAGCCGGGGAACGGCTTCAATGTCCTCTCTCAGCACCGTGGTGTGCCGGGAATGGGGCACATAGAACACATCGTCGAACCCGCGGAACAGGATGCTCCTTTTATACTCCACCACATGGGGAAAAACGCCGAAAAGCTTTTCGGGCAGGGGCTGCTTGGGAATGCCGTAGTGGTAGTACAGACCCGCCTGGGCGCCCCAGCAGATATGGAAGGTGGACTGCACATGGCGCTTGGTCCATTCCATGATGTCGCACAGTTCCTTCCAGTAGTCCACATCTTCAAAGGGCATGTGTTCCACCGGGGAGCCCGTGATGATGCATCCGTCAAAGTTGCGGTCCCGGACTTCGTCAAAAGTCTTGTAGAAGGTGTGGAGATGCTCGGCAGGGGTATTGACAGGGGTATGGGTTTTGGGGGCAATGAGCTCCAGTTCTATCTGCAGGGAGGTATTGCCCAGAAGACGGGAAAACTGGATCTCCGTCTGGATTTTCTTGGGCATCAGGTTTACAAGCAGGATCTGCAGGGGGCGGATGTCCTGTGTCACGGCCCTTCCCTGGGTCATGACAAAGATGTTTTCCTGGTGCAGGGTTTCAACGGCTGGCAGACCGTCAGGTATTTTAATCGGCATAGGGTTCCTTTCTTACGCAGGCTTACGTTCAGTCGATGGTGTCAAGGGCCTGGGCGATATCCGCGATCAGGTCACGCTTGTCCTCAAGGCCGCAGCTCATGCGTACCAGGCCTGCGGGAACACCGGCGGCCTTCAGCTGTGCATCTGTCATCTGACGGTGGGTGGTGGTGGCGGGGTTCAGGCAGCAGGTGCGGGCATCTGCCACATGGGTCTCAATGGCCGCCAGCTTCAGGGCATTCATGAACCTGGACGCAGCCTCCCTGCCGCCCCTGAGCTCAAAGCTCACCACGCCGCAGGAACCGTTGGGCAGGTATTTCATGGCCCGCTCATGATAGGGATCCCCGGGAAGGCCGCAGTAGTTCACGGAAGTGACTTTGGGATGGGCAGCCAGGAATTCAGCCACCGCCTGGCCGTTTTCGCAGTGCCGGGCTACGCGCACATGCAGGCTCTCCAGACCCATGTTCAGATAGAAGGCATGCTGGGGCGACTGAATGGAGCCGAAGTCCCGCATGAGCTGGGCCGTGCACTTGGTGATGAAAGCGCCGCCCAGGCCGAATTTCTCGGCATAGGTGATTCCGTGATAGCTTTCATCCGGCGTGGTCAGGCCCGGGAACTTGTCCTTATGGGCCATCCAGTCAAAGTGTCCGCCGTCCACAATGGCGCCGCCCACGCTGACACCGTGGCCGTCCATGTACTTGGTGGTGGAGTGGGTGACGATATCCGCCCCCCACTGGATGGGACGGCAGTTGACGGGGGTGGCAAAGGTATTGTCTATGATGAGGGGCACGCCGTGGGCATGGGCAGCCTTTGCAAACTGTTCAATGTCCAGCACCGTCAGGGCCGGATTGGCGATGGTTTCCCCGAATACCAGCTTTGTGTTGTCCTTAAAGGCGGCATTGAGCTCTTCGTCCGTGCAGTCGGGAGATACAAAGGTCACGTCAATCCCCATGCGGCGCATGGTGACGGAGATGAGGTTGAAGGTGCCGCCGTAGATGCTGGATGAGGCCACAATGTGGTCCCCGCAGCCGGCGATGTTGAACATGGCAAAAAAGTTGGCCGCCTGTCCGGAGGAAGTGAGCATGCCGGCGGTGCCGCCCTCCAGGGCGCAGATCTTGGCTGCCACGTAATCGTTGGTGGGGTTCTGAAGACGTGTATAGAAATACCCGGGTGCTTCCAGGTCAAAGAGTTTTCCCATTTCTTCTCCGCTCTCGTAGCGAAAGGTTGTGGACTGAACAATGGGGATCTGCCGGGGCTCACCGTTTCCCGGTGTGTAGCCACCCTGTACACAGAGTGTATCCAGCTGAAGATCCTGCATAAAGATCGCCTCCCAATTCGTCGTGTGCCTGTGATAAAAAGACCCGGAAACCGTGTCTGCTGACCGCATGCATGGAAACCATGCAGTATATACGGAAATCATGCAGAGAGTCGTTCCGGACCTTTGGGATTTCCGGTATAAAGTGCATCTTATGCATTTTGAAAGGCAGTGTCAATCTGTCAGGCGGGCAGAGCAGGGCAGCGGCTGCATTTTGCCTGCACTTTTTTTGAAATTGATGTTTGCATGGGAAGAATAAGTGGTGTAGCATGAAGAAAACAGTTTTTCTGGGAGGGTGCACGCGATGCTGAAGGATTTTGCCATACGAAAGGGTGTCAATCTGGGAGGCTGGATGTCCCAGTGCGATTATTCCAGGGAGAGACTGGACGGGTTTATCACCAGAAAGGATCTGGAACAGATTGCCTCATGGGGCGTGGACCATGTCCGGCTTCCGGTGGACTACAATGTGCTGGAAACAGAAGACGGGAAGCTCTGTGAGAGCGGCTTTGACCGGGTGAGCCGTGCTGTGGAGGACAGCCGGGAGATGGGCCTTAAGCTGGTGCTGGACCTGCACAAAACGGCGGGGTTCTCCTTTGACCAGGGCGAAGCGGAAGAGGGCTTTTTCGGAAGCGCAGTGCTGCAGGAAAGGTTTTACCGGATCTGGGAAAATTTTGCCCGGCGTTTTGGCAGCATGGAAAAGGATGTGGCCTTTGAGCTGCTCAATGAAGTGACCAGCCAGGACTATATCGCATCCTGGAACCGGATTGCGGCGGAGTGCATCCGCAGGATCCGTATGCATGCAAAGGATACCCTGATCCTGGTGGGAAGCTACCACAACAACGCGCCTCACGCCGTGCCGGAGCTGGACCCGCCTGCGGACAGCCGGGTGGTGTACAACTGCCATTGCTATGATCCGCTGAAGTTTACCCACCAGGGTGCTCCCTGGGTGCAGGGGATGGACACGTCTTTCCGGATGCCTTTTGAGGAGGCAGGGGTGACGGAAGCCTATTTTGAAAATGTCTTTGGTCCTGCCCTTGCCTGTGCCAGGGAAAGGGGAACGGGACTGTACTGCGGAGAGTACGGCGTCATTGACCGGGCAAGTCCTGAAGATACGGTGCGCTGGTACCGCTGCATCCATGCCGTGTTTGAAAAGTACGGCATGGCCAGATGCGCATGGAGCTATAAGCAAATGGATTTCGGCCTCAGCGACAGCCGTCTGGACGGTGTCCGTGAGGAACTGATCCGGTACCTGTAAAAGGCAGTCAGGTGGGAAAGTATATGAAAATCGGTTTCTGCGCCGGACCTGACAGAATCAGGGCAGTAAGGGATGCAGGGTTTGATTACATGGAAATGCCCGTGAAAACGGTGACGGAGATGGAAGACGGGGCTTTTGAAGACTGCCTTGCCCTCCTCCGGGACACAGGCATGACGGTTCCAAGATGCAACGTGCTCTTTCCGGGGAGCATAAAGCTGCTGGAGGACCCGGATGGAATGGACGCGTGGCTTGACAGGGTATTTGCAAGGGCAGAGCGTCTTGGCAGCAGCATGGTGGTGTTTGGCAGCGGCGGGAGCCGGAAACGCCCGGAAAACATGGACTACAGGGAAGCCTTTCTCCGCCTGGTGGAGGTGACCCGGAAAATCGGGGATGCCGCAGGAAAACATGGCATTACCATCGTGGTGGAACCACTGAACCGGCAGGAAACCAACATGATCAACTCCCTGGCGGAGGGTGCCTGCCTGGTGGCCGCTGCAGGGCATCCCCATGTGGAACTGCTGGCGGATTACTACCACATCGCCAGGGACGGGGAGCCGGTGGAAGATGTGGTGCGGCTGTGCGGGGTCAGGCATGTGCATCTGGCTGCCCTGGAGGGCAGGCGGATTCCCCTTGAACCTGAGGAGGGCATCCGGAATTTCTTTACAGCTCTGAAAAAGACGGATTACCAGGGTATGGTATCCATCGAGGGCAGGTGCGAGGACCTGAGAAAGGAAGGCCTTGTCAGCATTGCCCTGCTCCGGGAAATGTGGGAAAAGGCATAAAAAAGACAGCGCCGAAATGGCGCTGTCTTTTTACGTGACATACGTGCTTTTCTGAGATGTCTCCCCGCTTTTGCCAATCTCTTCCAGATACAGTTCCACAATGGCAGATGGCCCGTCCCACCAGAGCTTGGAATTCCGATCATAGAGAACGGTGCACGTTCTGAGTTGCAGAAACTGTGGTGCTGCATGTGAGAATGACGTGCTGCGCAGCAGGTACACCTGCTCTGAACTTTTTGATTCCCTGCAACGCCGTTTTCCTGTGCCGGACTATGGTGAATCAGAGTCTGCTCTCCGGATGGTTCCGGTTCATCTGCTTTATA
>CAMOVR010000256.1 GCA_946627565.1 uncultured Clostridia bacterium
CTTTTTCATCATCCAGTGGATCAGTACCAGCAGTTCAGCCAGACCCAGCGCCACGCCGGCACTGATATTGACTGTGCCCATCATCTGATCCACCACATTTCCGCTCTTGCTGGCCTCCAGGGCGGCGGCCGCAGCCACAGCGTCTGCGTAGTATCCGCTGTTGGCGGTATTGTACAGGACGTTCTTGCAGGCCCTGCGCATGGCCAGAATCAGGGTAGCGGAATCCAGATCGGTAAATTCATTGGATGCGGACATGCCCTGTCCCAGCATCAGGTCATTGCCCGCACGCACGGCGGCATCGCTGATCTGATAACCGTAGGAGCCGTTATAGTCGGAAATGACGCTGCCAATGAATCCCCATTCACCACGGAGCACATCCGTCAGCAGCGGCCTGCTGCTGATGACAGGCGTGGTGCCCAGGAAGTTGTAGGAGGTCATAATGCCCATGACATAATGCTCGAAATCAAAATTCTTGATGACCGTTTCAAATGGCTTGAGCACATTTTCGCGTAGGTTCTGTTCGGTCATGAAGGTGAGCAGGAAAGCGCAGCGGTTGGTTTCCTGATCATTGGCGACAAAATGCTTCAGATACGGGTAGACACCAAACTTTGCCGCACCCTTCACCTCTGCGGAAGCCATCAGGCCGGACAGGGTGCCGTCTTCAGAATAGTACTCAAAGTTGCGGCCTGAGAAAGCGGAGCGGTGCAGGTTCATGGCAGGGCCGTACCAGCCAAAGCTGTTGGCGCTGGCGAATTCCTGAGCGATGGCATCCCCCACCTTTTCAGCCAGATTCTTGTTCCATGTCTGAGCCAGCAGAACTTCGGTGCAGAACTGGGTACCCATGCTGCCGGTGAGATAATTGGAATAACCGGAAGGTCCGTCAAACTCACTGGTGGCCACCTTGCCCACCGATTCGATGGCCGCGGTGTTCCAGCCCGCCGTGTTGATCAGCGTGACCATATCCTGCACGGAAAGCTGATCCAGGAGCAGCTCCCACTGGGGATCATCATAGGGCTTGCCCGCCAGATCCGAGAGGGTCAGACCGTTGCTGGCACCGGTGGTGGGCATCACATCGTCGGGATTGTCATAATCCTTCGGATCATAGTTTCTGTTGCCGTAAGCCCAGTTCTGTACCTGCTTGGACTCATCCTTGCTCAGTTCAAGCGTCGCATGGGGCGCAACAGCTTCCGCCAGATTGGCAAAACTGTCTTTGCGGGAAATGTAGGTCTTGTCCGTTCCCTCCATGGATGCAAAGCGGTTTTCCACAGTCTGCTTGTCACTGGGCCTGCCGTCCTCGTAGACCACATCGGCGGCGAGGGTAAAACTCTTTGCCTCAATCACTTCATGGGAATTGCGGCGGATGGATACCTCGTAGTCGCCGGCTTCCAGCACATAGCCGCCATCCTTTGTCTTGATGCAGGAAGAATCATAGCTGGCCAGATTTTCCATGGGAACCGTCAGGGTAAGTGTTTCGGAAGCGCCGGGCTCAAGAATGCCGGTCTTGCCAAAGTCCAGAAGATTGACCGCAGACTTTTCAATCCCGCCGTTTGTGTAGGGCGGCGTGAAGTACAGTTCCACCACGTCCTTGCCGGCCGTGCTGCCGGTGTTGGTTACCTTTACCGAGACGGTAAGGGTGGTTTCATCCTGTTTAAAATCCGTGATGGACTGCTCAAAGCTTGTGTAGCTCATGCCGTAGCCGAAGGGGTACTGGACATACTCGTCATACGCAATGGCACCTTCCGCGGCGGCAGTTTCATAAAACTTGTAGCCCATGTAGATGCCTTCCACGTAATCCGTGAAAGAAATAACACCCTGGAAACTGATGTCATTGCGGCCGATCTTCTTGATCAGGTCATCCACATTGGTGTACAGATGATTGCCGGAATTGCCGGAATGATGGAAGGAAGGTGCCCTGGTGAAGTCCTTCAGATACGTGTCCACGGTTCTTCCGGAGGGATTGATGGAACCGTTCAGGATGCCGCCCAGAGCGGTCATGCCAGCGTTTCCTGTGCCGGGCACCAGCAGAACGGCACCGATGGAGTCATACCTGTCCACCCAGTCCAGCTCCATGGGGTTGTTGGCGTTGATGACCACAATAACCTTCTCAAAGGTACTGCAGACCAGATCCACCATGTCTTCCTCTGTGCGGGACAGTTCCAGGTAATGCTCACCCGGTTCAAAGTCGTCATAATCACCGTTGTTGGTATATACGCCGCCGGTGTAGCCGTAGTTTGTGGCGTACTTGGATTCAATGACCCCGGATTTTGCCACATTGTACGTGCCGTGAATCACCGCATTCATGTCTGCGGGCAGGTCGGCATTTTCACCGCCGCTGCGGCCAATGACGATGACAGCCGTGTCGGAATAGGCTTTGGCGTTTGCCATCAGCTCATCCGTATACCTGTCCCTGGGGGGCTCGGGCAGCGTCCAGTCCTGCTGCTGCATGGTAATGGAGGGACGGTCGGTCTTGTATGTCTTCGAATAATTCAGGTACAGCTTCATCAGATCCCCGTTGGCGGCAAACCCGGCATCCCGCAGGGAAGCCAGGGTGCTGACAGCAGGGCCGGCATCCCCCGCAGAGGCAGAACCGGTACCGCTGTAAACAGGAAAGCAGGAAGCCCATCCGAACACATTCAGGTTGCCGGTCTCCTTAAGCGGGAGCAGTCCGTTATTCTTGACCAGGGTGATGCCGTCCTGGCCCACTTCGGAAATCACCTGGCGGCTGTTTAACACCATATCTTCGGAAAACTCCGCTTTGGGGGCGCTGGTAACATTGGACAGAATGGATTTCAGCGGTCCCTGGACCATGGAATTGGCACAGATAACCACCACCACCAGCCACGCCACCACGGCGGAAAAACGGATCACATGGCGGTTGCCCTTTCTGCAGAGCCAGTGTGCCAGGACCATGATCAGGATCATGACAGCCAGTGCAATCATGATGATGTTGATCTGGGGCTCCACCGCATGCACATAATTCGCCACGTCCGCAGCGCTGGCACCCATGGAGACGATGATGGGTGTAAGAATCGAAACGATCAGGTCAGCCAATTGTCATTTCCTCCTTACCGGAGCCATCCGGGAAAGCGCGTCCGGCCGTTCCCGTCTTACTCCTGTTATGAAAGGGGGCAGGGGATTTCCCCTGCCCCCTGATGTTAGAGGTTAAAAGATCTTCCGTAAGGCTTACTCAGCGTAATGGAATTCCAGGTTTTCCACCTTGGTAAGCGGTTCTGCGGAATAGGTAGCCACGCGCTCGTCGTTGATCACGCCGGACCAGTTGAGACCGAATGCGAAATCATATGCGTTGCCAGCGGCATCCACATAGCATTCCAGATCGCGGGATACGTCTTCCTTTTCCTTTTCCACTGCCTGCATGGAGGCGGGCTGCTGTTCAACCAGCAGAGCGGAGGGCTCCACTTTGCCTGCGATGATCTGGGCTGCGGCATCATCGGAAACGCTGCCGTAGCGATAGAAGATCACGTCAGCGAGAGGTTCAACTTCAGACCATACCATGGCACCGGAGTTGTTGGCCTTCATCACAACGATGATGGGCTTGTCAAGACCCATAGCCTTGATGCTTTCCAGCTTCTCAAGATGTGCATAGGTAGAGGCATTGGGAGCAGTCTTGTTCCAGTAGGACAGGTTCTGCTTGCGGTAGGTGGTCTGCATCTCATAGCCGTCGTTGAAGGTGATCACCTGGATCTCGCCGCCGATGGAAGGATTGCGGGCGCCGGAGGCAGTATAGGAGTTGTACTGCAGGTTGGGCGCGGTGTACATTCCGTATTCTTCATCGTTTGTTTCGTCATAGTTGCTGTCCACGGTGGAGGCAACATACGGGCCGGTCATGGGCATGATGATCAGGTCCACCTTGGCCAGTTCCTCAGCAGAGGGAGCCACGATGTCGCTGGGCTGATGTTCGGCACTGCCGTCAGGGGCAGTACCGGTGGGATCACCGATGGTATCGGTAATCACGTTGAAATACTTTTCCAGGGAAGCAACGCTCATGCCGGGAGCAGCGCTTGCCTTGTTGTAGCGGTTGCCCCAGCCAGTGGAGCCGGCCGTGAACAGGGCGGGCACATAAACCGTGAGCTTTTCTTCAGATGCGGTGTTATCCTTGATCAGGCCGTTGTTCTTCAGCATGACCATAGCCTTGAGCTGGGTCTGAATACCGTAGGCCAGGGTTTCCTCGGTGCAGTTGGTTTCCATCACGTGCTGGATGGAGCAGTAGGGATTCTCAAACAGGCCAAGGCGCATGCAGGCAACTACATTCTTGTAAGCGCAGGCACGCATGAGAGCAAGAGCTTCTTCTTCACCGTGCTCGTCCACCAGGATTTCCCAGGCTTCCTGCATGGCGTCCATATCGCTGAAGCCGCCCATCTGGTTCATGCCCAGTTCGATGGCGCGGGCAACACGCTCGCCGCTGGTGTAATCCTTCCAGCCCCAGGCACCGTTGCCGCCGGAGAGGGGGCCCCAGTCAGAGATGATGTAGCCGTCCCATCCGATCTGCTTAAGGAGATCATACTTGAAGGCTGCGAAAGCGCCGCCGTAATACTGCTCGCCTTCGAAATAGAGCTTGTTGTTCAGGTCAGCGTTGACGGAGTAGTTGGTCATGATGCCGCCGGC
>CAMOVR010000257.1 GCA_946627565.1 uncultured Clostridia bacterium
CTTCTTCCTTTGTCAAGTCCTCGATCCTGTATTCCATTTGCTTACCTCCGTAAATTCCGATTTACCGCTGTCCATACAAACTGGAATGTATCAGCATCTCATAAAGCCACAGCAGCCTGTTTCCGAAAGCTCAGAAAAACCCAATGACTTATAGAAAGCAACCGTTTCAGGCGTATTGTCCGTAGTCAACTCAATTTGTCGAACATCAGGATATCTTTCAAGAACGGCTTTCAGCAGAGCGGTTCCAACTCCTTTACGCTGTGCGCCGGGAAACACTAAAATGTCCTGAATGAATACAATCGTAAATCCATCACCGACAACTCTGATGATTCCAAGCAGCTCATCACGCTCGTATGCAGCCAAAACGAGTAAGGAGTTTTTGTATCCCTGCTCCAGCACCGGCATGTTCTCAGTATACGCAATCCATCCGACTTCAGTATAAAGCCGACGAATCTCCGCTTCCTTATAGTTTTTGTATTCTTTGATCTCCATTTTTTCCCCTCCCGATATGCACACTGCCGGTTTTCTGTTGGCCCGTCCATTGCTATTCCCGAATTTTTATCAGTGTCGCAACATCTTCATGCCCGGGATTATACCGAATTCTGACACAACTGCCCTGCTTTAACTTTTGATTGGGATTCAACAGCCTTGCTTCTGTTTCCAGCCCATCGCCCCTCTGAAATATCACATAATAGTACGTTATCGGGCATTCCTCACCGTATCCCCCAACCCGAACTACATGTTCGATCCGGCTGACATGTGCTTCAGCATTCACACCATTCAGTCTGGCATGGTATTGCCACACATATGTTCTTATGACAAAAAATGCGAAAACAGCAACCATGGCTATTGCAATGCCTGTCATACCGTTCCACCCCGTTTCTTTTTATCAGCTGCACAAGTTTTCTTTCTCACAGCCGATTGTATCATTACACTGATTCTTTTCACAGCTTTGACCGTGAAAAACAGCCATATCTGTTCAGCAGCCTGCTTCTGCTGCCATTGACCTGCTGTCCTTTCTGAAATATGCTTTTCCATAAACTTTTCCTTTTGTCCGCCTTCCGGCGCCCCCTCCCGGACCTCTCTTTCCGGGTCTTTTCATATAAAGGCACGTCATATATGCATTGACCGTCCGCATCAGATGCGTCATAATGCCAGATGACAAGATGGATCTGAAATGCCTGTGTGCACGGTGCACCTCGGCATTGTCCACCTGTGGGCAGATCATGGAAAAAATGATAGCAGAATCATGATCACATGTATACCCGCGGCAGAAAAGACCGGAATACGCCGCGGTGCCGGGGGGATCCTCCCAGAGCGACAGGCGCTTTGCCAGAATCTGCGAAGACATCGTGGCTGGACGGGATATCTCCTGGGACAAAAACGACGGCACCCAGTTTCTCTCCGCCCGTCAGATTGCCCAGGTCTATCTGAAGCTGGTGGAGAACGATCTCAATGAGGAGGTATTCTTTGCCCTGGGGCAGAACTTTGTCTCCTGGTATGAGATTGCCTTAATGGCAAAGGAAATGATGCCGGAATCAGAAAGCCGCATCACCTCTCCCACACAGGAAAAGCCCCATGCACTGTATGATGTCAGCAAGATCCAGCGCACCTTCGGTCTGGCCTTCGATTCCAGGGAGGACCTGAAGGAGCATATCCGCTGGAATCTGGACATGGCAAAAAAGAAGGCAGCAGGAGAGCAGGTTCCTGATACCAGCCACGAAAACGATTAAACGTTTTCAGGGGACACGCACAGATCCTGCGTTTCCCCTGAAAGCACACAAACGAGGATGCAATCATGCAAAACGAGATCCTGATCGGGAATATCAGCAGTCTGTGCGCCATGGTGACGGATTCCATCAGCAGCACGCGGAAAAAGCGGGAAGAGATTCTCGGGTACCAGATCATCAGCCAGCTGTTTTACGGCGCAGGTACCATCCTGCTGAAAGGATACAGCAGTACCGTGCAGAACGCCGTGGCCATTTTGCGCAACCTGGTGGCCATGCGGAAAATCCAGAACAGGGCGGTGGAATGGATTCTGATCCTGCTTGGCGTTGTTCTGGGGGCCGTTTTCAACAACCGTGGCCTCATCGGCTGGCTGCCCATTGTTGCGAATCTGGAGTATTCCGTCGCCATGTTCCGTTTTGTGGACAGCGAAAGGAACCTCAAACTGGCCTTTCTTTTGAACGCCCTGATGTACAGTGCCTTCAGCCTGATCATCCGCAATTACGTGGGCGTGGCATCCAACATCTTTGTGGCCGTATCCACAGCTGTTTTCCTGATCAGAAACAAATGATGATATGGCGTGCCCTGGCACGCAGATCATACCTTCCGGGTCAGAACATGGTTTCCATTCATTTCAGAAAGGATGCTAAACGATGAAGGCAACCAAACTCATTACCTGGGCCATGCTGCAGGTCATGATCCACAAAGGCGAAAATGCCCTGAAGCGGATGGACGCGCACAGCAGGGACGCCATGGGCTCCAATGAACAGATGCTCATGCAGCTTCTTAAGGACAACCAGGACACGGAATACGGACGGAAATACGGCTTCAAAGACATTCATTCCATCCGTGAATTCCAGGAAAAAGTACCCTATACCACCTATGACGACTACGCACCCTTCATCGAGCGGATGGTCAAAAAGGGGGAAACGAACCTGATCACCGCCTATCCGGTGGTTCAGTACGCGGAAACCTCCGGCAGCATCGGGGTACAGAAACAGATCCCGCTGACGGACCGGGCCATGAACGTGTACCAGGATTACTCCGGCATCCGCATGTACGCCCTGGCAAGGCGCTATTACCGGGATACGCTTCACCGTCCCCTGCCGGTGGGCAGAGGGCTTAACGCCATGGAAGTCGAATCCGGCACCATGGCCGACGGCACCCCCAAGGGCTCCGTTTCCGGCCAGGCCATACGGAAATTCAGGAAGGTCATGCCCTTCTTCCTGACCTCCCCCCTGCCCATCATCTTCCCCACCGGCGGCATGAACATGCAGTACATGCGGATCCGTTTTGCCCTGGAGGATAAGGACACCAGCTATATGGTCTCCTCCTTCATGACCAACTTATCCGACATGCTGGGCTTCATGAAGAACAACTGGCAGATGATCTGCGACGATATCGAAAACGGGACCGTGAACCCGGATATGGTGGAGAGCCCGGACAAACTGAAGCCCATCCTGCCCTACCTGAAAAAGAAACCGGAGAGGGCAAGGGAGCTTAGGAAAATCTTTGAGGAGGGCTTTGATACCCCCATCGTTCCAAAGCTCTGGCCCAACCTTTCCTACATCAGCGCCATCGGAACGGGCGGCTTTGCCATCTATGCAAACAAGGTGAAGCAGTATACCGGCGACATTCCCATCGATTATTCCGTGTACGCCGCTTCGGAAGGCATCTTTGCCTCCGCCAGCAGCATGAACGACCCCAAGTATGACCTTCTGACCGACAGCTGCTTTTTCGAGTTCCTGCCCACGGACGGCTCCGGGGATGAGCAGCATCCCCTGACGCTGAATCAGCTGGAGGCGGGCAAGGAATACGAAATCATCATCACCAACCTGTCCGGCTTCTACCGCTACCGCATCCGGGACGTAATCCGGGTGCTGGGTTTCCACAACACCATGCCCCAGATCACCTTTGCCTACCGCATCAGCCAGATGGTCAACCTGGCCGCGGAAAAGACAACGGAAGAGCACCTGAGCCACGCCGTGAATGCTTTTGCCAAAAGGATCGGCTGCCAGATCGACGACTACTGCCTGTATATCGACTATGACCACGATCCCGGAAGGTATGTGCTGCTGGCGGAGCCGGACCGTCCCCTTCCGGTGGACAGACTGGAAGAATATGCCAGAATCTTTGAGGAAATCTTCTGCAAGGTCAATGTGGAATACTATACCTGCCGCTATGACCGGAGCATAGGCCATCCTGTTGTGCTCCTTCAGCAGCCCCAGACCCACGCGCTCTGGCGTGAATTCAAGATCTACAAGGGCTCATCCCCCAACCAGGTCAAGCCTGTGCGGATCCTGGATTCCCCCCAGAAAGAGAAATTCTTCTTCGGCATGCTGGAGGAAGGCTCCGGCCGGGATGTCCTGTCCCGCTTTGACCTGAAGTAACAGGGCTCACCCATACGGATATCTTCCGACCTGCTCCCCTTCCGGAGCATCCCGGCCTTTGAAAGGAACAGAGCATGAACAGCAATCCTCTACGCTCACTTACAGGCAAGGTCAATCCGCTTAAAGCGCTTCCCTTTTCCCTGCAGCAGATTCTGGCCATGTTTGTGACAAACATCGTCCCCATCGGCATTGTGGCCGCGGCAGCCAGTCCCTCCCTGTCCCAGGAAGAAATCCTGATCCTGATCCAGAATGCCATGATCGCTGCCGGCATCGCCACCTTTATCCAGTCCACACCCCTGTGGAAGGTAGGCTCGGGGCTGCCCATTTTCATGGGTGTCAGCTTCACCTTCATCGTGCCCATAAGCGCCGTGGCAGCCCGGTACGGATACGGGGCCGTGATAGGGACCGTGCTGGTGGGCGGCGTGTTTGAAGGCATTCTCGGCCTGACGGCACGCTACTGGGTGAAGATCATTGACCCGGTGGTGTCCGCCGT
>CAMOVR010000258.1 GCA_946627565.1 uncultured Clostridia bacterium
ATGCCCAGATTGACCTGTCCATCGCCATGGAAAACCTGTGGCTGGAAACAGATGCCCAGGGGCTTGGCGGCGTGTAGCTGGGGATTGCTCCCCTGGAGGACCGTATGAAAGCGGTTGAGGAGATCCTGGGCCTGCCGGATACCGTCCGGGCCTTTGCCATCTTCCCGTACGGCTATCCTGCCGAGGAGCGGAAGCAGCAGGACCGGTTTGACCCGGCCCGGATCCATTATGTGAAATAATCTGCAGACAGCATCACCTCCGGGGCGCTGCAAATGTCTGTATCTCCGTTTACATATGCTGCTCAGAACGCAGGTCTCAGGTATCCATCCCAGGTGAGCGAGGTGTACAAGCCATGCAGTTTCAGGAATACGGATCAAAGCAGAACGAGACCATCTTACTGCTGCACGGCGGAGGATTGTCCTGGTGGAACTACCGGGAGGCAGCAGAGCTTCTTCAAGCGGACTATCATATCATCCTGCCTGTCCTGGACGGACATGCCGGAAGCGACTCCCCTTTTACAACAATTGAAGAGAACGCCTCCCGGATCATTTCCTTCATCGATGAACACCTGCATGGCTCCGTTCTGCTGATGGGCGGTCTTTCCCTTGGCGGACAGATTCTGCTTGAAATACTCTCGCAGCGCAAAGATATCTGTTCCTGTGCCCTGGTGGAGAGTGCATGTGTCATTCCATCCAGGCTGACAAATGCACTGATTGCCCCGGCCTTTGGTAGCAGCTACGGTCTCATCCGAAACAGAAGCTTTGCCAGGATGCAGTTCCGTTCTCTGCACATGAAACCCGAACTTTTTGAAGACTATTACCGGGATACCTGCCTGATCCAGAAACAGGACATGATCGCTTTTCTCAGGGCAAACACATCCTATACGCTGAAGGATGCTTTCAGGGAGTCTTCTGCGGAGATCCATGTGTATGTCGGGGACAGAGAAACCCGTACGGTACGGAACTCAGCGGAAATCATCTGCGAAATGCGCCCGGCCTGCACGCTGCACCACCTGAAGGATTTCAGGCACGGTGACTTTTCCATCAATCATCCGGACATGTATGCAGCTACCATTCAGCAAATGATTCAGGACAGGTGAATACCGGCTTCCTGTGTCAGGACGCAGAAACGGCATAAGCAAAGAGTCAAACTGTGACCTGCAAACTTCGGCATCTGAACATGGCCTCCTGACGGCGCACTGCGTATCAGGAGGCCATGTTTGATTTGCACTATAAGCATTTTCCGCACCGGCTGCACCCATTGCAGGTCAGCCTCATGCCGCACTTCTGACAGCGTTCCCTGAAATACGGCTTATACAGCTTCTCTTCGGGGATGGGGCAGCCCCAGGCATCCGTAAGGCGGAAATGAATGGGCTTTCCCTGGAAGCTCAGGCCCGATTTACTGGCCTGTTCGGTCTGTACGCTGCCTTCCAGGCTGTACATCCTGCCGTCTTTAACAAACCTCCTGCCCGTTCCGCAGAACACAAAGGTCACGTTGTACGCTGCGCATTCATCGTGGAGCTGCCTGACCCATTCGTAGTGGCACGGACGGGCACCGCCGTAGTTTTCCCCGTCACACAGCACCTGCTCAATCTGTCCAGATGGGAGATACGCCCCGATGGAAACCGGCCCGATGAAGGGAGCGCACATGATGCCCTTGTGCCTGAAGGGGAGCTTAAGCAGGATCGGAATCCGCTCGTCCGCCCTTTTCTGGTTCTCGCATGTGACATTGAACATCACGTTTTCCCAGCCGTCACCCCAGTGATCCGGCAGGTGGTCTGCGACACGCTCCGGCCGCTTGGTCAGCAGGAAGAATTTCACATCCGGCCTCTGGCGGATGATGTCCCAGGCTTCCTCCCGCCACGGGTCAGCTTCCTCAAGAAAGAAATCCGAGGTCATGCAGACCCGGAGCATCTCACCGCTTCTGACCTTGTATTCCCCGCTGCGCGTTTTGCTGAGAGGATAGCGGAAACCGGCCTTCGTCCTGTATATTTCTCCCCCATCCCTGTCCCGCTGGGCGTCGAGATAGAACATATAGCAATTCAGACAGCCTTCGCTGCACTTTCTGCAGCCGTGCCATGGATTCCATATATCGTGCACGGACTGTCACCTCATTTCCTGCTCACCTGGCTTCTTTCTTCGCCGACTTCCTGACCTCTTCGTGGTAGAAGTAGTTGGCAATAATCGGAAGCTCCCCGAAGGCTGAACGTTTCGAATCGTCATCCCGGACATATGGGAATCCCTCTGCCGCGGCGTAAGCCTTCAGCTCCGCATCCAGCCCGCTCCGGTAATCACGCTTTCCCCTGCTGTAGATTTCATGGTACAGTCCGTCCAGCTCCGGATGATGTACGTGCACCCATTCCAGAATGCGGGCCTTGTAGTCCCCTCTCAGGTTCAGGTTTTCCAGCCAGATCAGGTTGCAGCGATCCCGCACGGCCTCGATAATGGCTCTGACATTTACCGCCATGCTTTGTTTCCTGTCTGTTTCACAGGCGGCGTCATCTCAGCCAGAACTGCCGGATGATCAGGATCTGCTGAACATGGCCATGGAGGCCGGTTTTCCATCCGCATGCACCGCGGCCAGATACACGGCATTCTCTTCTGTGCGGCCGAGAACCGTCAGTTCCTCTCCCTCCCGGCACTGGGACAGGAAGGAAATCTCCATCTCCCTGGGGTCAAGCGTCTTCCAGAATGCGGAATCATATGCATCCTGGAACATATCAATATACCGCAGATTGGTCATGTGATTGCTTTTGTCCAGGTCCGACATGCGCACAACCCGGCTGTAGCGCTTCTCCATGCCCTCCGTGGACGGTTCCAGCCGGACAAAGTCCGGTACGCTTTCCGGGTTTTCCTCCGGAATTCCCTCCGGAAACTCAATGGCGCTCAGGCGCAGAGGACGCTGGCGCACCAGGCTGAATACGCAGTTTTCCAGCTTGCCCGTGGCGGCAGTCTGCCCATGCTGGCGAAGCACAAAGTTCAGGTTCACCAGCACAGGCTGCCGGTAAGGCTCCATCCATACGGAAAGATCCGCCGTATCTGTATAGTCCAGCTTGTGCTTGAGTGACACATGATATTTTGTATAGACCCAGGCTGCCCCGTACAGTTCCGGCAGTTCATCGTTTCCCTTATGAAAGATGTGCATGTAATAGGTGTGGATATCCTGGAAGTAGTGCATACTTCCCTTCAGTCCAATGAGGCCATCCGGGTCTGCGTCCCGGAACTGGGGCAGAATGGTTTGCTGAAATGGCATACTCTTACTCCTTGAGAAATGGTTTTATATTGGCATATCTGAATGCAGTCATGGTTTTTATGCCTGCCCCGGCATGGAAATGTCATGGTTACAGCTGCCGGGCATGGCTGTCCTCACCGTTTTCTTCCTGCAGGATCCTGCTTCGCATCTCCTCCATGCAGTCTTTCAGGGTCGTATCCTTCATCTCCCGCTCCGCCTGCTCTTCGATGCCGCGGAACATATGGGAAAGTGTGGGGCGGATGTGCCTGCCTACGATGCACAGATCATTTGGGTTCTGATGCAGGTCGAAGATATGCACATCTTCCGTTTCGTTTACAGCCCGGTAAATCTCGTAAAGAGAAAGCTGCTCCGGGGGAATCAGAAGGCTGAAACCGCTGACACCCTGGCTGCTGCGGATGATGCCCCGCTTTTTAAGCATACCGGTGACCCTGCGGATGTAACTGGCATTGGTGCCGACACTTTCCGCAATCTGCTCAGATGACATGGGTCTTTCAGCTTCCGAGATCAGAATCAGGGCGTGAATGGCCGATGAAAACCTGGTATCCATCAGGCCTTCACCCCGAAGGAAACCATGTAATGCATGTTTTCCGGAACGGGCATATCCGGAGAAGCGAAGAAGAACGCCCCTGAAATGCCCTTTTCCTTTGCCGCAAGGTCAAAATGCGAAAGGGCGATTCCCATGTCCACCTTCTGAATGTCCCCCAGAGGGGAATCCTTCATGGATTTGAGCTCATAGAAATGGACGGTCTGTCCCTGCAGGACTGCCCGCCAGGGCTGTCTGTTTGCGGCGGAAGGCGCCAGCCGCACCATCTCAAGACAGTCGGCAAATACACCTGCTGTCTGAACCGACAGGGGCCGGTCCGGAGCGCCGTCAAAAAACAGCTGCTCAAAGGGCAGACGGTCATCTGCCCGGATGGCCTTGCGCATCATGGTTTCCCTGACTGACTTCTTTGCGGCCGGATACCCCACCGGGCTTACGCAGGGCAGTACTTCCCCTTCCGTGAGATCCATGGCTTTTTCAAACGTGTCCCTGCTGAAGGTGGCGGCCAGCATGACGGTGCCGATTCCCAGACTCTCTGCATACAGGCAGAACGACTCAAAGCTGTATCCGTAGCCAAGCTCAAAATGGTCCTGCCGTTTCACTTTTGCACCGACATACAGATCCGTGCCCAGAATAACAGGACTGGAAAGACTGTGTTCCTGGGCTTTCAGAAACCGGAATTCCACGGGTATATGAAAAGGATTTGTCAGCTTCGCCGTGAAGCCTTCAAGCAGTGCCTGATCCGGTTCCTTCAGGGCATTGCCGTCAAAAGTCCGGACACTGTGCCTTTTGCG
>CAMOVR010000259.1 GCA_946627565.1 uncultured Clostridia bacterium
GCCTTCTATAAGGCGGTATGGAGCGGGGAGACGGCAGGCGCGGCCTTCTTCCATCTGGCCTGCATCTGCGTCAGGCAGGGAAAACTCAGACAGGCCCTGCAGTTTGCGGAGGAAAGCCTGCTGAGAGGCTGGCACGATATGAAGGCCCGTTCCCTGAAGGCCTCCATCCTGGCGCACCTTGAAGGGGAAGAGGCGGCCCTTTCACAGTTTGTGGAGGAAAGCCTGAAGATCGATCCTCTGTACCTGTCCCTGCTGTGGCGCTCCTCGGACAGGGAAGCCTTCCCGCAGGCCACCGGCGGCCGGCTGGAGGCATACCTGAATGCGGCCTATGAGCTTTCCGGCTTCGGTTTTTATGATGACGCGGCGGCTGTGCTGTCCGCCTGCCCGGAAGAGGGGCCCATGAAGTATTATGCCCTGGCCCAGGCGGAAGGAAGACTGGGAAGGGAGGATGCGGCCAGAGAGGATATCAGAAAGGCGGAAAGCCTGCCTGCGGAGCTGTGCTTCCCGAACCGGGTGCAGGAAAAGCTGATCCTGGAATATGCCATTTCCCTGGCGGATCAGGCACCCAGGGCCCATTATTACCTGGGTGAACTGCTCTATGACAAAAAGCAGTACGATGCAGCGGTGTATCACTGGAAGGAAGCCGTGGCCCAGGAGCCGGATCTGGCCCCCGCCCACCGGAACCTGTCCATTGCCTATTACAACCACGGGGACCGTAACCTGGCGGCAGGGGAGATTGCGCAGGCTTGCAGACTGGAAAAGGACAACAGCCGCTTCCTGCTGGAACAGGAGCAGCTCCTGAAGAGGCTTGACAGGCCGGTGAAGGAGCGCCTTGCCCTGCTGGAGGAAAAACGGGACATTCTTGAGGACCGCTATGCCCTGATGCTGGCCTATGTTTCCCTGCTGAATCAGGACGGACGCCATGAGGAGGCCCTGGACATCCTGAAGCGCTATACCTTCCATGTGTGGGAAGGCGGCGAGGGCAAGGTGGCGGACGAATACAAGACGGCCCTGTTCAGCCTGGCGGAAAAGGCGCTTGAAGAAGGGGATGCCGAAAAGGCAGAAGCCTATGCCTCCATGACCCTGTCCTATCCCCCGAACCTTGGGGAGGGCAAGCTGGATAACGTGCCTGACAACCGGGCCTGGTATGTGATGGGCTGCGCCCGCCGGATGGAAAAGGATGAGGAAGGGGCCCGGGCCTGCTTCGAAAAGGCCGCAGAAGGGTCCCAGACCCCTGAACCCGTGCGCTATTATAACGACCAGCCCTCGGACTATATCTATTACCAGGGTCTGGCCTGGGCTGCCCTGGGGGACAGGGAGAAGGCGAAAAAGTCCTTCCACCAGCTGATCTCCTTTGGACAGAGGCACATTTTTGACCGGGTGGAGTATGATTTCTTTGCCGTTTCCATGCCTGAACTGGAGGTGTATCAGGACGATATCCAGAAGCGCAGCGACGATTACTGCCGCCGCCTGATGGCACTTGGCAGCAGGGGCCTGAAGGAAATCGGCGAAGAATAAGGAAAACGCATGAAAAAGCAGGGAATCTGCAGAAGGAAAGGACTGAAAATGGATGATTGCTGTCAATGAATCGGACTGGAAGCTGTTCCGCAGGTGCCTGCCTGAATGGCAGGAAGACTATATGAAGGAGCTTGTGCGGGGATATGCCCGGCTCCTGTCCTCCCCGGGGAAAGCATCTGATCACTTCTGGGAGCTGGAAAAACGGATCCGGGAGGACAAAAGGAGTGCGGGGGTTGTGGCCGAGGTGAGCCGGTCCACCATGTACCAGACACTGGCGGAACTGCTGGAGGATGATGTCATCACCATGGATGACCTGGATGACTTCAGCAGCGATACAAAGCGTGCCGTGGCCATGTTCATGGGCTGAATGGACAGAGACGAAGGAGGAAAGACGCGGTGAGAATTGCGGCCATGACCTTCCGGCTGCACGCGCCCTTTGTGCACAGCCTGAAGGAAAAACGCATGGTGGTCAAAAGCCTGGTCTCGCAGCTGCAGAACCGTTTCCATGTCTCTGCGGCGGAAACAGATGAGCAGGATGTGCACCAGGTAATTGTCATAGGGGTAGCAGCGGTGGTGCCGCATAACGCCATGGCGGACAGCGTCATGGAGGAGATCTCATCCTTTGTGGAATCCGCCACGGAAGCGGAGATCCTGGAGGAAACCCGGGAGATTCTCTGAGGAAGAAGCGGGACATGATAAAAGACTGTGCACGCCTGCACAGTCTTTTTGAAAAGCCCGGAACCGGGGCCCCGGAAGGGATAAATCACACTCTTGACCCCCTGTTGGTCCTGGAAGGCGAAAGGATGAGTATTCCGGGCGCCACCCGGCGAGGATAGCTTACTATTCTCCTTGGCAGCAGTATATGCTACTTCTCGTTATCAGTATTCGTTTCATCCATGCAGTTGGCAGGATACACGCAGATCATTTTTTTCACATCTCCAAAAGAAATAGCCGCTTTCGCGGCTTGAAAATGTGAATGTGTTATTAACTGTAAACTGCTTTCAATGTTGAATCCTCTGCATCTGTTACCACCCGATCCGAGTATGACACTCCAACAGTACCATGATCTGATCTCATTAATTCTCTGCCATAATCGGTCGGGTTATAATGCTCCGGCAAAGGAGATATTTCTATTCCCAGCATTGTAAATACTTCTCTGATTTCTTGATCCGACATAGCTGCCCCTCCTATAATCCATCAATTTTTAACAACTGGTGCCGATATTATCATTGCATTGCCATTTTGATTCTCAATAATCTTTACAGCATTTGTGTTGGAGAAGTTAAGCATACATGCATGATAAATGGTAATTTACGTATGCCACACTTGTCAAGCAATAAAAAACGCCAGTTCAACCTGATAATCCCTTTCGTTACTGTTCCAGTCCAGCTGATAGCATTCTGCCCTGGTTTCAATGCTGGGAACTTTCTGCTTATGTGGCTGTTCATCAGGTTGGCGCCCCGGTGGGCTTCCTCCAGCACAAAGTTGATATACTGGAAATCACAAAAATCCGGAACGGATTTTTGATTGATTTCCGTATATACCGTGACGCCACATACGATTTTCCGGATCATTACGCTCACGAGTATAACAATGCTTCAGGAGAAGTTCTCCAGTTCAACGATGGTCACGCTCACCATGAGCGTGATATTCCCTGAACCTGTGACCGGCAGGACAGGTTCGGAATACACGCTTCCCGGATTCGTGATACTTGTCCCGGATATGGCAACCAGAATGCCATTGCCGGCCTTGACATAGAAGAACGGATAACGGCGGTGGTGGCGCATAAGGCCATGGCGGACAGCGCCATGGAGGAGACATCCTTTGTGGAATCCGCCACGGAAGCGGAGATCCTGGAGGAAACCCGGGAGATTCTCTGAGGAAGAAGCGGGACATGATAAAAGACTGTGCACGCCTGCACAGTCTTTTTACATGCCCGGAGCCGGGAACCGGGTCAGCCCAGCGTCACATCCAGTATCATCATCACCACAAAGCCCAGGGAGAAGAAAACGGTCCCCACATTGGAGTGCCTGCCCTCGGACATTTCCGGGATCAGTTCCTCCACCACCACATACATCATGGCGCCGGCGGCAAAAGCCAGGAAATAGGGCATGACAGGGGTCACCAGACCGGCTGCCAGAAGTGTCAGAAGACCCGCCACGGGTTCCACGGCACCGGAAAGGACGCCCATCCAGAAGGTTTTCTGCCTGGGCATGCCCTCCGCCAGAAGGGGCATGGAGACAATGGCGCCCTCCGGGAAGTTCTGAATGGCAATGCCAATGGCCAGAGCCAGGGCTCCGGCGGCAGTGATGCCCGTATCCCCGGCCAGGAAGCCGGCGTAAACCACGCCCACGGCCATGCCCTCGGGGATGTTGTGCAGCGTCACGGCCAGAATCAGCTTGGTGGTGCGCTTAAAGCCGCTTTTTGGTCCCTCATGCTGTTTGTCCATATGCATGTGGGGGACGATCATGTCCAGGGCCAGCAGGAAACCCACCCCGATGAGAAAGCCCAGGGATGCCGGCAGGAAGGCCAGGGTGCCCATGTCCGTACTGCTTTCCAGGGCGGGCTGCAGGAGACTCCAGAAGGAAGCCGCCACCATCACGCCGGCGGCAAAGCCTGTCAGGGCTTTCTGAACGCCGGGAGAAATCTGTTTTTTCAGGAAGAAGACCAGGGCCGCCCCCAGACTGGTGCCCAGAAAGGGGATCAGGAGGCCTTCCGCGATCTGCATCTGCATATGTTACCTCATCCTGGTTTGTTCCTTACTTTACGCCGGTGAGAAGTGCGGAACCGGAAAGCCCCATCCAGAAGGCCTCAAATCGGTTCATGAACCGGCCCTGCGTTGTGTCAATGAGCTCCACCTTCTTATAGCCCATATCCCGCAGCTTCTTCACAAAGGCCTGCATATCCCCGTATTTGGAGGCGGAGAAGATATCGTGGATGGCAAAGGTGCCGCCCTTTTTCAGCGTGCGTAGGCTCTCCAGAAGATACTGTTGCCTGTCCCCGGGGATGTTGTGATAGACATAGTTGCTGACCAGGGCATCAAAGGTTTCGTCCGGAAAAT
>CAMOVR010000260.1 GCA_946627565.1 uncultured Clostridia bacterium
TTCAGCCGGGTCAGAAGCCTGTTTGACCAGTACCTGACCTGCACGCAGGAAGCGGACATCACACTGGTAACCGATATTTTCGCAGCCAGGGAGCAGGATCCCGGGGACCTGAACGCGGGCATGCTGGTGGACGGCATGCGCGCACACGGAATCGAGGCATACTGGACGCCCACTTTCGATGATACGGAAGAATGGCTGGTGAAAAACTGGCGCAGGGGCGATCTGGTCATTACCATGGGCTGCGGTGACATCAACATGCTTAACCGGCAGATCCATGAGCATCTGAAGAATAAGGAATAAGAGGCGATAACGTGGTCAGTCAGCGTAACCGGCGGGTTGTTGATCTGGATGCAATCCGCCATAACATCCGCATCATCCGCACCATGGTTCCGGAAAGCGCCCGGATCATGGCTGTGGTCAAGGCAGACGCCTACGGACATGGAAGTGTGGAGACGGCACGGGCCGCTCTGGAGGCCGGTGCATCCTTTCTGGCTGTGGCCACGGTGCCGGAAGGCCTGGAACTCAGGGAAGGCGGTGTGTCCGCCCCGGTGCTGGTGCTGGGAGAAAGCACGCCCGAGGAGATGGAATGGGCGGCAGCGGAGGAAATCACCCTTACGGTATGTACGCCGGAAGATATCCGGACAGCGGGTGAGGCCAGCCGGGTCACGGGCCATGAGCTGGCGGTGCACCTGAAACTGGATACCGGCATGGGGCGCATCGGCGTCAGGAACATGGACGAGCGGGACGCTGTGCTGGAAGAGATCGCACAGACAGAGGGCGTACGGCTCACCGGGGTGTTCACCCATTTTGCGGACGCGGACGGGGACAGCCCGGCATACACGGATATGCAGCTGTCCAGATTCATTTCCATGACGGCGGATCTGCCCGGGGATGTGCTGCGCCACTGTGCCAATTCCGCGGCCATACTCCGGAGAATGCCGGAGGCGGCCTTTGACATGGTCCGGGCAGGCATTGTGATGTACGGCTATCCGCCGGTGGCAACCGATGCGGATTTCCGCATGTGCATGCGCTGGGAAAGCCGGATCATGTTCCTCAAGACGGTGGAAAAGGGCGACTTTGTGTCCTATGGCTGCACCTACCATGCCCATGACCGCAGGGTGGTTGCCACCGTCAGCTGCGGCTACGGGGACGGATACCACCGCGCTGCCAGCGGAAAGGCATATGCGGTGGTCCACGGGGTGCGGGTTCCGGTGATCGGGCGCATCTGCATGGACCAGATGATGCTGGACGTGACCGACGTGCCGGATGTATGCGTCGGGGATGGCGTGACCCTCATGGGAACAGAAGGGGAGGAAACTGTCTCTGCCGAGGATATTGCCGCTTGGGCCGGCACCATCAGCTATGAGGTGCTGCTCTCTGCGTCTTCCAGGGACCGGAGGGATTTTGAAAACAGATAACGCTTTATGTCCAAAGACAGAAGGCGGGATAAGAAAAGGACTGGATCAATATGGAAAACAATAAGAAGGCGGATGCCAAGCCCATTGTGGTGAGCAAGCCGTTTCTGACAGGAGATCCTGTGGACTCCACCGTGGGGAAGACGGCTCTGCTTTTCCTGGGCGGCCTTGCGGCCTGTGCTGTTTTGTACCTGATTGTCTGCGGCGTCATGACCTTTGACAACCTGTGGCTGAGGATCCTGCTCAACGGTGCCGTCATCTTTGTCACGGCGGCTGTCTATTATTCCAGCGGCATGTCCCAGGGATCCGTGGCCGTCAACAACGGCGAGATCATGTATCACCGCCGGGAGGCGGGCGGCGAAGTGGGGAAGGAAGAACTGAGCCGCTGCTATCATCCCCTGAAGGGATTCATCACCGGCATTCTGGGCACACTGCCCTTCCTGATTGCCGCCATCATTCTTGCCATCATCGCCAAGCGTCAGTATACGGGCCTGGGCGCGCTGCCCACCTGGGTGAGCGGCGTGGAAGCCAGGGAAGAACTGGCCGCCCCGCTGGCGTTCTACCATTCGGCCACCAGCCTCGGACTGGAGGGTGTCCTCCGGGTGATCATCCGCATGTCCCTCATGCCCTTTGTCAATATTGTGGGCTCTTCCAATCCTGAAGGACTGCTGACTCTGGAGCGCTTCAGCCCGCTCCTGATCCTGATTCCCCTGATTGCCTACGGCATCGGATATACCCGGGGCGTGGCCATCCGCACCAGGGTGCACACGGATATTGCCCGCAATACCAGAAAGCGCGCCAGGAAGAACCAGAAGAAGCGCAGGCAGGCACAGCCCAAGGGTCCTGTGCAGCTGAACTGAGGTATGATGTGCGTATCATAAGCGGAAAAGCGCGGGGCAGAAGCATTGATACACCCGGCGGGATGGACACACGGCCCACCCTGGACAGGGTGCGGGAAAACCTGTTCAACATTCTGCAGAACTGCGTGTACGGTTCGGACGTGCTGGATCTGTTCGCCGGCAGCGGGGCCCTGGCGCTGGAAGCCGTGAGCCGGGGAGCTGAAAGCGCCGTTTTGTGCGACTGTGCCGGCGAGGCACACAGGATCGAAAAGAGCAATGTGGAAAAACTGGGCTTTCAGGATGCCTGCCGTCTTCTCCGGTGCGACTGGCATCAGGCGGTGGACAGGCTGAAAGCGGAAGGCGCAGCCTTTGACCTGGTTTTCCTGGACCCGCCCTACAGGATGCACGATCTGACGGAAGTGACAGGCCGTGTCTGTGAACTTCTGAAAATCGGGGGCAGGGTGATCGTGGAATATGACGCCCACAGCGGCCTGCCCGCTGTATGTGACCTGCTTGAGATGGTGGACCAGCGCAAATACGGGATTGCCGGCATCGGCATATTCCAGATGAAGGGAGATAAACATGACGCCTGAAAGAATCTGTCTGTATGCCGGAAGTTTTGATCCCATCACCCTGGGCCATATGGATATCATCGAGCGGGCCGCAAACGTGTTTGACAGGGTTCTGGTGGCAGTTGCCAGCAATCCCGGCAAGCAGTGCGCCTTTTCCCTGGATGACAGAATGTATATGATCCGCCAGGCCACCGCCCATATGAAAAGGGTGCAGGTGACCTCGTGCAGGGGACTGACGGTGGCCTTTGCCAGGGAGCAGGGCGCTTCCGTTCTCATCCGGGGGCTCAGAGCCGTTTCGGATTTTGAAGGGGAGAGGGGCCTTGCCCAGATCAACCGGGCCATAGCGCCGGATGTGGAAACCCTGTTTCTCATAGGGAAACCGGAGCATTCCCATATCTCATCCAGCGCTGTCCGGGAAATGGCAGGCTACGGCTGCGACCTGACCGGTTTTGTCCCGGAAGGGCTTGAAGATATGATACGCGCTCATTTTGAACATGAGAAAGGAAAACGGTCTACATTAGACTGATGAAATATGAAAGGAGCATCCCATGATGGAAGTTTACGAGACGAACAAAGAGAAGCAGGCCGAAGAAGTCGTGGAGGAAAACACTGTGAACGAAGAAGACGTGATGGAACAGGCACCCGTGCTGGACGATGAAGAACCCGCTGCGGCAAAGACCGTACAGCAGCCCGTACAGGAACCCGTCCAGGAAGCCACCTACCGCCAGGCCATGCGTGTGCTCCGGGAACTGAGAAACCTGGTGGAAACCGCACCCAAGGCCTTCCTGCGTGCCAACGAATGCATGCTCTCCCGCAAGGAAATGCTGGACCGCATGGAACTGCTTCAGCAGGTCATGCCTTCCGCCATCGGGGATGCGGACGGGCTGCTGCAGAAGTGTGATGCGGTTATCGCAGATGCCCAGGCACGCGCCCGGCAGATCGAAGAGGATGCCAGGAAGAATGCAGAGTCCATTCTCGGCAAGGCGGAGACCTCCCGCCAGGCAGTGGAACAGCAGATGAAGGCTGCCCAGATGGATTACCAGCGCATCCAGCAGGAGATGGAAGCCTACAAGGCACAGAAGGAGCAGGAGGCTCAGCAGAGCGCTGCTGCCACCGTCAACGATGCCAGAATGCAGGCGGACCAGATTGTGCGCTATGCCAAGCAGCAGCAGGATGAGATGGTCTCCCGTGAGACGGTGTACCGCCGTGCGGAAGTGGAAGCCAATGAACTGCTGGAGAAGAACCGTGCCCAGATGGAACAGCTCAGGCAGAAGACCTTCGCCTATCTTGACGAACTGCTGGGCCAGGGAGAAAAGTATGTTTCCGATATCGCCCTTAACGTGAACAATCTCAGCCAGAACATCCATACCGAGAGGGAAAACCTGTCATCCAGGCGCTGAGCAGGAAGCGGCCGGAAAACGGGCGGAAAAAATTTCTGGATGAGCAGATTTGTTCATATACAGTTCATATTCATCGAGTAAGGTAGAACTGTTTCCGGACGGACTCCACCACATCTTTCCGGAAGCAGCGAGGATCGGCGAGGACACGCCGCACTCCCTATCATTACTATCACAACAGTAAGCCCCGGGATTTTCTCCCGGGGTTTACTGTATTTTTGTTAAAGAAGGCGCAGGCTGCATTTTTGTGCAGCATGCACAAAAACGGAGGATCCGGATCCTGCTTTGCAGCA
>CAMOVR010000261.1 GCA_946627565.1 uncultured Clostridia bacterium
TTCCGCATCCTTAAGCATGTATGAGATGCGCTCCTGAGGGTAGGACGGATCCAGGGGCAGGTAGGCTGCCCCCGCCTTGTGAATGCCCATCTCCGCTGAGATGAATTCCTTTACCCTGCCCATCTGGACAGCCACAAAGGTGTTTTCCCTGACGCCATGCCGTACAAGCCAGGCAGCAATCCGGCCTGATACCTCATCCAGCTCCCAGTAGGTATATTTTCCCCACGCGTCCACAACCGAGATGTGTTCCGGGTGCTTCTCTGCCTGCTTCTGAAAAAGGTCAATCCAGGTTTCATCTTCGCTGCAGGGGCGCTTTTCCCCCGAGGAGAGTGCAAGAACCCTGTCCTTTTCCTCCCCGCCAAGCAGCCGGATGTCCTTGAGATCCGGGAAGGTGATAAGGTCCTGAAGCACCCGGCCGTATGCATGAGCCAGATGCTCTATATATCCTTCACTGTAGCGGTTTTCCTGAAAGGCTATATCCAGCACAAGACGGTCTTCCCGGTTCTTCAGGTCCAGGCTCAGCGCTTCCCCGGCGGATGGATACGGCACGTCTTCCATGGCAAACATGTCCCCGTCCCCCGGGTTTTCATACATGTCCCCCTGCCAGGCAAACTGCACGTCCCCGGTTATGCCCGTTTTCCCGGAAAGCTCTGTGAAGGAAAACAGATCGTTTGCCATGGCGCCCAGAAGCCCGTCCCGGACATCTGCAAGGTAGGCGTGGACCGTCTGACCTTCTCTCACGCGGCATATGACCGGCAGGGTTTTCACCAGCATGGCCGCCGTACGGGCGGTGCGGCTGTCTTTCCTCCCGTTGTAGATGGTGGAAAAAACCGCTTCGCCGCTTCCCGCGTATGCCGAAAGAAGGTACCCGAAGGCCGCGGTGGATACCACGTTTTCCGTCATCTGTCTTTTGAAACAGAAGGCCCGGAAATCTTTAAGGGAAACATCCAGCTCTATGCTTTTTCTCCCGTATACCGGGGTTTTATCGTGCCTGTCCCCCTCCGGAAGGGAGATCCCCTCTGCCCCTCCGAAGTGCTCCATGTACCATGACCGGGCAGCTTCATATGCAGGTCCTGAGCGCTGCGCCTGCTCCTCAGCTGCCACGTCAAAGGCAGTAAAGGTTTCCTGTTCCGGCGCCTTCCCCTGCCAGGCGCTTTTCAGGTCTTCCATGAGGATATGGCCGGATGTACCGTCATAGACAATGTGATGAAAATCCAGGAAAAGATATAGATGCGCCTCCGTAAGAAAGCATTCCGCCCGGAAGAGCCGGTCCTTTGTCAGGTCAAAGGGCCTTACAAGCACGTCTTTTTTCTCCTGAAAGGCCTTCTCCGTAAGACGGGTAACAATGCTGAATACCCCCCGGGTATATGATTCGTCATACAGCATGGCGGGCAACCCGTCATCCCCGGAGACGATCTTCCCGGACAGGCCGGGGTGCGCCCTGATTGTCTCCTCCAGCGCCCGCCTGAGCCTTTCCGGATCCGTATCCGGAGGAAAACGCAGCAGCAGAGGATTATTGTATACCGCCTGCCCTTTCATCCTTTCGCAGTCCAGATAGATCCCCAGCTGGGTCTGTGTAAGAGGCTGCGGGCGGGACAGGTCAGTCAGATGCCCGTCCGGCGCCTGCGCGCTGCACTGCTTTTCCTTCAGGAGCCTTGCAATTTTTCCCGGCGTCCGGCCTGAGAAGACCAGGTCCGTATTCAGGCCCGGAAGATGGCAGCGGGACACCAGGGCCATGGAGGTGACGGAGCTGCCGCCAAGATCGAAAAAGTCATCTTCCGCCCCCACACGCTGAAGCTTCAGGACCTCCGCCATGCTTTCGCACAGCAGCCTTTCCTCCTCCGTCACGGGAGGAACGTAACCTGCCTTTGACACTTCCGCCAAAGGTTCCGGAAGCATATGGCGGCTCAGTTTGCCGGTGGCTGTCCTGGGCAGGCTGTCCATGCGGACAAATCGGGCTGGGATCATATAGCGGGGCAGTTCCCTGAGCATCTTCTCCCGTACCGTATCCGCATCCACGTCTGTTTCCGCGGCGTAATACAGGCAGATCCACGCGGAATCGCCCTCCGTGAATCCCTTGGCAATCACCTGCTCCATGCCCGTCAGGCGCCGGAAAACGTTCTCGATTTCCGCAGGTTCCACCCGGTTGCCGTTGATCTTCACCATATCGTCTGCCCGGCCCACCACGATATAACTGCCGTCCGGAAGCTGACGCCCCAGGTCGCCGGTATGGAAAAGGCCGTCACGGAATGCCTTTTCCGTCATTTCCGGGAGATTGATATAGCCCCGGCAGTAGGGGTTGTCAAAACAGAATTCGCCGGTTTCCCCCGCACGTACCTGCCTGCCTTCCCCGTCCAGCAGCATGAGGCGCAGAGGGAACATGGGCCGCCCGATGGGTGCGGTCTCGTTGGGGCGGTCCAGAACGGTACCTGTAATAACAAAGGCCGACTCGCTCATAAGATACGAGTTGTGTACGATCACCTCCGGGTCCTCTGACCAGATCCCGTTGGCAGGCCCTGAGCCCACATAAATATCCCTCAGCGTGGGAATCTGTCTGAACAGGCGGAAGACGGAAGGCGCACAGAAGGTTGCACGGATATCGTGGTTTACAAAAAACGGGGAAAGCTTCCGCGGATCTTTCAGGACCTGACGGGGAACAATAAGCATGAGAATGTGCAGGTGTATGCCATGCACAAAGATTTCAATGGTGGCAACAAAATACAGAGGGGCGGTCAGGCCAAAGCGGGTTGCGTCCGTGTTCAGGGACATGGCAATGCGGTCCAGATTTCCGTATTCGTGCAGCACGCCTTTGGGGTTTCCCGTGGTGCCGGAGGTATACACCGCAAAAGCCGCGTCGTGATCACTCGCCCTTTCACAGCCCCCAAGGGGCCGGCAGCGCATCATCTCGTCCCACACGCTGCTGTCAATAACCATCCGGCAGCTTACGTCCCTGCGGATAAACGCGATACGTTCCTCAGGATAGTCTTCCTCCAGCATCACCAGAGCCGCGCCCGCTTTCCAGATGCCCATGGCGGCTATAAAGGGCTTCACGCCCCGGGGCAGAAGGATGATGACAAATGATTCCCGGCCTATGCCATGCTCCTTCAGATACCGGTATACCTGGCCTGAGATCCGGTCCAGCTGCTGCGCGGTCACCTTTTCCCCCGCGCAGTCATCCAGAAGCAGGTCATCCGGATGCTCCCCGGAATACTGGATAAAAGAATCAATGAACTTCATGCCGTTATGTCCTCCTGCTGTCCGGCCATACCGGGAAAAACACGGGCAGCGGCAGATGCCGGAGCCTGCTTTTTCCCTGGTTCGTGCCATGGGCGGTGTATGGGTTTTTCCGGCCTGTATGCCGGAGAGCATGGGCGGGACGCTGAATAAGCCGGGGCATGCCCCATGGGTGCTTCCGCATCTTCCCGCGGGATAGTCTGCGGGCACAGGATCCTCTGTCTTCCATGCAAGCACATTGTAACCAGTGGCCGGCACATGCACAAGCGTATGTTCCGGCCTTCCGTTTTTCAGTCGGGAAGCACAGGACGCTTACGCAGGACAGCATGGCGCTTTTAAGCCCTGTCAGGACATCCCTGATGCCACCGAACCTGTCTGCCCCTTCCCTTCTGCCGCAGGCACGCTGTCAGATGGACTCTGTGCCTCAGGGAACCTTTCCTTCAGCAGCTCAGATATTCTCGGGAGTCTGTCGCCTGCGTTCCGTCTGACCGGCTCTTCTCCCGGTATAAATTTGAGAAAATCCACGAGCATCTGCGCGTCTTCGGGACGGCTCCTGGCAAACTCCCAGAAGCTCACAGCACGGTCATCCTCCTTCTTTGCCTCTTCTGCCTTTTCCGTTTCCGGTCCGCCGGGCAGCATGCCTCCCAGCACCTCCCCGAAACGTTTCAGGCCGCCGCCTCTCAGTTTCTGGCGGACATCCTCCGGAACAAGGATGCGTTCCGACACGTTCTCCGCCCTGGACCGGTAGCTGCGCTGGAAATTGCTGGCGATAATCGTTTCGACCTCTCTTTCGTCCATGACCGCCCACTGACGGAGTATTTCCGGCTCGCCAATGACCTCCTGAATCAGAGGGTGCAGTTTGGCAAACTCTTCCCGGTAGCCATAGTAGCCGTTGCGAAGGGCCCTGCGGACCATGCCCCAGGCTTCCAGCTCCCCGGGTATATCCTCACAATTGCAGCTGTTAATGATGTTCACCAGCTGTCCCGGATCCGGTGCAAAGCCGTTGGATCTGCCGCTGCGCACAAACGCAACCAGCGCAGCCGATACCTGCTCATAGGTCATGTCGGCAAACAAATTCTGCCAGACATTGGTCGTTACCATGGCATCCCTGTTTTTGCTGAAATTCGGCCAGATGGCACATATTTCCGCAAGAATCTTGCCTGTTTCCTCAATGGTCATTTGTCTTTCTCCTCTCTGGTCCGCCCCGTCTGTCCGTATGCCTTT
>CAMOVR010000262.1 GCA_946627565.1 uncultured Clostridia bacterium
GAGCAGCTGTGATCAGTGCCGTTCCTGCTGTGGCAAAGAGTCCAAAGTATGTTCAGACTGGTGAGTCGTTTTTTCCTAGCATTAAGATATGGAGGCAGAATTACGTGAGGAAACTGTGTGTTCTAAGCAATTATACAGTTTTGCTGTTTTGTATACTCCTGCTGTGTTCCACGACCAGAGCATCCGCCACCTCACCCACACCTACACCACCACCCACTCCATTTGTCTCCGGGAAAGTCAGTGAGGTGGATAAACATGGTAACGCGGAGCTGGATATCACCATCGAAGACTTTGAGACTGCTGGCTTCAGCCTGGGTGACATAGTCACTGTGTTCATCTATTCTCCTGCTTCTGAGTTCGCTCCCGGCTCTACCGCCTCCTACGAGAGTGACATGCCCTACTTCAACGGTTACTATGCGGAACGGGGAGAGTATATGCTCTGCGCTTATCCAGGTCATACTAACATCTCTCTGTGCATCTGTTACGGTCAGTTTGCTGAAACTGTCGGTGTCAACGTGGGTGATCTGGTGATCATTAAAATGAAGGAACCAGGCGGTGCCCAGGCTCTGCAGGAAATCAACAACCTTGTTTACTCGCAGGATCGGGCGGACTACGCCAGCGATGAGATCTATGCCAATTTCCGCCCGGTGACGGCAGGAAGCATCGCGGAAGGCACCCTGTACCGCTCTGCCTCTCCTGTGAACAACAAGTACGGCCGCGCACCCATCGCTTATGCCCTGATGAAAAAGACCGGGATCCGGGCGGTGCTGAACCTGGCGGATACAGAAGATGAGATTGCGGGGTATTTCGCTGCGGAGGATTTTGTGTCTGAGGACTACAAAACCCTGTATGAAAACGGCAATGTCATCGCACTGGGGCTTCTTGCCGATTACACCGATGAAGCCTATAGCCAGGGACTAGGGACTTGCCCGCGGGCTGACTTCCCTGTCTGAGCGTGAAGGCCCCTGGCTGGTGCACTGCAATGAGGGCAGGGACAGGTCGGGCTTCACTGTCATGGTTATCGAACTCCTTATGGGCGCCACCCGGGATGAAGTCATCGTCGACTACATGGAGAGCTTTGTCAACTATTATGGCGTGGAACCCGGAAATGATCGCTATGACATCATCCTGGAGACCAACTTTATTGGGATGATGCGGGAAGTGGTTGGGGAGAGTGTGGACATGGATGGGGATGACAATGTGGATCTGCAGGCAGCCGCCGAACAGTATCTGCTGAAATGCGGGATGACGCAGGATGCCATCGACACACTGAAGCTCCGTCTCTCTGGTGAAGATGCACTGGCAGATGCAGCGTGACAGATGCTGGGTACGGCAGCAGGCATACACCTGTTCCATACAAGAGATAACACCCGCAAGGGAAAAATGAGGAGTAGAATGCCAGCCAAGAAAGATAAATACCCGCCTTTCCCAGTACGTCCAGGAGATGTGGTTTACCTCCCGGGGAAATCAGATTCCCCCGAAGGAGCAGCCAGAACTGTTACCGCTGTGGGGGCGACAGAAGATGGCGATCTGATCGTCAGATTCAGGAAGGTGCGCAAGCCTGGCGATACAACAATTTATATCGAGTTTCCCATTTACAGGGTTGGCAGTGACGTCTTTCTGACTGAGAAAGATGCGGAAGAGTACGCAAGGAATCCTGAAGCATTTAAAAAACCCAGTATTGACTGGGATGAACTGAAGCTGCCTGTTGAACCCGGTCAGACGTACTACTTCTGTGATTACGATCCCTTTTTTCACAGATGGCAGCTGATAGAAGATTACTACACCTATGTGCTCTACGACGCGGATGGCGGTATTCTTGTCGGAAATGGGGGGTTTGAGTTCAACCTGACTTTGGACCCCTGTTTCAATACGGCCAGAAAGGCCAGAGCGTATGTAAAGAAAAACTGGCTTGCAGGTGATGAGTGGAAGCCGTGAGAGGGGACAACTCTACAACACTACATCCCAACATCACTACATCTGTACAACGCACTCCGTTCAGGAGCTGTGGCAGGTAGAAAAATCTTAGGAACACAAGGGCAGTGTGATAGATATAGATATTGTGATAGACGAACTGATAATGTGACAGGTAGACACATTGTGATATAGACATCTGATATCCACAGAGAGGTAACATATGACGCGTGAAGAAATTATACAGCGGTTAGATGATAGTTTAGAAGGCTACATGGGGGATGACGAAATATATGATTACATACACAAGAGGGCAGCGATGTACCTGAAAAAAGACTATCCGCCTGTCTCAGGGAAAGACAAGGAAATCAAAGAAATGTGCAATGTTTTCCTTGCCTATTATGATGCCATGTTCGATGCTGATGAGAAGGGACTCGACGTTGAAGAAGCTGATTTTGGGAACATTGTGTATGACATGATGCACGAACTGTTGGGGGACAATTTTAAAGCCCCGGATTACATATTGCCTTGACGCCTTGTAAACCAGCAGAGAAGGAATAAAAGGTGAACAGCCTAATAGACACAGTGTGACAGACATTGTGATATCCACAGAGAGGTAACATATGACGCGTGAAGCTTATGAAGCAATGATTGCTGACCATGTGGAATTCCACATTGATGATACGAAAACTCTGAACTACATCACGAAACGGATGAACAAGTATCTGAAGGAAGAGTATGAGCCTGCCACAGGAAAGGACAAGGGGATCAAAGAACTGTGCAATGTCCTTCTTGCCTATTCGGATGCTATAGATGATGCTGCCATGAAGGAGCTGGATGTTCACGAGGAGGGCTTTGGCAACATTGTGTACGACGTGATGCGGGAACTGGTGGGGAAGGAATAAGAGCAATGATACGATCTTCCTACAATCCTCCATCATGAGAGGAGAGAGCTTAGAAATGAACACAGAATGAACAGAATGAACAGGATCATCAGCATTTTCCTGATCAGCATTTGCCTTCTGGGAATGATCCCCGCCGGGCATGCAGAAGAGGAGACTCCCACAGTCGCCGCCGTTTACTGTGCGGTACAGGAACTGATTGTCACTAATGCGGAAGGAGGAAAAGAGCTTGCGGATACCATCATCTATCTCTTTGATGACGGTACATACAGCCAGTTTTTTGTCCGTGATGGAGCAATGGAGGTCTACAGCAGCGGAGAAGTCATAAAAAGCGGTGATCCGGAGGATCTGAGTGACCCGGTCATCGTGACGTTCCACGCCCGAAAGATGTGGCAGGATAAGGATGAGTACAGGGATGTGGACATGAGCTATGATGTCAATCTCCCTGTAAAAATGAATTTTGCCTTTTTCCCGTCGGAGCTGAGAAGGGGCTTGTGTTGAATGCAGTGTTCATGCAGGCGGATAAGCAGAAACTGGTTCGGGAAGACGGGACGGAAAACTATCTTTCAACCATATGGATGTACTATGACAACGGAAGCTTTCAGCAGTACGCACTGATGCCGGAAACGGGAGAAGAGGTTCTTTTCAGTACCGGGGATTATGTCATAAAAGGAGTCTTTGCTACGCCGAAATCAATCCTGACGCTTCACCGTACACAGAAGTTTGCAGATGGCGTCGGGCTGAGTGAGTATGACTCCACGCATAGTATACAATGGGCGAACTGGGCTTTATCAGAATCTACCCATTAAGCTGAGGGACCCCGAAGAATACAAGCATTATATAGAACCGGCTGTAGGAGCATACACAGTTCCTGTATGCCTTTTATAGTCTTATTATACCCCGGTGGGGTTGGAGGAAACTGATATGCCCGGAAAACGCGTTCTCTATGCGGAAATCCTTATTGTGTTCGTCCTTCTGGCGGCAGTTCTGCTGACACAGCTGGTTGGAACCGTGGATGTTGCGCAGAGCCGGGGGGAATGGCGCACCCCGGATGATCTGAAGGATAAGGTCATCGGGATGACGCCTGTCTGGGAAACGGAAACCATGAACATGTGGCCGTATGCCACATATATTGTACCGGATCAGGCATCAGACCTGCCGAACCTGCTCATGCAGGGAACCATAGATGCCTTTCTGGCAAACCGGCAGGAAGCGGAAAGCATTCAGATCGGCTATCCGGAGCTGACCGTTATGCTCCAGGACATGAGCATGGAGATGGAGAGTACGGCTGAGCTGAGCGTCCGTATATCATCGTCCGGGAATCAGATTACGCCTATCAGACCAGCAACAGAACCCTGGATGAACTCAGTGCCCCTGGCACCCGTATAGCCGGTCTAACAGGCTCTGAGCTGGTGGATTTTCCTGCCATGTTCTATCCGGAAAGCCAGATTGAAAACTACAACAGTTTTACGGATATGTTCCTTGCCCTGGAAAGCGGCAGGGCAGACGCTGTGGCTGCATATTCCACCCAGCTGAGCATGGTCAGCGAAAATTACGATGATCTTGCCTACATTCCGGTTCCCCTTGTGACCGTCAAGTTCGGTTTCGGGACCCAGAAAAACGCAGAGGGCGATAAAC
>CAMOVR010000263.1 GCA_946627565.1 uncultured Clostridia bacterium
TTTTATGATTACGGAGAAGCATATTACCATGGCATGATGAATGGAATCTTCACTTCCAGAGGATTCCATCTGGATTCAAATGATGAGGCTGGCCTTGGAAGACTGGACCTGCGCGTGAAAAACCGTCCGACAAGAACACTGCTGATTCTGGAGATCAAGCGGTCTGAGAAGGAAGAGGATCTGGATAAGGACTGCGACAGAGCCATCGCCCAGATTCTGGAAAAGGGCTATGACAGGGACATACCGGAAGGTTATGAACACAAGGTGATTTGCGGTATTGCCTTCTATGGAAAAACCGCCCGGGTAAAGTTCGTGAAATAACGGTAAGGGAACAGACAGGCCCTCCGATCCTCATCCCGTATGTGGGATGCCGGACCGGAGGGCATACTGCATTCAATGCGCTTTACTTGAACGCTCTTTTTACAACTGTCGCTCCGGATTTCTTCAACACCGAAGAGAGGGCCGTTTCTTATTTTGCAGGATTGCTTCTCTTTTGCAAAACGTTCTGTATAACTTGCCTGCAGGGCAGGTGAATGGTACAATACGCGCATATGCAACATATATCATATGCAAAACCTACCAGATATGGCCAGTGCCTTTTTATAAACAGGAGGAGCTATGAATGCTTCCGGGAAACTGATTCTTCTGACAATCCTTGCCGGGCTGATGCTGTGCGGCTGCAGTGCGCCTGAAAAAGAGGCGGGGAGTCCGGATGTGACCCTGACAGCGCTGCAGTATGAGATTGAAAATGTGCCGGTGGATTTCAGCAGCATGTGGTATTTTCAGAAAATTGAAGAGGAAACAGGGGTCCACGTGGATTTCGATGAGGTGAAGGATTCGGAATGGAACAGTTCCGTGTCCCTTGCCTTCGCCAGAGGAAAAATGCCGGACCTTATCCTCCGCGGGTCCCTGGACGTGGAGGAGTACGGGGTGACCCGGCATCTGCTGGTGCCTCTTGACGAATACATGCACCTGTACCTGCCCAATTACACGGCAAGGCTTGAAAACAGCGGCCTGAAGTCGCAACTGACCGCTTCGGACGGACATATCTATCAGCTGGGCTTCCTCATCTCCCAGGGCGTCAACACCAACGGACATTTTTTCATCAACCGGCAGTGGCTTGACCGTCTCGGACTGGACATGCCGGAAACGGTGGAGGAACTGACGGAGGTGCTCAGGCATTTCCGGGATGACGATCCCAACGGAAACGGGATCCGGGATGAAACCGGCATGGAGTTCACCTTCGACGACAACAACACCGGCATCTATAACCTGTACTCCTTTTTCGGCCTTCCCCTCAATGAAGAGTATGTCTATGTGACGGAGGAGGGGGATGTGCATTTCGCGCCGGAGGAGGATGCCTTTTTTGAAACGGCCGAATGGCTCAACCAGATGTACCGGGAAGGAATTCTGGACATTGACTTCATCAGCCAGGGGAGCAATATCTGGGCTGCGAAGGTCAATGAAGGCAAGACCGGCCTGTTCAGCTACTGGAGACTTCAGAACACGGCCCTTGACCCTGAAGTGGCAGACGCATACGAGGTCATGGTGCCGGTCCACAGGTCGGGGAAAAAGGCCTGCCTGCACCGGAACATGGACATCATTGAGTTCGGCGCAGCCCTGACCACCGACAACCGGGATATTGAGAGCAGCCTGAGATGGCTGGATGCTCAGTTTGAAACGGAAAACATGCTGGTGGCCCAGAACGGCAGGGTAGGGGACACGCTTGTGCTGCGTGAGGACGGCCGCTATGAGGTCAGCTATGTGCCAAGGGACAATGAACTGTATCAGACGGTGCCGGTGATCTGCGGACAGTTCTTTGCACCCGCGGCGTATTACGCCTCCGTGTATGTGCCCGCTGCCCACCGGCAGGAGAAGTCCGGCTACTGTGCCCTGTATGAGGAAGCCGGCGTACTGGAAAAGGTTTCCAGCAAGCTTCTCACCACGGTGGCGCCCAAAACATCTGAGGAAAACGCCGCCATCACCCGGCTCAAGGCCAGACTGAAGGCGGTGGTGGATGCCCAGATTGTGACACTGGTCACCCAGGGGGTGACGGAGGAGGGCCGGGCAGCGTGCCTGGAAAAGATGCGCGCAGCCGGAAGCGCAGCGTACCGGGATGTGTACCAGCAGGTGTATGACCGGTGGCAGGGGGAGTGACAGATGGAAAAGAAGAACAGATCCTCCGTATTCATCCGTTATGCCCTGTCCTATCTGGCCGTGGTGATGACGCTGTTTTTCAGTATTGTCCTGTACCTGTACCTGCGCACCGGTGCCCGTGCAAGACAGGAGCTGATCGACAGCCAGATCAACCGCCTCAACCGGATTGCCAGTCAGCATGAGATGTATATCTCCTCCATGCTCAGCACCGCGGAGGAAATCGGGCTGAGCCCGCACATAGAGGCCTTTGATTACGATCTGGAACCCTGGAAGGCCTATGACCTGCAGCTGCAGCTGATCCCCTATACATCCACCAGCACCTTCTGCGACCAGGTGTATCTGCATTTTACCGGGGATGACCGGGTGTATTCCTCCGCGTCCTGTCTGTCCCTGTCTCTGTTTGCCCGGATGATGCACTATGAGCATATCGGGGAGGAAGCCTTTGCCGCCCTGATCAGCAGTACGGACAGCCTGACCATTCTCCCATCCCAGCACATCACATCAAGCCTTGTGGACACATCCCAGGTCATTACCTTCCTGGTCCCCCTGGGGGCCAATCCCGGGACCAGCAAGGGCATTCTGGTGTTCCCCGTCAAGGACCATGTGTACCAGAGCATGTTCTCGGACGCCATTGACGAAAACGTCAACACCTACATCTTTCAGGACGGCACCATGCTCTCCTGCGCGGAGGACATGACTTTTTCAAGGGAGCTGGCGGTGCCGGGGGAGAGCATGTCAAGGACCCTCCGGTGGGAGGGTGAGGACTGGACCGTGGTGTCCCTGAAGGGCCGGAGCCTTGGCATGTCCTATTCCGCCGTGCTGCGAAACAGGGACATGAATGCGGCGGTGGGCCAGGAGATATTCAGCAACCTGGCCATTCTTCCCCTGTTTATGGCCCTGTGCCTGGTGCTGGCGCTGTATATGGCCCGCCGGCAGGCGCAGCCCATCCGGGACCTGAGCGGCATGCTGGCCGGCGAGGAGGGCGTGGCGGAGAAAAAGGATGAACTGCAGCAGATTTCATCCGGCATCCGCCGTCTTGCCACCAGCAACCGGGAGCTGCGGACCCGCCTTGACAGGGCCCTGCCCATGCAGAGGCACGATTTTGTGTTCCAGTTCATGAAGGGGCGCTTTTCCACCCGGGAGGAGGCTGTTTCAGCCGGGCATGCGGCGGGGCTTGAGATGAACCACCCGTACTATGCCGTGATTCTGCTGAGCGCGGAGGATCTGGACCATCCCTTTGAACTTTCCCGCCCGCCCTTTGACCGACTGGAAGGCCTGTCCGGAGCCGGCGTGGAACTGGTGGCCCTGAAGGCAACCCTGTACCTGGCCTTCTCAGAGGAGGCGGACACCCTGTCCCGTCTGGCAGAAATGCTCAGGGCAGAAGGCGAAAACGGGGGCGGCAGGTGTGTCACCGCCATATCCGCCGTCCACACGGACTATTCCGAAGCCCCCAGTGCCTACCTGGAAGCCGCGGCGGCATACGACAACCGCTTTGTCATGGGCATGCAGAAGGTTCTGTTCTATTCGGACATATCCTCGGATGTAACGGACATTCTGCCCCAGGCCCAGAAACTGACCACATCCATCAACCAGGCCCTTGCCCTGGGCAGCCTGGAGCTGCTCAACGACCGGATCGACGACCTGCTGCATTTCCTGAGGAACACCCACATGTCGCCCTTTGCCTTCCGCCTGATTTACAGCAACGTCATCAACACCCTGGTCTATACCCATGCGGATGCCTTTTCCGGAAACAGCACGGCACTGGATTACTACAACATCTTCATGCTCTCCTCCTGCCAGTCCATAGACGACCTGGACGAGTTGCTCAGGAAACTGTGCGATCTTCTCCTGAACCGGACCCAGGAGGCGAAGGAGGCTGAAAAGCCGGAGGAAGATGAGATCAGCCAGTCGGTGCGGTACATGGAGGACCACTTCAGCGATCCTGAGATTTCCATGACCGCCATAGCCGATTCCCTGGAGCTGTCCACCACCCGCTTCAGTATGTCCTTTAAGGAAAAGATGGGCATGACACCCCTGGAGTACCTGACGCTGCTGAGGGTGGAAAAGGCCAAGGAGCTTCTGACGGGAAGCGATATGCCCATACGGGATGTGAGCTCACAGGTGGGCTATTACGATTCCGGCAGTTTTATCCGCAGGTTCAAGCAGGTGGTGGGAGAAACACCCCTGCAGTACCGCAGAGGCCACGGACAGCAGAAAGACCCGTCGTAAGCACCGCAAAAA
>CAMOVR010000264.1 GCA_946627565.1 uncultured Clostridia bacterium
AGGCTCCACATCCGGGTAATCCGGCACGGTATCGTAAAACAGGCGGATCCTCGGATCCAGAAAGACGGCTTTGAGCCACCTCTTCTGCAGCCGTGTCAGGGGCATGGCGGGCACATGCCGGATGGGCGTCGTTCCATCCGGAAGGATGAGCTGCCAGCGTTCCTCCATCAGGGCGGGCTCTATGTTCAGAACGCTTTCCCCGAAGGCGTTTTCCTCTATGATGCTGCGCATCTCCGCCCCATCCAGGGGATGGGTGCAGGCCTGCCTCAGAATGGCTGCCACCGCCTGATAATAGGCACTGTACAGTTCACTGAAAATCATGCATGCACACCGCCTTCCGCTGCTTCCGTTTCTTTGTTTCTATATTCATTGTCTCCGTATTCATTGTTTCCGAATTCATTGTTTTCGTTCAGGCCGTACATCTCATACATTTCCCTCAGGTCCAGCTGAAGCTGTGCCTCAAGCAGCTTATCCGAACAGGAAAAGTGCGTGATGCGGCAGATAAACGTACGGATCCATGGCATCAGTTCACCGGCATCATACACATCCGCCTCAAACCTGCTGGTATGGGCATCCACACGGGTCACACGCCCGCACCGTTTCTCCCTCTCCAGCCTCCTGTGTATGAAGGTTTCGTCCCCTGCATACTGCACCGTGAATTCCACATGTTCCATTCGCTCCCCGGACCTGCCCTGGGTGCTGACACCCCACAGATGGGGCTCCATTGCATCCAGGGTATGGCGCAGGTCATCTGCCTTTTTGCAGACTTCCCCTGCCCGGACCGACCGGATCCGGTCCATCCTGAAGGAGATCATGCGTCTTTCCCCCGGGACATACGCCATAAGATGCTGCCGTCCGCTCTGGGTGCTGATCATCACCCGAAGCGGCACCACATGAATCTCCCTGACGTGTCCCCTCCTGCCGGCAGCCTCCAGAACCACCTGCCGCTTTTCAGACATGGCTTCAAAAACAGCACAGACAATTTCACTGTCCATGGCACCGGTAATATAGTGATGTTTGAAAGCGAAATGGCTTTCGTGATGCCCGGCCCTATCCAGCAGGAAGGATCCTATGACGCCGCAGGGAGATACTTCAGAAAAGAAATCCAGCATATCCCTGTCCGGTTCCGGTACATCCTCTGCCCGCCGGTACGTAACCGTTTTGCCGCTCTTTTCTGCCCGGATCAGGCCTTCTTCCGTGTACTCCTGCATTTTCTTGCGAATGGTGGACGCGTCAAAAACCTTCGGGTTCCGGAAAGCCGCAAGACGGCTGTCCACGGCATCCGTTATCTCCTTCAGCGTCAGGGCGGTCTCCGTGTCATGGAGGATGTCTGCGATCATGAAATGCAGCGTGATGTCTCCATCCGTAAAACTGCTGGTTTTCCAGGCGGTATACAGCGGATTGTGTCTGGAAACACGGCTGTCAATGGAAATGAAGACCTGCTTTCCTTCCCTGGTCTGGCGGAAGTGCATGTACCTGCCCAGCCAGCTTTCCAGGCGCCGCCGCTCATCGTCATATGACCGGGCACTCCTGCGGGTGTACTCTTCCCGGCTTTTGAAGCCATAGACATAGAATTCCTGCATATACTCCCGGATGCGGTTAAAGTTCTTGATCAGTTCGCTGTACGCCATGTATCCTCACCTCCCGGCCGTCCCGTGTGCCCCTCCAGGTTCCTGCCTTCTGTCCCAGACTGCCCCTTCTCCGGGACGGATTCCGGAATATGGTAGAAAACCTGTTCTGTACGGTCACGGAAAAAAAGCTGCGAACCCGTGTATTCCATTTTCTTCTATATTTCGCTCTCCGGCCGGAAAACCCTGTCATGGTCGGCCCTGGCTGTCTTCTTTTCAGCTTGCAGGGGACACATGACGGCCCTATAATGCCTGCAGCAAAAAGGCAGTTGAGCAGGCTCCCCTTTTCCCGTCTCTTCCCTGGCCCGGAGCACCTGCTGCAGAGCTCTGCATTCCGGTTTGCTTTTTTTCGATGCACATGAACCTTTTGCCCCCGGAAAACGACTGTATGTGTGAAAACCGGTTTTTCAGCATCTGCAGCAGCGGAGGTGACACACATGGATGAATTTGATGCACTCCTGGCATCATGCCGGACCCCCGTGGAGCGGTGGCTCAAAGCCCACATGGGGAACTGTCATGACGCTGAGGATGTTCTGCAGGAAACCTGCCTGGCAGCCTTTCAGGGATTCCCGGGCCTGAAAAACAGGGAGGCCTTTCTTCCCTGGATGCTGGGCATTGCAAGAAGAAAATGTGCGGACTGGTACCGGAAACAGGCAAGGGAGAAAAACGCCCTTATGGCGCTTTCCCCGCAGATGCCTGTCCCACCTCCGGGCATCCCTGCTGTGGAGGAGACACTGGAAACACTGCCCGAGCGGGACCGCCTGATGCTGCGTCTGTTTTATCTGGAACAGCTGTCCCAGAAGCAGATCGCATCACAGCTGCATATTCCCCAGGGCACGGTCAAAAGCCGTATGAACGCGGCCAGGGCACGCTTCAAAAGCGCATTTCCCTGTCCGCCAGGAGGAGGTATGGTTATGGAAAAGAATAAACAGCCTGCACTGCCGTCCAAAATGCCGAATTATACCATTGTCTGGGAAAACATGGCCGCATTTACGGCAGAATGCAGGGAGCTGACCGGATGGTTCATTACGCCGGATCCCGGAGAGCAGCTGTACTGGGGCATGTACGACTTTCCGTCCCGGAAACTGGATATCGCCTACAGGATGACTGTCACCGGCCCTGCCCGGGTGCACGGGCTTGATGGTGTGTCCATTCTGGCACAGGTACTTGAACCCAGGCCGGATATAGATCAGGAGGATCCCATGTCTGATGCGGTGGACGCATCCTGCGGAGGGCAGGATGCATGGACCTTCGTCGCCCAGGAAAAGGACGGCTACACCCGTTTCCTCTCCGCCGAGCACCTGGAAGATGACGGCGTCCGGGTCCTGACTACCTTTCTGGACGGTGAAGCCTTTATGCAGAGCTGGGGATTTGGAGAGGACAACTGCGGAGCACCCGTTCACCGTGAGGCGCAGGGCAGAATCACCCGCTCCGGCCCTGCCGTCACCGTCTCCCCCGACGGTCCCTGCATGGATGTGGTGGGAAGGTGCACAGTGAACCTTGGCGGAAAAACTTACGATACCGTCTGCGTCATGGACCTTGGCATGTACGAGGAAGGCATGGTAAGCGAACAGTATCTGGACCGTGACGGCAGAACCGTCCTGTGGCGCCGCTTCAACCGGGACGACTGGAACGCTGCCTGCTATGGCGGAACCTGGTCAGAACTTCTGCCGGACAATGAGCAGATCACCATCAACGGACAGCGGTATGTCCACTGGTATGACTGTCTCTGTCTGAGATAACAGGGGCTTACATACCGTGCAGGCCCTGTTCCGTTCTCCTGCGGTTTTACACAGTCCGCATTTCAGGATATCATCTTATCCGCAAGAGAACAGTCTGAATTATGTAAGGCATGTCTTTCTCTACAGCCTGCCATGCTGTCCTGAAAAAACAGCGCAGCTGAAGATTGGCAGACAATCCAGCCGCACCGGGAAAGGAGCACAGAAAATGAAAGGAACAGGCCATGGACACAGATACATCCCTGTATGCATCATCCTTCTGATTCTTTCTGTAACTGTTTTCGCAACAGGTGCCCTGGCAGACGATGAAGCCCTGCAGACGCTTCTTCCCGGCAGGTGGACCCTGACCGGCGAGATCCAGGACCTGGAGGACACCGGCATCCGGGCCCTGGACCTGGCGTACCTTACGCTGGAAGAAGACGGAAGCATGGTCCTGACCTTTGAAGAGACAGACGGCGTTCCTGCCTCCCCCCTGCAGGGCACATGGTCCTTTGAACCGGTGGAAGGCGGCACGGACCGGCTCAGGCTCTCCTATTCCCTGTCCGGCGATGCACCCCTGACGGAATCCGTTTACAGCGTCTACGCTGAGTCCTGGGTGGAGCAGGACACATTCCATGTCTATATGATCCTGGAAGAAGGCATCCACACCGCCTCCGCCCTTTTTGAAACCCTCACCGGCTATGACAGTGCAGCCCTTCACAGGGAGCAGGGGCCCAACATGCAGGTGGTCAGATGCAAAAACTACGTATCGCTCCGGGAAAAAAGGTCGAAGACGTCTGCCCGCGTGGCAAGGGTTCCCCTGGGAGCCTGCGTGCTTGCCTTCCCTGAATACGGCACGGAAAACGGATTTCTCTTCTGTTCCTATCACG
>CAMOVR010000265.1 GCA_946627565.1 uncultured Clostridia bacterium
CCCCTTATTCTGCGTAAATGACATCGGTGATCTCGTTGGTGATCACAATGAACGTCTTCCCCCTCTGAAGCTTCAGTTCGCTGCCGTCCCCGTCCACCAGCACCAGGCGCCCGTCCACACTGCTGCGGACCCAAGCGCCCCGCACATAGTGGCCGGACTGGAAGATTTCCAGGGTTCCTGAGCCCACCAGATGGTTTTTGAGAAACACATAATTCTTCTCATAGCTCAGCTTGGTGCGCAGCACCAGGACATTGGCGAACTGCACATTCTCCCCCGTATCCCGGTCCAGGTACAGGCCGCTGGAGTTCTGCCGGCTGTATGCCCCTGTTTCCGTGTCGTAGACAAACACCGCACGGCTGGCGGAGTTGGAAGCGGTTTCTGAGCTTTCTCCCCGGTGCAGCACGGAGACCACATTGGCCGTGTCCCCCTCTGTTCTTGCCTCATCCGCAAACAGGAAGGGCCGCTTTTCAAATTCCACCTGTTTCTCCACCAGGTTCCGGTGGATGCTCTCAATATAGCAGGACATGTCATGGGACCTGATCAGCCCGCTCCTGCGGGTGCTGAAGCCGTTGCTGTGCAGCAGGTTGTACACCCGGTGGGTATTTGCCATCTTCCACTGTTTCATGAGGGCCTCAATATCCACATTGGGCTCCCTCACCGCCGGAGGTCCTGCAAAGGCGAAGGCCGCCTGGAAGGACAGGGCCGAGGGCAGCATGCTGGCACGGCCGGAGCGCACCGGACCCGCTTCCTGCGGGTACTGGTCCCCAAACAGGGCCAGCAGCTTGGTGGCACCGGAGCCCGCGTTGGGCACTTGCCAGATAATATCCGCTTTGGACACACCCCAGTGGGGATATGCATCCTCCGCATTGTCCAGCACCATGAGAATGGGGGTATATTCTTCGCCGGATGCGGGAAGGCCTGTGGTGGGACTCTCCCCTTCCACCACCGGGTTTACTTCCGGATAGGTCTGAAGTTCTATCTGGGCCGCCAGGACGCCCTTGATCCACACGGAGGTGTCCTCCGCCGGGGCAAAGTCGCCCACAGAGATGGCATGCAGTGAAATGCCGTCCTGTTCTTCCATGACATTCAGTTTTACCTTGCTCTTCCCTATGATGAAGGAATCGCTGGCCGCATACTCACCCGCGTCCCCGAACAGGGCATTCTGGCCGTACCAGGCCGTTCCCCGGGCATAGTGCACCACATAGGCGCCCTCGGGAACCTTCAGGCTTGCGGTCTTGCCGCCGCGGATAAAGGCGTCGGAGATAATCACCTGGGTATCCGCGTCCCGGAGCTGTACGTAAGCCCCAAGATCTTCCTGGGGCAGCGTCACGCTGACCGTCCGTCCCTTTTTGGCATTTACCGTCAGGGTACCCGTTTTGGGGAAGGGCTGGGATGCCTCCTCGGGAAGCAGGTCATAGCCATCCCTGAGCATGTCAAGCCATGCAGCGTAGTCAAACTGCTCCGCATAGGCCGTATAGGCATCCGGCACTTTCCCGGCGCACAGATCCAGCAGGTCCACCGTCATCTTCTGTCTTAACAGCCTGCCCTGCTTCATCTGGATGGCTGCCTCAGCCAGCTTTGTGTCAAAGTAGCCCTTCAGTTTTTCTTTTCCGGTCCTCTCCTTTCCCGTAACCCCGGAAAGACCTGACATGGAAGCATAATACGCGTTTTCCAGCAGTTTCTCCGGATCCGCCCCGTCCCAGGTCAGACTGAGTTCCCTGGGGCCTGCCTTGATGGAGAAGGACACATTCCGCTGCACATAAAACAGGGCTGCCCAGAGGGCATCCGGCTGGTCCGTCAGGGCCGGGTTATTCCCTGCCCATGAGAGGAAATCCTTTTCCGCCTGAACAAGGCTGTCCGCTTTGGGCTTTCTTGCGGCGGTGGGAGACGGGAACAGCAGGTCCGCCAGGGCCTTTTTCATGCTGTCGGTGCCAAACCCGTTTCTGGCACTCCTGGCACCCTGGCGCACGGTCTCCAGGGGCTTGTTCACCCGGAAGTTCCCGTTCTCATCCACGGTCACCGTGACCCGGAGGTTATGCGCCGAGATGTTCCTGAGCATGTTTTCCCGCCAGGCGGCCTTGTCAGATGCCCCGGCATAGCCGCCCAGAGACCTGATATCCGGATCATAGGCGCACAGGGAGAAGGATACCGTCCCGTCCTCCACCTTCACGTCCTCTGCCCCGCTGTCCAGAATTGCCAGCACCCATGCATCCTTCTGACCCTGGCGCATGGCATTCAGGCACGCTTCCGCCGTCTCCTCCCCCTCCGCCAGACATCCGGCGGCACAGAAAACAAGAAGGCACAGGCAGATCAGTCCCAGATAGGACCGTATGGTTCTGTCTTTCACAGGGATCATCCCTCCAAAAAAGATTCCTGCCCCGAAGCAGGGCTTCAAACCAGTATGCCCGGCACCAGACGGTGCCGGGCTTTGAGCTTAATAGGCTTTGGCAAAATACATGACATGCTTTGCCTTGCGGCCGCAGCATACACAGGTATCCCCGAAGGTCTCCCCTTCCTGGTCAAAGGGCATGTTCCGGGAGCTGGCGTTGAACTTTTCCTTGATCTCATCCTCGCAGGCCCGCTCGCCGCACCACATGGCTTTGGCAAAGCCGGTCTCCACAGCCTGGCCCAGTTCATCCATATTGTGGACAATCTGGGTATGGGTGTCACGGAAGGATTTGGCCTGTTCATACAGACCCTTCTGGATATCGTCCAGCAGTTCCTGAAGGGAACCGGCCAGGTTTTCCAGGGGCATGGTGGACTTTTCGCAGGTATCCCGGCGGAAGACGGTGACCACACCGTTCTCCAGATCCCTGGGGCCCACTTCCAGACGCACCGGCACACCCTTGAGTTCCCAGTCGTTGAACTTGAAGCCGGCGGACACCGTGTCCCTGTCGTCCAGCTTCACCCGGAAACCGGCAGCTTTCAGTTCCTGCTCCAGTTTCTGGCAGGCCTCGTTGACACCGGGCTTGTGGGCGGCGATGGGCAGAATCACTGCCTGGATGGGGGCGATTCTCGGGGGCAGACGCAGACCGCGCTCATCCCCGTGGGTCATGATGATGGCACCGATCAGACGCGTGCTGGTGCCCCAGCTTGTCTCATAGGCATACTCAAGACGGCCATCCTTGTTCTGGAACTGGATGTTGAAGGCTTCGGAGAAGTTGGTGCCGAAGTTATGGCTGGTGCCCGCCTGCAGGGCCTTGCCGTCCTGCATCATGGCTTCCATGGAATAGGTGGCCCGGGCGCCGGCAAACTTTTCCTTGTCGCTCTTGCGGCCCACATACACCGGCAGTGCCATGACGTCCTCCGCCACCTGGCGGTAGACATCCAGCATGGTCAGGGTCTCTTCCTGGGCTTCCTCCTCGGTGGCATGAATGGTGTGGCCTTCCTGCCAGAGGAACTCAGAGGTGCGAAGGAAGGGACGGGTTGCCTTTTCCCAGCGCATGACGGAGCACCACTGGTTGTACTTCATGGGCAGGTCACGCCAGGTCTGCAGCCACTTGGCAAACATGGTGCAGAAAATGGTCTCCGAGGTGGGACGCACAGCCAGGCGTTCCTGCAGCTTTTCCGTACCGCCCTGGGTAACCCAGGCCACTTCCGGCGCAAAGCCTTCCACGTGCTCGGCTTCCTTGAGCAGCAGGCTTTCGGGGATCAGCATGGGGAAATACACGTTCTCCGTGCCCACTTCCTTGAACCTGGCATCCATCTCAGCCTGGATGCGTTCCCAGATGGCATAGCCGTAGGGGCGCAGAATCATGCATCCGCGCACCGGGGCATAGTCGCACAGCCCGGTCTGGGTGATCACGTCGGTGTACCACTGGGAGAAATCCTCGTTTCTCGGCGTGATATGGGTTACAAACTCCTGTTTCTTGTCTGCCATGACAATCCTCCATCTTTTTTCGGGCAAAAGCAAAGCCTCCGCCCGCATATTCTTCTGCAGGGACGAAGGCGAACTTCGCGGTACCACCCGGCTTAGGACCGGACGGATATTCCGAAAACAGTCCTCACTCATCTTCATCCTGTCACGGGGATGGACCGGCGGGGATTGGCCGCGGCTCCGGGCTGGGCATTACAGTTCCGTCCGCGCACCTTTCACCCCCGTGCACTCGCTTCGGGACAGATTTCCTGTACATGGGCCCTTCACAGCCTGTGTAGGCATTATAGGCAGTATAGATTCTTTTGGCAAGTGCTGCATAGAAGGTATATTGAAAA
>CAMOVR010000266.1 GCA_946627565.1 uncultured Clostridia bacterium
ACCTGATGATCAGATCTGAATGATGATGCCGCAGACCCTGCAGAAGTCACTGAAGAAGGCCAGACGGTTAAGCCGCATGGTGGTGTCGTCGCACAGCGCCATATTGTTTTCCATGAAGACGTTGATGGATTTTCCGATTTCCGCGATCTTCTGGATGGCACGCTCATACTCTTCTTCGGAGATGGCCTTCACAAGGGCGTCACGTTCGTCATAGTACGCCTTGAACATGGCTTCCGCCTGGGGATCCTGCACGGTCTTGTCAAAGGTGCCGGGCTCATCCTTGCTGCTCTTGACCAGCTTGATGATGCGGTTGAAGATCTGCAGGAAATCAAGGTACCACTGCTCATTGCAGATTTCCCCGATCATCTTTGCCTTCTTGACGGACTTATAGACGTTCAGGTCGCTGACGGAGATCTTGTCCAGATCCTCGTAGGAGAACTTCTTTTCGTCATGCAGGAAGATGCGCAGGCGCTGGTAGAGATAGTCCATGAGGAATTTGACATAGTCCTCGCGGCTCTCGCCCTGAGCAGAGAGAGAATCGGCATACAGATCCACGCATTCCCTGACAAAGGTATCCAGGTCCAGGTCAAAGCCCATCTCCAGGGCGATGTTGTAGATGCCCAGAATCTGTCTGCGCAGGCCATAGGGATCGCTGGAACCGGCAGGCTTGAGGCCCACGGCGCTCAGGCACATGAAGGAATCCAGCTTGTCGGCGATGGACATGATGGCGGACAGGGGTTCGGAGGGAAGTTTGTCACCGTAGAAATTGGGAAGGTACTGTTCAGCGATGGCTTTGCACACACGGGGATCGTAGCCTTCATTTTCGGCAAACACGCCGCCCACCAGGCCCTGGGTATCGGTATACTCACGGACCACAGCGGAAACCAGGTCTGCCTTCATGATTCTGGCGGTCTGGGAAATCAGATCCGTCTCAGTAAAGCCAACCTTCCCGGCAAACCGCAGGGCGATGGTTTCAATGCGCTTTACCTTGTCGGCATAGCTGCCGCCGTTGTCCACGAACATGACGTTTTTGAGGGCATCTGCCTTTTCCAGGATCGTGGTCTTCAGGTCGCTGTTATAGAAGAATTCAGCGTCTTCCAGGCGGGGATGCAGCACGCGCTCATTGCCCCGGGTGACGTTGTCAAGGCAGTAGGTGCCGCCGTTTCTGGCATAGATAAAGGCGTTGGTGATCTTCCCGTCTTTATAGACAGGGAAATACCGCTGCTGGGTCTTGAGGGGATCCTTGATGATGCACTCTGCCAGGGACAGGTACTTCTCTTCAAAGTGTCCCACGGCGCAGGTGGGATATTCCACGATGTTGGTCACTTCATCCAGCAGGGAAGGATCAATCTCAGCCGTGAAGCCGTTGTCCTTTTCAAGCTGATGGATCTGGGAGACGATCATATCACGCCTTTTGTCCTGATCTACGATGACGTACGCCTTTTCCATCTCATCCATGTACGCATCGGCATTTGCGATCTCAATGGCGTGATCGGCCAGGGTCCTGTGGCCCCAGGTGACGTTTCCGGCTGTGGCGCACTCAATCTCGGAGGGAATCACCTGATCCCCGTACAGAGCCATGAGCCAGCGGATGGGCCGGATAAACTTGATCTTGTAGCTGGCCCAGTGCATGGGGTTGGGGTTATAGATCTGGAAGACCAGTTTGGAAAGGGCATCCTTAAGGACATCCACGGTCTTCTCGCCCTCTTTGACCACATCCACCGCCACGTACTCTGCCTTGGCATCTGAAATGGTATAGATATCGGCGACTTCCTTCTGGTTCTTGGTCAGGAAGCCCTGCAGGGCTTTGGTGGGATTGCCGTCCTGATCAAAGGCGATTTTCCTGGCGGGACCCTTGACGGTCAGTTTCAGCTCTTCCTGTTCATCGCTGAGATTCTTCACCGTAAGGGCAAAGCGTCTGGGGGTGTAATACACCTTCACGCTGTCGCAGGAAAGCCGGAGCTCGGCGATCATTTTTTCCGCGTTCTCGCGCAGGCTTTCCGCCATGGTGGCCACATACTGGGAAGGGATTTCTTCAACACCGATTTCAAAAATCAAAGACTGTCTGTTCATTTTACATCCCTCTTCCTCAGTCAATTATGCTGCGGTACAGCTTGGCCAGCATGCGGAACAGGCCCTGGATACGCTGAATATAGTTGTTGCGAGCCGTCTTGCTGATGGCGCCCCGGGCGTCAAGGATATTGAAGGTATGGGAACACTTCAGGGCGAAGTCATAGGATGTGTAGATATTGCTGCACTCCGTCACCAGGCGCCTGCATTCCGCTTCATAGGTATCAAAATCCCTGAAGAGCTGGTCCGTATCGGCATCCTCAAAGCTGTACTTGGAATTGTCGTATTCCCGCCTCTTATAGATATCCGCATACTTTTCCGTGGGGCTGTACTGCAGGTCATAGACGTTGTCCACGTTCTGCAGGTACATGGCAATTCTCTCAAGGCCGTAGGTGATTTCAGCCGTCACAGGTCTGCAGTCCATGCCGCCGATGACCTGGAAGAAGGTGAACTGGGTGATTTCCATGCCGTCAATCCAGACTTCCCAGCCCTTGCCGAAAGCGCCCAAGGTGGGGGATTCCCAGTTATCCTCAAGGAAACGGATATCATGTTCTTCACGCTTGAACCCGATGTACTCCAGGCTCCTGATATACAGGTCCACCACATCCTCAGGACTGGGCTTGAGAATCACCTGGTACTGATGGTGCATATACAGACGGTTCGGGTTGTCGCCGTAACGACCGTCTGCAGGTCTTCTGGAAGGCTCCACATAGGAACGCTTGTAGCTCTTCTCACCCAGGGCGGCAAAGAAGGTGAAGGGGTTCATTGTGCCGGCCCCTTTTTCTACGTCGTGCGGCTCCATGATTGAGCAGCCGTAGGCGGACCAGAACTCGTGAAGCTTCATCTTCAGAGTCTGAAGGTACATGATGTTTTCGCTGTCCATAAAAAACTCCTCACGCAATGATATGATCTCATTGGCGGTATTCCTTGATTCCGCGGAGAAGTTTATACAACAATCGAAAAACTGTGTCAACCGACAAACCGCGACGTGTGTACAAATTAATGAAAGGATGTATTCATGACGAAAGCACTTTCCGGTGCCCCGGTGACCCTTCCGGCTATGGACAATTACTGATAAATGTGTATGATGTATTCAGGACTGTTCAGACAATGCTGCGGGATCGATATGGATGGACAGAAACCGGACAGGCCCGGGAATATATGTGAAACATGCCTTATCGGTCCCCGGGCGGCAAACCGGAAACCGCCTCCTGCTGCCGGCATGCATGGAAGATCTGCCCGGGGAAAGCATGGCGGCAGGGAAAGGGACAGCCATCTTGATAAAATGCAGGAAAGAAGGTGTGCAGAATGCTTCGCAGGGGATGGATCCTGTTTGTGCTGGTTTTGTCACTGACATGCACGGGCAGAGGGCTTGCCGAAACATTTGGGAACTGTGGGGAAAATGCACGCTGGGTGCTGGACAACTGGGGAACGCTGACCATATCCGGCACAGGAGAAATAGAAGGATTCGCGGACAGTGACCGGACAAAAGTGTGGCAGGGTGTCTCCCAGGTAAAGATAAAGGAAGGCATTACCGGAATACGGGAAGCTGCCTTTTCAGAATGCACGGGGCTCAGGCAGCTGACCCTGCCCTCAAGCCTTGAGAAGATCGGTGCATATGCCTTCTTTGGCTGCAGCGGCATATCCAGACTGGATCTGAGCAGCTCCGCGGTCCGGGAAATCCCGGCCTCATCCTTCCAGAACTGTGCGATGCTGAAAAACGTGGCCCTGCCGAAGGGTCTTGAGAAGATCGGGGACAATGCATTCTGCGGCTGTGCATCCCTGACAGACCTTCTTCTGCCGGATGGTATTTCGCAGATTGCAGGCAGTGCATTTGCAGGGTGTTCATCCCTTGTGTCCGTTTTTATTCCGGACAGCGTCAAGGAACTGGGCGGCGGCGTATTTTCCGACTGCTCCGCACTGGAATCGGTCCATCTGCCTGAGGGCCTTACGGAAATCGCGGGTTACACATTTTATATGTGTACATCGCTGCATGAGGTACAGATCCCCTCATCCATCACCGCTATTTTGGACTACGCATTCTATGGCTGCTCCCGGCTTGATGAGGTGCTGCTCCCGGGGCTTCATGTAAATGTAGCCGGGCACGCATTTGAACAGTGTGCA
>CAMOVR010000267.1 GCA_946627565.1 uncultured Clostridia bacterium
AAATCATGAACATGTTTCCGGAGGCAAACAAATGACGACTTACGGAAAATGCCAGTATTGTATTCACTGAGGCTTTCTGATATACTCTACCCTGTATCCTTATGATTACATTCAAAACCCCGCCGGGGTTTGAAGGATAGACAGGAGGTTGTCTGTTTTGGCCAGCAAGAAAGAGAATCTTCCCGTGAGGTTGAAGGTTTCAGAAGATAACGAACAGGGATCTTCCATCACCTATGCTCCTGAAGTCCTGAACATTATTGCCCAGACCGCAGTCAATGAAGTGGACGGCGTTGCAGGACTCAGCAATTCCAGCGGCGGTCTTCTCAGGAAGAACAACACCAGCAAGGGCCTGAAGATCGAGCAGAGCCCCGAGGAAGTCAGCGTAGAATGCTATATCGTGGTGGAGTATGACCGGCCCATCCAGAAGGTGGCCCAGGAAGTACAGGAGAACGTCCGCAAGACCGTGGAGAGCATGACCAACATGCACGTGGTCCGGGTGGATGTCCATGTAACCGGCGTCAGCTTTGAAAAGGAAAACACGGTGGTGGCCAATGCCGCCCAGAAAGCCAGACTGGATGGGGATAAGCAGGACAGGATCGAAGCTGCCGAAGCTGAAGCCCTTGAGGGTGAAGAAGCGGACGGTCAGGACAGGAAGTAAAGTATATGCTGTCTTCCGGCAAGCCGGGTCCATAAAGTCAGGCATGGTCCTGGACATGCAGCCCCGTAAGGCCAGGGAAATCCTGCAGCCCTTCGGATGACGGCTGTCCGGACCCATGCCGGTTTACTTAAGGAATACAGAAGGCGGCCGTTTCAGGACGGCATGCACATGCGGACCGCAGGGGATGTCTTAAACGGCCGGGAAGCCGGTTCTTTCACAGGCATCCCGGCTGACATGTGTCCGGAATAATTCTGTCAGTCAACTCATCCTTTACTTTTTTATGGAAACAGGTAGAATGCTGTCCTTGGATGCGCTCTTCCTGTTCCATACAGGATTCAGGGGACTGCAGCCATTGTATCTGCTTTCCGGGCCGGCGATCTGACGTGCTGTCAGACCGGCTTGCAGCCTGACCAGGCCGGACGCAGAAGGTTTATGCTTGCTTTCCGGGCACGCCGATCAGGCCGGCTTTCAGGGGGCATCCCGGACCCGGTTTCGGATCCGCTTTCCGGATGCCCGGCAGAGTTCCTTTGAACTGGCTTTAAGACTTCCTGTCCCGCAAACGCATACCCTTATTAAGACGCATTCAGTTTCAGGTATCACAGCATCAGCCCCGGAAAGGGAATATAGAATCGGAGTAAAGAATGTCGAGAACAGTTGCACGGAATGCAGCCATGCAGATGATCTTTGAGCGTCTGTCCGGAGGGCAGGGCGGGGAAGAGACGCTGCAGATGGTTTACAATGAACTCCGGGATGAACAGAACCCCCATGTGTCAGAAAATGACCCGGGTACGAAGGATATGGCATATATCCAGGCGGCCCTGGAAGGGGTTTTATCTCATCTCGATGAAATCGATGCGGCTCTGGCAGCCCATGCCAGCTGGCGGATCGAAAGGATGTCGGCGGTGGACAGAACCATCCTCCGCCTGGCCATCTGGGAAATCCGCTACGGCAAGGAATGGGATGTGCCGGGAAGCGTGGCGATCAAGGAAGCTGTTGAACTCGCCAAAACGTACGGCGATGAAGACAGCGGGCGATTCATCAATGGCGTTCTGGGCGGCTACCTGCGGGCGCAGGAGTCCGGGACATGAATGCTGTCATAGGAATTGATACAAGCTGTTACACCACCAGTTGTGCTGCGGTGGATCAGCAGGGGGAAGTTGTCGCCTTTCAGCGGAAACTGCTCCCTGTGGCACCGGGACAGCGGGGACTGAGACAGTCAGAGGCCCTTTATATCCATTTGCGGCAGCTGCCGGACCTTATGGATGCCCTTATGAAAGACCTGAAAGCATATCCGGATCTTTCCATTCAGGCGGTGTGTGCAAGTACAAAGCCCCGGGATGATGAAGATTCCTATATGCCGGTCTTTCTGGCCGGCATGTCCTTTGCCAGGACCATGGCATCCGTGCTCCGGGTTCCTTTTTACAGCACCACACACCAGCGTGGACATCTGTATGCTGCCAGGCTTTTCAGCGGGATTGGGGAAGGAACCTGTCTGTTTCTGCACTTATCCGGCGGCACCACCGAGCTTCTGCTCTTTGATGCGGATTCAGATACCCTTTCGTTAATCGGGGGAACCCTGGATCTGCATGCAGGCCAGCTGGTGGACCGCTGCGGTGTAGCCCTTGGACTTCCCTTTCCGGCAGGCCCCTATCTGGAGGAGCTGGCCAGGAAGGGAAAGGCGGAAGCATGCCTTCCGGTCAGTATGGAACAGCATGATCTGTACTGCCACCTGTCCGGAGCCGAGACCCGCATCCAGCAGCTGATCCGTGAAGGCGGGATGTCCCGGGAACAGATTGCTGCGGAAGTCTATGATCTTCTTGCAAGAACCGTATCAAGGCTTGTGCTGGCCGGGAAAGAGAAGACCGGGATTGATAAGGTTCTCATTGCCGGCGGTGTGGCTTCATCCCCGCTTTTCAGGGAAAAGCTTCATGACAGGGTCATGAAGAGGGGAGACATGCAGCTGTTTTTCGGAAAGCCGGAATACTCCGGGGACAACGCGGCAGGCGTTGCATGCATAGGACGTAAATACCTTCAGGAGGAGGAACAGAAGCGTGGCCGTAATACTTGATGGTAAAATGCTGGCGAAGCGCCTTGAAGAAGAAACCCTTCAAAGGGTTCAGAAACTGAAGGAAAAGAACATAACGCCGGGCCTTGCCTTTATACTTGTGGGCGAGGATCCGGCGTCTGTTGTATATGTGAGGTCCAAGAACAAGGCCTGTGAAAGGTGCGGCATCCGCAACGTGACGGTGCATCTGCCTGAGACGATCACCCAGGAAGAACTGGAAAATGAACTTGGAAAGCTGGCCAGGGATCCTGAGATTCACGGCATGCTGCTGCAGCTGCCCATTCCGAAGCATCTGGATGAAGCCGCGGCTATTGCCTGCATTCCTCCGGAAAAGGACGTGGACGGATTCCATCAGATGAACGCCGGCACCCTGGTGAACGGAACGCCCGGACTTCGGGCATGCACGCCTCTTGGCATCATGGACCTGGTGAAGCTCAGCGGCGTGGAAACCAGAGGCAGGCATGCCGTGGTAATCGGCCGCAGCGCCATTGTGGGCAAGCCCGCAGCACTGCTGCTTCTGGAAGCGGACTGCACCGTGACCATCTGCCATTCCAAGACCGTGGACCTGAAGAGCTACACCAGGCAGGCGGATATTCTGGTGTCTGCTGTTGGCAAGGCAGGGCTCATCACCGGCGATATGGTGAAGCCGGGCGCTGTAGTCATTGACGCAGGCATTGCCAGGGTAGACGGCAAGGTTGTGGGAGATGTGGACCGGGAGAGCGTGGAAAGCGTGGCGGGGTATCTGTCCCCGGTGCCCGGCGGTTGCGGCCCCATGACCATTGCGGAACTCATGGTGAATACCGTGGATATTGCAGAGGGAAGGTACCGTGGCTGACCGTATGGTGCATACCCCGGGCTTCGAAAACATCGAAGAAAAGAACCCCGTTTATTCCGTCAGTGAGCTGAACCGGATGATCTCCCTGCGTCTTCAGACGCCCCAGCTGCAGGATGTGCTGGTGCGGGGTCAGGTGACCGGGATATCCAAGAGTCTTCCCGGGCACGTGTATTTTCAGCTGAAGGATGACCAGGGGAAGACGGTTTCCTGTGCCATCTTTAAATTCCAGCTGCCCCGCATGGGCGGAACCCTTCCGGCAAACGGTGACGAGATTGTTGCTCACGGCAAGGTGAACCTCTATGAGGACCAGGGAAAGATCTCCCTGGTGGTGGACAGATACCAGGCGGCCGGTCTGAGTCTTCTGTATCAGCAGTTTCTGGAACTGAGAGACCGCCTGATGGCTGAAGGCCTGTTTGACCCGCAGCGGAAAAAGAAACTGCCGGCGCATCCCGGGAAAGTGGCCATGATCACCAGCCGGGAAGGCGCCGTTTTTCATGACGTGTGCAAGGTGGCCGGCCAGAGAGACCCGGGGATTCCCATTGTGCTGATCCCGTCCCCTGTACAGGGAGCGGACGCTGGCAGGTATCTTGCCGCCTGTGTCCGTTTTGTTCAGAGAATGCCGGATATTGACG
>CAMOVR010000268.1 GCA_946627565.1 uncultured Clostridia bacterium
GTCAGTATCAATACTGCCGCTCAGGAAGACAATGCTCTTACTGAGGACGGCTCAGGCCATAAAAAGCAGGAAGGCGGGACAGTAATAACCGGGTCAGCAGAGGATGCTGCATCCGGGACGGCTGCTGTTGATCAGGCGGCTCCTGCTGAGGGACAGGATACTTCCCCGACACAGAACAAAGAGATCGACCTCACGCAGTATGCGCAGAATAAAGACGGGCAGAATCAGGAGAAAAAGATTCCCAAATGGCTGATCCTTGCCGCGGCAGCTGCTGCCATAGCGCTTATAGTCCTGTTCCTGTGGGGCAGGTCCGGCGGCACAGGCACAGAAAGCGGAGGTTCCGGGCAGGCTGCCGCAGGATCGACCGGCACACAGGCTTCCAGTGCGGTAGAGGAGGCTGCCGACGAACTCAGCCCCGAGATCAGGGAACTCCTATCCAAAGCGGAGGCGGGCGATGCTGCCGCGCAGTATGAGCTGGGGAAATCATATTTTGACGGAAGCGGCGTTGAACAGAACTACGAGGAAGCGCTTGCCTGGTATACAAAAGCCGCGGAGCAGGGAAATACGGATGCCCGGTATGGCCTGGGAGAGATCTATCACAAGGGAGACGGAGCGGACAAAGACGATGAGCAGGCCCTGAAATACTACCGGCTGGCTGCGGAACAGGGCTATGCGCCCGCACAGGTTCAGACAGGCATCATGCTCCGGACCGGGGAAGGCTCGGACAAGAATGAAGAAGAGGCTTTCACATGGTTTCAGAAGGCGGCTGACCAGGACGATTCTCAGGGGCAATACTGGCTCGGAAAGATGTATCTGGACGGCACAGGAACAAAAAAGGATGAAGATAAGGCTTTTGAATGGATGAAGAAGGCCGCGGAGCAGGGTCTGCCGGAGGCCCAGTATGAGACCGGCGCTATGTTTGAAGAAGGGACCGGGACTGATCAATCAAATTATGATGCGTTGGCATGGTATACGAAAGCAGCGAAACAGGGCTATCCGGAGGCTCAGTATGCGCTTGGAATGTGCTACCGGCAGGGGATCGGCGTCGAAAAAGATTACGAGGAGGCATTTAACTGGTTTACAAAAGCGGCTGACCAGGGACTGGCAAAGGCCCAGAGCGAACTCGGTTATTTATACGAAAAAGGCGCCGGGACAGACCAGGACTACGATAAGGCTTTTGCCTGGTACATGAAGGCGGCAGAACAGGGCTACGCTACAGCGCAGACAGACGTCGGTCTCTGCTATGAGTATGGAAGAGGTGTCGACAAGGATGACGAGGAAGCAGTCAAATGGTTTAAAAAAGCGGCTGACCAGGGCGATTCGTATGGACAGAATAATCTGGGGACTATGTACAAGAGCGGCAAGGGCGTGGAACTGGATTATGAGAAAGCGCTCTACTGGTATGAGAAGTCCGCTGAACAGGATAATCCACTTGCTATGTTCAATCTGGGCAACACCTACTACAACGGGGAAGGCGTTGACCAGGATTACGAGAAGGCACTCGAATGGTACAGAAAAGCTGCAGACCTGAATAATGGGGCAGCAGAGTATAAACTCGGAATGATGTATTTTAATGGGGAAGGTGTTCCTGCAGATGAGGATGCTGCCTTTGAATGGTTTGATAAAGCAGCAAGAGATGGGGATATTGATTCCATCAGGCTGTTTGCAGCCCTCTTGTTCCAGGGAGTGAGATATGTTCAGAACTACGAATTGGCGTTTAAATACTATATGATGGCCGCGGAAGCGGGGGACCCGGAGTCGCAGTATTATGTCGCCCTGATGTACGAAAACGGATACGGTGTCGAGCAGGACATGGAAGAAGCCATGAAATGGTACGAAAGGTCCGCTGAACAGGGATATGAGGAAGCCGTGAACAGGCTGAACCAGTAAAACGTAAACACCGGGTTTCCGAATGGGTGAAGCGATGTGAAAACGCGGGAAGCGCGGGAAGCGCGAAGCAGCGGGCTGCTTTAATCATATGCGGTTTTTGCCTGCAAGTCCTGGAAGGAAAGTATTATTGAAAAGGAGGAAAAGATGAAAAACCAAAGGATATGCAAGCTGAGCTCTATAGCAGCTGTACTTACTGCAGCCTTGATTCTGTCGGGAACCCTGTCTGCCTGCGGCAGTTCTTCCGGTACCGGGAACGGAGCTCCCGCTAACGGCAGTTCCACCGCTGCCGCCGCAGGTTCACAATCCCCGTCAGGCAGCGGGACTGAAACGGCAGGCAGTAATGATTCTGTGCCCGCAGTAACATCTCTGGACCCCACAGTTATCTATAAGGACGGGGAGGAGACTGTCCTTGATACGGACGAGCTGACTATAGTAGTCACGGGCTACGATCCCGCATATGCCAATACCCGTGAAAAAGAGAACCCGTCTGATGATATTACTGATTTTGCCATGAAAATGTGTCTGGAAAACAAGACAGAAGAGGATATGGAGATCTTATATTCCTGCGGCAGCATCAACGGGTTCGGCGTTGAGTCTCCTGAGTTCTATACAGAAGAAAGAGATTATGGATCAACCTGGCTGACAATTCCTGCAGGCGAAAAAATCAATGTCCAGCTGGAATATCCGGTCTCAACACTGACCAGTGCCGGAATCACTTCTGTAGATGAGATCAGCTACACACTGACAGACTGGGAGAATGAGAAGGAAATCGGCCCCTTTACGGTCTATCCCACAGGCAAAAAGCCGGAGGAGATCGTGAAGGCGGTTCCCGTATCTGTGGATGATTTGAATATCCTGGAAGATAATGACGAGTTTACATTTGCAACATTCAAAGACCCGGAAAAAGCATCACCCATGTTTTACCCTGTAACAGTGCAGGATAACAGGATCAAATTCTATGCCGTGAATAAAACAGAAGATCCTGTCACTTTCATAATATATAAAGCGGCAGTGGACGGCGTTCCCTTCTATGAATATAATATCTATGAGGACGAGGATGGAAATGAGCAAAAGAAAAAAAAGTTTTTAAACGGGGGAGAGTGGGGTACAACAACAATCATGACATGCATGCCCGGATGCGCCGCAGTCGGGTCCTTCTGGCTGGATGAAGATTTCATGTCTGAGAACAGCATCAACAGTTTCGGGGATATATCCGCATTTTCTTTCCAACTCGGTGTTAAGAACCGGGAAGAGGCTCTTTTCTGCCGAACCCTTGCCTGCAATCCCGGAGGAGGCAGTCTGTCAGCAGAGGCAGCTGCGGATGCAGAGGATTCTAATAATAAATCTAAATCTGAGTTTCAGACAGCTGATTATGTCAAGACCCGGGATGTTGTGGCGGATACAGATCAGTTTAAAATCACATCAATCGGCTATGATCCCGCATATGTAAATCCCAAAACCTGGAGGGAGGGATTTCTGATCATGCTGGAGATAGAAAATAAGACAGAGAAAGAATACCAATACGGCTTTTTAAACTGGAACGGTTATGCCGCAGTGAACAGGCTTTTCGGATTTCCGATTGAAGCCGTAAAGGATTGTGTGGTTCCTGCCGGAGGCAGGAAGGAACTGTCTTTATTCGTAGATACAACCTATCTTTCGGACTATCCTGTAAAATCCATCGATGAAGTACGCTTTATGTTCAGGGCAGAATCTTCTGAGTTTCGCAAAGCATCCGAAGAATCAGATAATGAGAAAAGGGATGCCTTATATCAGACAGATCGATTTGAAAAATACTGCGCGGTCTTTCCTACAGGAATGAAGGAGGAAGATATTATTCCGGCTGTATCGCTGGACAATCCCCTGGACTTTGAGAAGATATCGTCCGGCTATTCTGCCGAGATCGATAAAATTTATACACTCGCTTTTAAAAAGGGGAAAAACGGAGTCTATAAAAACGGGCTGGATCCCTGGGTCTCCAATAATGATCCGGAAAGAGGAGTGTATGCTGCCCTCTATGAGGTACAGATCAATGAAAAGGATGCAGTGGAAAAAAGCCAGGAGTCAGACGATGAAGAAGAATATCACTATAATATCGCAGATATGCTTCCGCCCCTTTGCGTCGCGGGAAAGGACCTGTTTAATAAATACAGAGAATTAGAAGAAGAATTAGAAGGCTGGTCGAGTGATGGACGTGATGGACTTTTTATCAACCGGGAAGTGCTCAAAGACAATGGTGTAGATAAACTATAGTTCCGCATAATAATTAGACTTACAAATAGGCAATCACTTAATAA
>CAMOVR010000269.1 GCA_946627565.1 uncultured Clostridia bacterium
AATGAGCGATTTTGCAGTAAATGTCAGATATCCAAACGAAATGCATATTGATGAGTATAAGACAAAATGGGCTGTTGAGAAAATGGAATTCTTTTTCAAATGGGCATCTGATGCACTGACAAAAGAGTCTGATTAACTACGCAATTAACCGTTGTCATCATAAGATGGATTGATTATTTAATCAGGCTGTGTTTATCAGGAAAGGTGGCCATGATTTTATCATACAACCCTTTAATCGACTTCATGAGTACAAACCGATGTTTTGACTCTGGTCTGATATTGCATTTGATTGACTTATGACATAGGAATAGTAGAATAGAAGAAAACATGGGGAAACATTACAGTGTTTCCCCGCTTCTCATGTTCCCACGCAGAAAACGGAGTCTGCCGCGTCGAAATGAATGAGAATACCGATAAAGATGGGAGGAATGCGGGATACAATGGAAGATCTGATTCCGGAGAACGCCTGCTGTGCAGGTGGTGCAAAGCGGTGACGGGTGCCCGGGAAAAGATCTTTCAAAGCAACCTTATTTGGATACCGGATGATGCAGGGCATGAGGACACTGATATGGGTGCAGCCATACGTGTCCCGTTGTGAAAAAGTGATCCTGCGAAGGAAATGATCCATTTCGAGTGGATCGTAAGGCTGGCGAGGTTATACCATGCTGCCGGCCTGAAGAAAAAGATTCACCCCCATGGAATAGGGAACCGTTGTTTAAGAAAAGAGAAAAAGAAAATGCGCATGAAAATGATACCCTGTCTGCTGGTTTTGTTTGCAATGGTACTGGCCTGTGCTCCCGTGTCAGGGGAGACAACGGCATCCGAGGCCCCGAGAAAAGTGATTATTGACACGGATACCGGTGCGGATGACGCTTCCGCCCTGATTCTGGCGGCGAAAAGCCCGGAACTGGATATTCTGGGAGTCACGGTGCTGATGGGCAACGTGAGTCTGGAACAGGGAACCCGCAATGCGCTGGCGGCACTGGAAATTGCAGGATGCGATGCACCGGTGTACGAGGGTGCCAGCAGGAATTACAGCGGAGAAAAAATCCTGCCCGTGAGTGTGTTTGGCGAAGATGGAATGGGAGAAAAAGGCCTGATCCATCCCAGAAAAAAGGCACAGGAGGAAGACGCTGTGGATTTCATTCTCCGGTCGGTACGGGAAAATCCCGGAGAAGTGGAAATCATTGTTCTGGGGCCGGCAACCAATATCGCTCTTGCTATGGACAGGGATCCGGAGACGATGAAGCAGGTAAAAAGAATATGGTCCATGGCAACCGCAGGTCTTGGAGTCGGAAATGCCACACCGGTGGCGGAATTCAATGCATTCCTGGATGCACCGGCCTACAGCAGAATGCTGAACTTCGGACTGCCTGTAACCATAATCGGGCTGGATATGTGCAACGGAGAGGCACAGTGGACGGATGAGAATTTCGAGACACTGCGCGCTTCGGGAGAAATCGGACGCTTTGTGACGGACTCTTTCTCCATGATCCGGGATTTTTACAACCAGAATGGTTCCGTTGGCAGCGTCATGAACTGTGACAGTCTGGCTATGATGTGCGTGGTGGAAAAAGACTTTGTCAACAGGACGATTTCCTGCCATGGCAGCTGCTGTACGGAAATAGGGGAGACCCATGGTCAGGTGATCTTCTATCAGGAAGGATTCACCTATGATCTGGTCTTAAACGATTTCGAATATAATGTGACACTAGTTAACAGCGTGGACAAAGCGGATTATTTCGACCTGTACCTGAAGCGGATTGAAAAGTAAGAGCCGAAAAACCTGACATATGTTCCGGGATGTTCCGTGCCGGAGAATCGGGAGTTCTCACCTGGTGATGAGCTCCCGATTCTCTTTTTGCAGGCTCTGTTTCTCCTGTTTCTGGCTGATACGTCCGACCAGGGGTATTTGGGAGCAGCCCTGCTTCAGTGGCTTTTCCAGCGCCAGCAAAAAGACCATCCGGGTCTGCCTGCAAAACAGACTGAAAACATCCGACCGCCTGCCCGGCACGCTGTCGTCCGGGCAGCGGCTGGTCCGGACCTGATTTGTCCCATGTTCCCGCATGCTCAGGCATCCATGACACATGGCCGGGTAAGCACTTCACTGAGACACTCCCCGGGGCATCTGCCTCAGGGATCTCTTTCAGGGCCTTTTTCGCAGTTTTTCCTCCCTGCGTCTGAAAAAACAGAGCGGACAATGGAAAAATGCCTGTGATACCCTGGAACTGCTTACGTTGCACCCTGGATGAGATCCAGGTCCGGGTCCAGCTCCACGGGATCCATTGCCTCGTATCTGAATCCCAAAAATCTCTTCATCAGGATACGGGCACTGTACACGGCCTCCCGTGTCAGTTCGTCCATCGCATTGCCCGGCAGCAGGCCGGAGAGTTTACGAAACCAGGTGGAATGGAAAAAGTCCTCACATTCCTTCATCAGTTTTTCGCCTGAAAGACTGTCGGAAGAGCCCTTGAGCACCATCTTCTGACCCGCGCGGTAGTCTGCCAGGGCCTGGCTGATAATTGCAGCTGCAAGATCGCCTTCCGGCGTTCCGGTGTGAATGACCGGCAACATATGAACCGCCATCTTCTGCTCCTTTCTCAGTGTCGGGTCAGCGTTTTCAGCGGGTATTCCCAGGTTTCGCAGCCGCAGTCTGTTTCCGCCTGTACCGGTCCCGGGACCGGCGGGGTATGGATTGAAGGCTTTGGATGCCTGACAACTGACAGGCGCGGAACAGGGGAAGGATGCGGAGAGGGCACCGCCGCTGTCCGGACACGGTACATCTGAGAAGTTTCCGGGTTTTCAAATGCATCCGTGTTCCCGGTTATCTTTTTGCACGTACCGTGCTGAAACGATAACCCGACTTATGGAATGAATATGACATATATAATACGATACAAAATGTAAAAATCCTTCCTAGAATTAGTGAATTATAAAAATTTCCTGGAGAGATTTTTGCATTCAGCGCGTTTTTCAGGAGCGACAGAAGCATTTTTCAAGGAATAGAGCCAAATCTGTTTTTACGGAAGGCAGAATACTCCGGATGTGACAGATTGGCACGTCTGAAGGAAACCGGGGAACGGACGGGGGCTATGGGGCTCAGGAGACTGCCCCGGGCCGGGAAAGAATCTTTGGAAGCTTCCATGCACCCATTTCCTCAGCCGGCTGTTTCTGTCAGGTAAATTCGTGGTATACGCCAACCACCACACCCTGGATCAGCAGTTCTTCTCCATCTTCCGCCACAATATCCGGATATGCCTCGGGATACCTTTCGTTATGTGACCCCAGGATCAGCCGATTGCCATCCACGACAGGTTTTTTCAGGGTGTTTTTCCCATCCGGCAGTGCGATCACCAGATCACCGCTTGCAGCCTGCTCCTGCTGCCGCACGATCACATAGTCCCCGGGCCGTATGCCTTCGTCCCCCATGGAACTGCCCCCTGGCAATCAGGGCAAAGAAAGATCCCCTGCCCACCAGACGTTCGGACATGTGAATGTATTCATGAAACGCTTCTTCTTCCTCCTGTCCGGGACCGCTGGCCACATGTCCCATAACAGGGACGGCAGCATCATGGCTGATGTGTTCCATCCTTTCGGTTCTTGCACCGCGCCTGCCTGAGCATTTCAGTTCGCCGTCGTCCTGCATTTCAATCAGGAGACAGTGTACGGAAGCTGCAGGAATACCAGTGCCCAGGGAAATACCTTCCAGCACGGAAAAATCACATGCTGTTCATAGTAATCCTGAATAAACCGGCTGACGGTCTTCCGCCTTTTTGCGGGATGACCGGAGGCCTGTGCTGCTTAAGACAGAACCGGTAAACATGGCAGGCCATGGATGGCATGGGTACGTGCCGGTTTTCCACGATGGCGCCGGAACATGAGATGATCGTCTTCAGGCATGGAAAAAATGAAAGGAGTACAGCTGAATCTGACTCAGCTGTACTCCTGTTTTGCAAAGAAATGCTGTGTGCCTGCGTACCGTCTGGTATCAGGCTGCTTTATACGCTCGGGAAGGCTGCGCACACACGACGGGTTTCTTATTTCGTTTTGACAGACAATACCACGCTGCCTGCCCTGGGAACGGTAAAGGTATATGCCCCGGTTTCGTCTGCGGACACCTGCTCGGTCTGTGCTTC
>CAMOVR010000270.1 GCA_946627565.1 uncultured Clostridia bacterium
GACGTTTGATCTATGCCAGGCGGAGTCTGCAGAGGAAAGAGGCGAAGGTTATGGCTGAGCATGTGGTAAGGGATATGCTGGAAAAGGCAGCCCTGAGGACCAGCTGTCATATGCCCGGTCATGGCGGGCATGCACCCTGTGACATATCGGATTTCTTTGCGCTGGATACCACGGAAATATCCGTTACGGATGATTTCTATGGGGCCAGCGGAGCACTGAAGGAAGCCCAGGAGAAATACAGCAGGGCGGCAGGGGCCGGATGTTCTCTGTTTTTGCACAACGGTTCCACCCAGGGAATACATGCAATGCTGGAAATGTACGCAGGTGAAGGGGATACGGTCATTCTTCCCAGAAACTGCCATCTCAGCGCGGTACAGGCCTGCATTCTGGGCGGGCTGAAGCCGGTATGGATACCTGTGAGGACATTTGAAGGATACCCGTATGTCTCTGTCAGGGATGTGCTGGATACCATGCAGGCGCATCCGGAAGCCAGGAGCGTTCTTCTGACACGGCCGGACTACTTCGGAGGCTGCATGCCCATGGAGGAGACGGCCCGTATGGCAGGGCAGCTTGGCATGAAGGTTCTGGTGGATGAAGCCCATGGCGCGCATCTGCCCTGGCATGGCCGGCTCCGGTCTGCCGGGAGTCTTGGAGCGGATGCATGGGTGCAGTCAGCCCATAAGACCCTTCCGGCTCTGACGGGCACCGCGGTGCTGCATCTGCGGGATGCGGACGATGGATGGCGGGCCATGAGAATACTCCGCCGGGAACAGACTTCTTCCCCCAGCTTTCTGTTCATGCTCTCCCTGGATGAAGCCAGGGCTTATATGGAAGAAAAGGGAGAAGAGGCGGAAAAAAGAAGAAAGCGTCTGGCCGGACAGATCCGCCGGGCGGCATGCCGGATGGGGTATACGGATCCGACGGAGCAATGGAAGGCATGCGGATATGATTTTGACGAAGACCGTGTGGTGCTGAAGGCACCGGAGGGCGGGAAAATGCTCCTTAAAAAGCTGGAAGAGATGGGTGTAGACCCGGAAATGGCCATGGGAAGTTTTGCCGTGCTCCTGGTTCCCCTGCTCCAGTCGGATGAAGAGAACCGCATCGTCTGTGAAGCGTTTGAAAAGACAGGAGCACAGGAAGAAACGTGCGGGGAACCGGAAATGCTTCCCGTTAGGCTGCCGGAGCAGGTGCTTCTGCCCAGAGCCGCTGCATGCGGTCCCGTCGAACGGGTCCCTCTGGACAGGGCGGCAGGCAGGATCGCTGCAGACTGTGCGGGCTGCTATCCGCCGGGTATTCCTCTGGTGGTGCCGGGAGAGTACATCACGGAGGAAACGGTCAGGAGACTGAATCAGGCCGGAGCGTCCGGCAGGTTTGGAATATATGAAGGGATGATGCTATGCGCCGCTGTGTGATTTTTGATCTGGATGGGACGCTGACACGGAGCGAAGAAGGTATTTTTAACTGTGTGAGGTATGCCGCTGCACAGCTGGGCATGGAAGAGCCGCCGGTTGAAGTACTCAGGCGGTTTATAGGGCCGCCTCTGAAATATTCTTTCATGCATGAACTTGGTATGGATGAAAAGACGGCAGAAGAAGCAACCGGTCTGTACAGACAGCGCTATCAGAAGACAGGGCTGTATGAAAACAGTGTGTATCCCGGAATCCGCAGGCTTCTGGCAGGACTGAAACGGCAGGGGGACTGGGTGGCCGTTGCCACAGGCAAGCCGCAGAAGACTTCGGAAAGGGTCCTGGAGCATTTTGGCCTGAGCAAGTGGCTTGACCGGGTTGTGGGACCTGATTTGAGTGCGGATGCCGGGAAAGCAGAGCTGATCCGCCGTGCCCTGCCGGAGGACTGGAAAGACGGCGAAGCCTATATGGTGGGTGACCGCCGTTTTGATATCGAGGGCGGAAAGGCAGTGGGCCTGAAGACGGTGTGGGCCGGGTACGGCTACGGTTCCAGGGAGGAATACCTGGAATGCGGAGCGGATCTGTATGCCGCCACGGTGCAGGACCTGATCTCTCTGCTGGATTTAAGTCCGGTTACCCCCGGCTGGTTCCTTTCCATGGAGGGACTGGACGGATCCGGAAAGAGTACCCAGCTTGCCCTTCTGACCGGTGCGCTGGAGCAGTACGGGTATGAAGTGGTTCACAGCCGTGAACCCGGCGGCTGCATGATTTCGGAAAAGATCCGGGAGATCATTCTGGACAGGGCAAACCAGGGTATGACGCCTGAAACGGAAGCGCTGCTGTATGCGGCATCCCGTGCCCAGCATGTGCATGATACGATCCGGCCGGCTGTGGAGTCAGGCAGGCTGCTGCTCAGTGACCGGTACATTGATTCCTCTGTGGCCTATCAGGGGGGCGGAAGAAAGCTGGGTGTGGATGAGGTGATGGAGATCAACCGCTATGCGGTTGACGGGCTTTATCCTGATATCACCGTTTTCCTTGACTTGCCCCATGACAAGGCGCTTGCACGGCGCTATCAGGCAAGCGTGCCGGACCGCATGGAGATGGAAGACAATGCCTTCCACAGCCGTGTGGAGGAAGCGTACCGGAAAATGCTTGAGATGCATATGGAACGTTTTGTGACCGTGGATGCATCCGGAAAACCGGAAGAAATCGGAAAAGAGATTGCACAGAAGGTACTGGAAAAACTGGACCGGATGGAAATGAACAGACTGACGGAGAGATAATATGGCAGAGCGGATCGTGGTGGGCATGTCAGGAGGCGTGGATTCTTCTGTGGCAGCCCTGCTTCTGAAGGAAAAGGGATACGATGTTGTAGGCGTATTCATGAAGAACTGGGAAGAAACGGATGACAACGGCGTCTGCACAGCGGAAAAGGACTGGGATGATGTCCGTCAGGTCTGTGAGATGATTGGGATTCCCTATTATGCCGTCAATTTCTCCCGGGAGTACTGGGACCGGGTCTTCACGTATTTTCTGGATGAATACAGGGCAGGCTGCACCCCGAATCCGGATGTGCTTTGCAACCGGGAGATTAAGTTCAGGGCCTTCCTGGATTTTGCAAAGACGCTTGGAGCAGATAAGATTGCCACGGGTCATTTTGTCCGCAGTGATGAGGAAGGCCGGCTGCTGAGGGGCGTGGATCCGGGAAAGGATCAGAGTTACTTTCTCTATATGGTAAAAAATGCGCAGCTGCGTCAGTCTGTGTTCCCGGTGGGGGGAATGACCAAGGCACAGGTGCGCGCCCTGGCAGAAGAAAAGGGACTGCCTGTCAGCAGGAAAAAGGATTCCACGGGCGTGTGCTTTATAGGGGAGAGAAACTTCAAGAAGTTCCTCAGTACCTATCTGCCTGCCCAGCCCGGGGACATGGTTACCCTGGAAGGAAAGACAGTGGGGCATCATGACGGACTGATGTACTACACCATAGGTCAGAGGAGAGGCCTGGGCATAGGCGGCTGCGGCACAGGGGAAAGCTGGTTCGTGGTAGGTAAGGATATGGAGAAAAACCGGCTTCTGGTGGCGCAGGGGGATGATCATCCCATGCTGTATTCCACAAAAGCTATAGGAAAAGAAGTGACATGGGTGGGACAGCCCCCTCTCACGCCGGACGGGGAACCTGTGGAAGTAACCTGTAAATACAGATACCGCCAGCAGGATCAGAAGGTAACCATCCGGTATGATGGTGAAGATATTCTGATTCAGGCGCACGAGCCGCAGCGGGCGGTTACCCTGGGACAGAGTGCCGTATTTTATCGGGGCGAAGAATGCCTGGGAGGCTGTATTGTGCGTCAGGTCCTGGATGCAGGCCAAATAAACGAATGAATATTGCTGTATTCAGCGTAATGTTCGTATGTGCACGAACGTTACGATGAATGGCTTTAATGAATGTACTAAATATACGATTATATAATTTTTTTCAAAAAAACGCTTGACAGGAAATCTGACTTATGTTAGGATATGCAAGCTGGTTCGCGGGAACCGGCGCATGAACCTTGAAAACGATACAGAAACAAAAAGTTATCTTTAAAGATAACGCGCAATCATAAACAAGACAGTGATTCCAGAGAGTTGTCAGAAGCTCACCAGCAGGAACCGGAAGGGGAAAGCAGGGGAGTGGAGATAAAACAGGATTAAACAAAA
>CAMOVR010000271.1 GCA_946627565.1 uncultured Clostridia bacterium
ATAAAGAAAACCGGGTGCAGATCTGCATCCGGTTTTTTGGTATCTGTTTTTACTCAGGCTGCAGGGCCCGCAGCTTTTCCTGCACATCCTCCCGGGTCCTGCCCATCTGGCGGGCAATATCCCGGACATCCATGTCCTTCTGGGCAAGGGTCTTAAGCCAGTTTATATCCCGGGCATTCCATGGCCGGCTTGTGGTCCCGGCCCCTGCAGGCAGCTGGCGCAGGCTCCTCTGGATTTTTCTGCACAGGGCTGCCGTGGACAGGAGGGGGCGGGCCAGCTTCTGGGAGATGCTGTAAACGCTCTCCTGATTTTTCAGCATTTCACGCACCATATTCTTTTCCGAATCGGACCAGAAGGCTGTATCCGGGATGTTCTCGCACGACGGGTCCTTTTCGGTCTGCTCCTGGATGACACCCAGGAAGGTTTTGCCGTAGGAACGGATCTTGGCCGGGCTCAGGCCGGGGATCCCCTCCAGTTCCGCCGGGGTCCTGGGCATGCGGGCATAGAGATCAAAGAGAACGGCATCCGAGCAGATGATGTAGGGCGGCATGTTGATGCGCCCCGCAAGCACGGAGCGGGCTTCCACCAGGGCCTGATAAAGGGGATCGTCCACCACGGGCATGTCCGTGACGGAGCTTTTCTCCTGTGGCTGCGGCGCATCTGCCACCGTACGGATTTTCTTTTCCTTCTTTGGAATGGAGGAGGCGGTATACAGGATATCCCTGGAGAAGGGAGAGGTCGCCACGAGGTGGGAGAAGGGGTCAGGGCGGGCAGCTGCGGTTTTCCTGGGGGCAGCCCCCTGGCGGACCTTTTTGACAGCCATGCCGGGATAGGCGGTGCCCAGGCAGTTGGAACAGCCGCTGCAGCGGGTACCGGGCTTTTCACCGAAATACTGAAGGACGGTGGCTCTGAGGCAGTGCCAGGTCAGACAGTACTGGATCATCTTTTCAAACCGTGCCCGGTTCCTCTCCCGGATCAGTTCGTTCTCTTCCTCCGTCAGGTTGGGATTTGACTGGGAGCTGTTCAAAAGCCCTTCTGCCCGGTACCTGTCTGAGCCTGAAAACAGCAGGATGCACCGGGCTGGGAGGCCGTCCCTTCCGGCCCTGCCCGCCTCCTGATAGTATGCTTCCAGGGACAGGGGCAGGGAGTGGTGGATGACGAAGCGGACATTGCTTTTGTCGATGCCCATGCCGAAGGCATTGGTGGCCACCATGATCTTTTTGCGGTCGAACTGGAAATCGTCCTGGTTTAAGGACTTCTCCTGATCCGACAGCCCCGCGTGGTAGCGGGTGGCGGAAAGACCGTTGTGATTGAGCATGTCGCAGATGTCTTCCACATCCCTGCGGGACAGGCAGTAGATGATGCCGGAAGCGCCCTTTGCCTCCCTTAGGATGTGCAGCAGGGCATCCTCCTTGTCCCGGGGCTGGATGACCTCATAATAGAGGTTGGGCCGGTCAAAGCCGAAGGTGGCCACATGGGGGTCATGAAGCTCCAGGCTTTCCAGAATATCGCTTCTGACTTCCTTTGTGGCCGTGGCGGTGAAGGCACAGCAAACCGGGCGGCGGGGCAGGCTGTGGATGAAATCGGGAATACGCCGGTATTCCGGACGGAACTCATGGCCCCACATGGAAACGCAGTGGGCCTCGTCCACCACCACCATGGAGATGTTCTGCCGCAGCACGGCCTGCCGGAAGCTGTATGTGTTCAGGCGCTCAGGGGCGGCGTAGATGATTTTGTACTGGCCTGCAGCTGCCCGGCTCAGGGCCAGCTGGATCTGTTTTTCCGTCAGGGAACTGTTGATGTAGGCCGCGGGCACACCGTTGGCCTTCAGGGCAGCCACATGGTTCTTCATGAGGGAAATCAGGGGCGAAACCACAATGGTGATCCCGCTCATCATAAGGGCAGGGATCTGGAAGCACAGGGATTTCCCTGCACCGGTGGGCATGATGGCCAGCAGGTCCCGGCCGGACATGATCTGCCGGATGATTTCTTCCTGACCCGGGCGGAAAGCCTTGTAACCGAAGACCTGTGAGAGTGTCTGGACAGCGTCCAATGGATGATCTACCTTTCTGGCATGGTCCCTGGCAGGCGCAAAGCAGATGTCTGCCGCTGCCTGCCGGGGGCTGGCATGACGGGGGAGTTGGGGGAAAACATGAAGAACCGCACGGCTGACCGTGCGGCTTGTGAGAATCAGGCAAACCAGGCTTTGGGGAGCCAGCTGCGCTGGGCTTCCAGCATGTCGTTAAAGAGCTTTTCCCCATCATCCGGACGGACAAAGGACAGCTGGGGATCGTTGAGGAAGGTGGAAAGGCCCAGCTTCCTGTCGCAGGTGAGGGCGGCCTTCAGGGTGTTCTCCTGATTGTACACGTGCCTTGCCACCAGGGGCAGGATATTGGAGGGCATGGGGCCCGCATGGATGGGCTCGATGCGGTCAAGGCCGAAGAAGGCGTTGGTTTCCACCACGGCACCCATGGGCAGGTTCGGGATCTGGCCGCGGTTGGGGATGTTCACGTTGCTCACCAGATCCCCGAGACCCAGCAGGGCCTTGAGCAGCAGGTGGCCTTCTTCTCCGCTGGGGGTAAGCTCAATGGCTTCCGCGCCGGAGACCAGGTTGTCGGAGCGCTTGAGACGCTTCTTCAGGTCATCCACACGCCAGTCCACGCTGGTCAGGCCGAACTTCCATTCTCTGACAGTCTCGGGATCCCTTGTGTACCAGGGTGCCGTGAATTCCGCCAGATGCCGGTCGCCGGCGGCGGCAATGGCCCCGTAGCGGCGGAACAGGTCAAACTTGACCCGGTGGGCGCAGGAGAAGGAGGAGTTCATCCAGTTGTTGTCCCCGCCCTCGTCATAGCCGGATTCAAAATACTTGTCTGCAAACTTTGCATAGATGGGCATCAGGTCCATGTCACGCCACACGGCCCGGGTCAGCCAGGTGAAGTGGTTGATGCCCGTGACCTGGGTGTACAGGTCCTGCCGCTTTACGCCCTCAATGCCAAGTTCCGTCTTCAGCATGGCGCACAGCAGCTTCTGGGTGCCGAAAACCTCATGGCAGCAGCCGAAGGCCCGGATGCCCGGGAACACTTCGTAGAGGACCCGCACGCACAGGGACATGGGGTTGGTGTAGTTGATGACAAAGGCGGAGGGGCAGTAGTCCCGGATACCCTCAGCGATGGGAACATACATGGGCAGGGTGCGCATGGCCCGCATGAAGCCGCCGGCACCCACCGTGTCACCCACAGGCTGGTAGATGCCGAGCCTCTCGGGCATGTGCACGTCGCTGCGCATCTCTTCAAAGGTGGCAGGGAGAATGGAGATCACCACGAAGTCGGCCCCGGTAAGGGCTTCCTGCAGGGTGTCCGCCATCCGGTAGTTCCAGTGGGACTTTGCATCCGGGTGCGCGCTGATGCGGTTCCCTATGGCTTCGTTGCGCTGGGCTGCCTGGGGGTCGATATCGTACAGCCGGACTTCGCCTTCCATATCCGGATCCATGGCAAGGTCCTTCATAAAGCCCCAGGCCCAGCCCCGGGAACCGCCGCCGATATAGGCAACCTTCAGATGTCTGGCTTTCTCTGCATGATCCATAGGATGATTCCTCCGTCCTTAAGGTGTAAGGCCGTTTTCCGGCCTGGTGTCTCTATGTATGTTTCCGGATGCCATTTAGAAAATCATACAGAAAGGCATTCAGAAAGGCTTATAAAAGCCCGGTGCATTATACGGCATAAAGACCCGGCAGTCCACCCGTAAAGAAGGAAAACGCACAGAAAACAGACCGGGCAGCATACAGGCCCCGAAAACGGCCTGAATATGGGGTAAAATGAGTAAAAAAGGACAAACTGAGTACAAACAGGCCCTTTCCGGATGCGCGGCTTATCAGGTATAATATGAACTCAAACCGGTGCCCCTACCACAGCAGGAAAAGGTATATTCCATGGCGGAACATAAAGGAAACGGAATCCGTTCCCTGAGGCACCGGCAGAATATATATCCTAAACTTTGCGCGAGAATAAAACAATGTTTTTATAACAATGCATTCTGGAGCCAATAGGCTCCAGTATTTTTGT
>CAMOVR010000272.1 GCA_946627565.1 uncultured Clostridia bacterium
GATGCGGTCATAGCCACCCTGACCAACAATTACAACACGGTATGGCTCATTGACGACGTGGAAACGGAAAGCTGCTCCCTGTTTCACACCGACATGGACGGCGCCCACAGTGAGGCCATACGCAACGCCCTGTCCCACGCCAGGTACACGGACACCAAGACGGAATATGTCAACACCATGGTGGCGCCGGAGGACCAGGAGCGGATGCAGAGGGAGATCGGACTTCCCTACATTCTGGAGCAGTTCAGGACCAGGGACAGCTTCTCCGTGCGCTTTCTCCGCGCCCTGGAATCCGGCCCCAGGTATTACCGCATCGACTTTGGCAAGGTGTACTTCCCCGGAGGCCGCACAGGAGTCACCATGGGCTTCAGGGACGTGGACGATGTGGTGCGCAGGGATATGGAGATGCAGCGCACCCTCCGGGAAGCCATGGAGGCAGCCAATGCCTCCAGCCGGGCCAAGAGCGATTTCCTGGCCAGCATGAGCCATGACATGCGGACACCCATGAACGGGATTATCGGGATGACCGCCATCGCGTCCATGCATCTGGGTGAGCGGGACAGGGTGGCGGACTGTCTGAAGAAGATCTCGGATTCCTCCACCCATCTGCTTTCCCTGATCAACGAAGTGCTGGATATGAACAAGATTGAATCCGGCAAGATGGACCTGGTGGAGGAGGATTTCAGCCTTCCGGAACTGGTGGACGGCGTGCTGGCCATGACAAGGCCCCAGGTGGAGGCGAGGGGACATCATCTCACGGTGCGCATCGGCGAGGTACACCATGAGAAGGTGGTGGGGGATGTTACCCGCATCCGGGAGGTGCTGGTGAACCTATTAAGCAACGCCATCAAATACACCCCGGACGGGGGCAGGATCATCTGCAGCGTGGATGAAAAGCCCTCCACCGTGCCGGAAATCGGGCTGTTTGAGTTTACCGTGGAGGACAACGGCATCGGCATGAAGCCGGAGTTTATGCAGGAGCTGTTTAAGCCCTTTACCCGGGCATCTGACAAGGCGGCCCAGGCCCAGCAGGGTACGGGACTCGGCCTTGCCATTACCCGGAACCTGGTGCAGATGATGGGCGGCGACATCCATGTGGAGAGCACATACGGAAAGGGCAGCCGGTTTACCGCCACCATGTACCTGAGACTGCAGGAAAAGGAATCCATGGTGCACGAGGCATTCCGGAACCTGCATGTGCTGGTGGCGGATGACGATCCTGTCAGCTGTGAGGCCGCCTGCTGCATGCTCAATGACCTGGGCATGAACAGCGAATGGGCCCTTTCCGGCAGGGCAGCGGTGGAACGCGTCGTCATGCGGCACGAGCAGAGCCGGGATTTCTACGCGGTGATGCTGGACTGGAAGATGCCGGACATAAGCGGGGTGGAGACAACCCGCCGGATCCGCAGGGCCGTGGGGGACGAAATGCCCATCATTGTTATGTCCGCCTATGACTGGTCCGATATTGAAGGGGAGGCAAGGGAAGCCGGTGTCACGGCGTTTATCAGCAAGCCCCTGTTCCGGACGAAATTCACCCGGGTATTCGAATCCCTTATGGACAAAAAGAAGGACGACAGCGAAAGCAGTCCCATGAAGAAGCTGGAGCAGCTGCAGTTCACGGGAAAACGCGTTCTGCTTGCGGAGGACAATCACATCAATGCGGAGATTGCCACCCACATTCTGCAGGTCACAGGCCTTATGGTGGATCATGCGGAGGACGGGAAGGAAGCGGTGGAGCGTTTCCGGAACGCGCCGGAGGGGAAGTATTCCCTGATCTTCATGGACATTCAGATGCCCCTGTTAAACGGCTATGAGGCGGCCCGGCAGATCCGGAGCATGGAGAGGGCGGAGGCCAGAACCATCCCCATCATTGCCATGACAGCCAATGCCTTTGAGGAAGACCGGCAGAATGCGATGCATGCGGGCATGAACGGGCACATTGCCAAGCCCCTGAACTTTGACGAACTGTCCAGGGTCCTGCAGGAATGGCTCTGATAGGGAAACAAATATGGGAAAGTATTGCAGCCGCGGGGCATATACGCTCCGCGGCTGTTCATGTCTCTGGCCACACCCGGCCCGGAGGAGTACAATAGGGTCAAAGTATAGGGCGCCGGCACGGGGAATCCCCGGCAGGCGGTTTCAGTTCCTTCATGGAGGTCAGCATGGAAGTACGTTCTTTTGATATTGCCGTCATCGGTGCCAGTCTGGGAGGCGTCCAGGCTGCCCGTGCCGCAGCGGAAAGCGGCATGCGTGTCTATATGTGCGGGGAAACGGACTGGATCGGGGGTCAGCTTACATCCCAGGCGGTGCCGCCGGATGAGCACCCCTTCATTGAGGAGCAGGGAGCCACCAGGAGCTATCTTGCATACCGCCGGCAGGTCCGGGAAAGCTACCTTCAGGATCCGGCAGCCTCTGAGCTGCTGAAAAGCCAGACCGTGTTCTGTCCGGGCCGCTCCTGGGTCAGCCGCGTTGCCCATGATCCCCGCCTGGCCCACCGCCTGCTTACGGCATCCCTCACGCCGTACCTGGAGCAGGGAACGCTTACCGTGGCACTGCACACCCGCTGTGTCCGGGCGGAAGTAAAGGATGACCGGGTCCTGTCGGTTACCGTACGGGATGAGAAGGGCAGGGAGGAGGTCATCCGGGCACAGTATTTTCTGGACGCCACCGACTGCGGCGACCTTCTGCCCATGACCGGCACGGAATACCGGGTGGGAGCGGAAGGAAAGGGGGAAACGGGGGAGCCCCATGCACCTCTTCAGGCGGATCCGGAGGACCAGCAGCCCATCACCTGGGTGGCAGCCCTTGCACTGGATAAGGAGAGGCAGCCCATGGAAAAGCCCGCCTCATATGAGGAATTCCGGCGCCTTACGGTCAATGGCCTTCCCCAGCTTGGCTGGGATGCGGTGGGCCCAAATGGCGTCACACGGTATGCCATGTTTGACAACACCCCGGGTGCCATGGAACTGGGCCTGTGGACCTACCGGCGCATCCAGTACCCGCCCTATTTTACCGACGGGAGAGGGGAAATCACCCTGCTGAACTGGCCCCAGAATGACTATGTGCTGGGCAACGTCATAGATGACCCCAGGGCGGAAGAACATCTGAAAGCGGCCCGGGAGCTCACCGGATGCTGCGCCTACTGGCTCTGGGAACAGGGGTATCCTGTCCGCCTGACAGGGGAGGTGCTGGGAACGCAGGACGGCCTGGCCCAGGCACCCTATATCCGGGAATCCCGTCGCATTGTGGCCCGGAAGACCATTCTGGAACAGGAAATCGCCCGGGACCTGAATCCCGCCATACGGGTCCGGGAAGACAGTGTGGGGGTGGGACACTATCATATTGACCTGCATGTCACCACAAAGAGCAGGACCTCCATGTATGAGGCCACCCATCCCTTTGAAATCCCCCTGAGTGCCATGATCCCTGTGCGGATGCGCAACCTGCTGCCCGCCTGCAAGAACATCGGGGCAACACACCTGACAGGGGGCTGTTTCCGTCTGCACCCTGTGGAATGGACTGTAGGGGAGGCAGCCGGCTATCTGGCCGCCTTCTGCCTGTCCCGTCATCTGGAACCCGCCCAGGTGCTGGAAAACCATGTCCGGGATTTTCAGGAAGTCCTGGTGTCCCACGGCTTCCAGCTCCACTGGCATGATGTGGAGGAGGAAGGGAAGTAAGCGCAACAGAGGCCGGCTTTCCCGCCTGCACATGGGAATACAGGAAAACCCTCCCGGCCCTGCATCTTGAAACGCAGGGACGGGAGGGTTTTGACATGCCCTGAAAGACCGGGTGATTCTGCCCGTCGGATCAGTCCTGCAGGTAAGGCGCCTCCTTCAGGAGCGCGTCCATATCCCGGATGATCTCCGGAGTCTTGTAGAGCCTGCCTTCGGGACCCCAGATCAGGGCGAAGCTGAAATTGTCCGCCAGGGTTTCCTCCGGGTCTATGACATATGACGTGTTGAGACCAAAGATCTCCCAGAAGTTGTCCGCATCCTCCGGGGTGTACATGGTATCCGGGCTGTCAAGGGGCACCAGGCCTGTCA
>CAMOVR010000273.1 GCA_946627565.1 uncultured Clostridia bacterium
GGAGTCGGCAAAACGCCGCGGGCCTTGCAGGGTTTAACGTTAAACTATATATAAGGCAGCAGGCGCCCGCTGAAGTCAACAGCGGGCGCCTGTTCATTCAGATCGTTGTCCGGATAGGGGTCAGGTTTTCCTGACTGCACAGACGCAGCGCATCCGCATTGCCGGCCACGAAGACGGAGCCTTCGGAGACGGCCTGGTCAAAGGGATCGCAGTAGCTCAAAAGCGTGTTACGGTCAGTCGAGAGAACCTCCTGATGCAGGCGGATGATATCTTCCCTTGTGGTCCCCGTAAAGTACATCATGTCACCCCGGAAGCCCCTTACTGCCGGGGAAATGACGTCTTCAGCCAGGGAAGAGATGATATATCTGGTAAGATCGTAGGATTCCGTGACCGTCTTCCTGACATATTTTCCCATTTCACGGAATGCCTGAAGGGACCTGAAAGGTGAGGGATCCCTGGAGGAGTGAACGCTGATCAGACCGGACCGGGTGATGCTCAATCCGGTCCCATATGCGCCTCCATGTGTCCGGATGGTATTCCAGAGGTATTCCAGGTTCAAGATCTTGGAGAAGACCTGCAGGGATGCGTGAAAGGGAACAGAAAGTCTTGAGGAGATGACTGCGTGGGAGATCTGGGAGGGGATCTCCAGGGAGGACCTTAAGGGAAACATGCTTTCAAAGGAAGCAAAGACAGGATCCTCTGCACCCTCGGGCAGTCTTGACAGAACAGGGGACAGGTCTGCTCCGGAGATAAGATCTTCATCCCCTGTCAGGGAAACGGTCAGGTGGGACCGGGTAAGACACAGGCTTCTGACTTTCCTGACCGTATCCCGAAGACGTGCATTCTCTGCCGCTGCATCCAGGAGCCAGGACTGAAGATACCGGTGACAGGTGATCCCCACCAGCGATTCAGACAGGGTGCAGGAGGCGGAATAATGGGATTCGGTGATAAGCATGCCCAGGGTGCTGCCGCCGGATGTCAGGATATTTCTGGAGCCGGATTCCATGGGGACAACCAGCTCAAGAATTCTGTCATCTTCGTCATAGAGGGTATCCATGAGAATATGCATGACCACTTCCTGGGCTGCTGCAAACTCCTCTGCAAGGGCACTGAAGGATACCTGCAGTACGGGACGGCAGCGGTCTGTATCCTCTATATTGCCTTCGCCGGAAACCCGCATGGAGATAGATCCGATATGCTCATGGATCTGCCTCTGCAGCATCTGGGGTGTGTATCTGTCGGTGGGCAGGTCCTGCATAAAACGCACCGCGGACTGGAACCGCATGAGTTCTTCCAGGGACAGTTCCGACAGGTCAAAATAAAGTCTGGCATGGACAATACCGTGGGTGGGAATCGGATGAAGCAGCCAGGTGGCGCCTTCCTTTAAAACAACAGAGGTGGGCGGGATATAGGGCTCCGGCTCGATCTCATCCAGGGTCAGGGAGGGAATGGCGGCCAGATCCTCCGGCCTGTCCTTTGCGGTATGCCACGCATCCAGTTCCTCCTGCGCAGTCTGGACGCTGGCTTTTTCTTCTTCTGACATACCGTCCCAGAGCGCCTGCAGCTTTTTCTGGTCCTCCTTAAGCATTTCATCATGCAGCGTCAGGGAGGGTAGCAGGGTTACCCTGCAAAGGGGCGTTTCCAGGAATATGTCGCGCAGCACGTTTTCCATTTCGCCGCTGTCGATCATTTCCCTGACAACAGTCAGCATGTCATCATTGACCAGATATTCCATGGGGTCGCCGCCATAGTTCAGCCAGGAAGAGATGGACATGGCCCGCTCCAGGCCCTGGGGCTCATGGATATCCTTTTCGGAATACGCCAGCAGGTTGCACAGCGCATGCATATACGCTTTGTCAACGCCTTCATCAAGAACTTTCCGGATGGCGGAGAGAATCGTCTCATGGATTTCTTCGGTCCGCTTCGGATCGATCCCTGTGACCGTTACACAAAAACCGGGCTGGGCAACCATGACCGGGCGGACAGACATGAAGACATTATTCCCCAGGCCCGCTTTCAGGATGGCGGCAGTCAGCGGGGAATCATTGGTATCGGTCAGATAGTCCGACAGGAGCTCGAAGGCAAGATAGCGCTGGTCATCGTGGGAATCGCACAGGATGCCTCCCATCAGGTACATGGCCCCGTTTTCCTGGTCCTGTTCATTTCTGGCGGCAAAGCATACGGTCTTTTCTCCGGATACAGGGGTCTGCATGGGAATATGGAAGGAAAAATCCTGACGATCGTACCCGGAAACATACCTGTCTATCAGCATGAGTGTTTCTTCAATCGGCACTTCTCCGTCCAGGAAGAAAAGGCTGTTTGAGGGATGGTAGTTCCTGCGGTAGTTATCCAGGAATGTTTTGTAATCAAGGGTCTGGATATCACCCGGCCTGCCTCCCGAAACAAAGCGGTAGCAGGTGTCCGGATACAGAAGTTCATTCATGGTCTGGAAGGAAACCGTTCTGGGGCTGTTGGCCTCGCCCAGGATTTCATTGAGCACCACACCCTTCCAGCTGATTTCCTCCCCATGTTTCTCGATATGCCAGCCTTCCTGCAGGAAAATGCAGGGGTTGGTCAGAAAAGCAGGCCGAAAGATGCCGTCCAGATACATATGAACCAGGTTCAGAAAGTCGCTGCGGTTTTTGCTGGACACCGGATACATGGTCCTGTCGCTGCCGGTTATGGCGTTTAAGAACGTATGCATGGAGCCCTTCATCATTTCCACCATGGGCTCCTTTACAGGGAAGGATTCAGAGCCGCACATAACACTGTGTTCGATGATATGGAAGACACCGGTGGAATCCTCCGGAATCGTTCTGAAGGTGGTGCAGAACAGTTTGTTTTCTTCGCCGTTGTTCATCCAGATCAGGGGCGCACCGGTCTTTTCGTGGACAAACTCCGTCAGTGTACCTTCCAGTTCCTTGATATAGCGGACACGGGTGACGCGGAAACCATGGAGGACAGTTCCAGTCTCAAATGTCATACAGTGCTTCCTTTCTTTGTGCCGTCGGTCAGAGTAAGCAGGAAATTGCAGGGAAGAAAAAAGACTGCAGAACAGTCTTTTTTGTCCGGGTTCAGTCAGTTATTTCTTTCCAGTACATAGGGATCCTTGTCCGTGCCGGTGCCGGAAACGATGCGAACCATGCTCAGATCCAGTTTCGCCGCTGGCCTGACGCCCACATTGATCCGGATCCATCCGCCCCAGGACAGGTGTCCGTTGATGCCCACGATCTGCATCCGTCTCTCATTGGCCCGTATGCTGCTGGTCCAGTAGCATGCCCCCACATAGCCGTCTTCATAGGTGGTCATCCTGGAGGACCAGTCGTAGAGTTTTTTATTCTTCACATAGGGGGTAGCCTGCGCGATGCGGCTGGGATTGGGCTTGGTGGAGGTCTTTTTGGTGAAGCCGTACTCGGTGTTGGTCCATTCCTCCGTGGACATGCAGAAGAGTTTGCCTGTGCTTTCTTCCACAAAGGCATCCCCGATGGGATCATCCCCGATGAGGACGGGCCAGCAGGTATTGGCGAACCATTCAGGCAGCAGGGTTTCTTCATACGATTCCAGGATGGGAAGACCGGTTTTATGCTTATACACCTTGTAGAAGTCGTAGTCCTCCTTGCTGTCCATGTGATAGGGCTGGCACAGGTCGATCACGTCCTCGGTGATCATGAGCATGATGCCGTCTTCCACATGAAGCACGCGCCACATGACCGGTGCCATGGTTCCGTCCTTTTCGTACATGTACTGTCCCAGCTGGACATACTGCCATTTGTCGGTTTTGTTCCAGCTGCGGAGCGTGGAGGATGCATCTGTGCCGGAGGCGGAAGCTGTAATGGGCATCAGCATCATGGCCAGCAGCATGATGGCGAGGATTCTTCGGATAACCATGTAACTGTTTTCCTCCGTAATTGAACTGTTTAGGCATTGTAAACGTGAACAATCTATCTGTCAAGACAGAATCAGGCAGCGCATATCACGCTGCCTGTCTGAAAAAACCTGATG
>CAMOVR010000274.1 GCA_946627565.1 uncultured Clostridia bacterium
GGGATGGGTGGTGTAGTATTCTTTATGGTACGCCAACACCCGGCGGCTCCGCTACTCCTTCGTCATCGGCGGCTTCTTTTCCTTTGGCGGCTGGGCGGCTTTTTTCTTCTCGTACCAGCGTTTCTGCTGTTCCGCTTTCTTCTGCCTGTATTCCTTGGCGTAATCGCTCTCAACCAGGATGCGGGTGATGTTCCCCCAGCAGTTCTTGCTCTCGCCAATGCAGACGAGGTTTTTCATGTTGTAGGCTCGCCAGATGCGGATGAGCCGCTTCCGAATGGCTCCGCCGAAGTAGGTGCTGAATTTACCGCCCTTGAAGTTCCCCCGGCTGATGATCTCCCAGGCCACGATGTTGCCCTCCTGCAGGAAGTCTTCCGTGCTGTAGGTGCCCATCTTGCCACGGTACATTTCCGCTTCATGCAGGGTGATGGGTGCGAGGTTGCGGAAAAGCTGCTCGTATGCGGCATCATCTCCGACAGCGATGATGCTGACCAGCTCCTCGTTCGTGTATGTGATGTAGTTCATTTTGTGTGCTCCTTTCGGCTTGTTCAGGGCTTTCGTGCCTTTCGGCAGTCACATTTATCACTCAACTCAGCTCATAAGTCCACGCCTATATGCGATAATACTGCGAAAAAAATCACCAGACTTTTCTGCCTGTGAAGGCTTCCGATCTGGTGGTTATGCGGTTTCTTCTTCCTCAATCACAGGGGAGTAGCTGTCTGCGACACCCTTTGCCGCGTCCCTTTTTGCGGCCTGCTTTGCCTTCCAGCGATCCTCCATGGCCTGATCCTTGAAGGCTGCGGAGCCGGTCAGGGGATGGAGCAGCGCCCGCCGGGCGGTCTTGAATTCCTCGCCGCCCATGCCGAGGGCGAGCAGCCAGATTCTGAAAATGTACTTTTCGTTTGTGGCATCCACGGTCTTTGCCATCGTCCGTTTCTGTTCCTTTGCCAGCTTGTTCATCTGCACCGCAAGCTGGGTGAAAGCCTTGATGCGGTCTGCATCCTCGGTGAAGGGGAAGCCCGTGAAGTTCACCTTGCCTTCGGAGAAGCCCAGGCCGATCAGGTCAGGCGTGATGCAGGTCAAAAGGTCGGGAATGGTAATGCAGTCCTTCAGCGCTTCAACCTGGGCGAGAGAGCAGGAAAAGGTCCCGCCCATCGCTTTGGAAAGCAGAGGGCCTCTGGTATAAACCATGGTCACAAGGTTTCGCAGACTGTTTTCTGTGTGTCCCGTGAGCGGCAGGGAGATGGTCAAGGCATTGGGCCGGTTTGTGCTTCCCTGCGCTTCTGTGGCGGTCTCCTGCGGTTCAGTGCTTGCCTCCGCGCCGTCAGCCTGTCCTGCGGTGTCTCCTGCCTCCGTGGTGTCTTCCTGCGCCTCTTCGGTGGTTTCCTCGACTTGTTCCTGCCAGCCTTCCAGAAGCCCTTCCTGGGCCAGCGTGCGCAGCGAAGCAAGGTCGGCGCTTTCAGACGCCGTGACGCTTCCGTCCCGCTCAATGGCGAAGGAACCGACCTCATAAGCGCAGCGCGGCATCTTCGTGTACACAGCCCTTTCCCCTGTGATCTCGGCCAGCCTTGCGGCGGCTGCCTTTCTTTCTCCTGTAATCTTCATCATGATGGTGTCCTCCAATCGTTTTGTGTTCCGCTCTCCGGCGGTACACCATACATCACTCTAAAAGCCCTGAAAGTAAAGGCCAGAAAGCGATAAAACTGATGTTCTACCATATGCACAAAGGAAATCGGGCACAGTTGACAAAGAGCGGCAAACAGAAAAATCGGCTCCCCGCCAACATGATTATCACGATGACAGGAAGCAGATTCTGTGATATATGATTCTGATGGCCATAAGACCAGGGGGTGCAATGGCGGCACTCTCGATTACCGTTTTCGGGCTGATTCCGGCAGTTCTGCCTGGATTTCAAGAGAGGTGTGCAACAGCAAAACCCCAAGAAACGCCCATTTTACGGGCTTTCTGAGGGTGGACAAAAGTATTGACATAAGAGTAGCACTCGTGTGAGTGCTGTATACAGGTGCTTGTCTGCTGCGATGATCCTACTGCGTACAGAAGATGCCTGCGGCTTTCACGCTTTCCTTATTCGTATGACGCCGCTGTGTGAAGATCAAAGCACAGGTCCACACAGGCTGAATGAAGCCAGACGGCCAGATCCTTCATTACCACCGCCGAATCTGCACCATATGCGTTTACCATCTGTTCCTCATGCTCCGACAGAAACGTCTCAAATTTCTCCTGCTCCTCCGCGGCTTTGTCCGGGTCCGTTTCCGACCATTCGTCATACAGCGCCATGAGTGCGTCCTCATACTGCGGCACCAGCCGCTCTGTCAGAAGAAGCACCGCCTGATCCGGCAGATCATAGTGGAGCAGGCTGTACAGGCGCCCCAGCTCAAAATGCCGCCAGCAGTACTCCGTTTCCGCCTCCGTCCAGGCACACCCATCCGGATAGAGTTCCTTCAGTTCATCCTCGCCCAGACCGTCGCCCTCCATAGCGCCTGTGATTTCCATCCACAGAAACATCAGCTCATCCGCCTGCTCGGCGGTAAGCGTGCCCGTCTGTTTCTTGTTCACCGACTTCTGATAGGCCTTGACCGCAGCCTCTGTCTTTTTTCCGAATACGCCGTCCGCTTCATCATGGAGATACCCCAGTTCAATCAGCCATTGCTGCATTTCCCTGACGCCTTCTCCCCGGGTGCCCCGCTTCAGGGTGGCCGCCTCAGCAGAGGAGCAAAGAAGAAAAAGGCAAAGAATACAGATGATCCATCTGCGCATGGAATTGTCCTCCTTCTGAAAAGATTGTACATGTACTGCGCTTAAACCTGGCGCCATTCCGGAATGCATTAGCATGCTGTCCAAAATGTTTCCGTTACAGGACCGGCTGAGCGTAAACCTGTGTGTCCCGTTTCTCTCTCCTGTCGTTTTTTCCTTTTTGCACATGCATATTTTATCAGGATCATTATAAGGCTTTTCCTTTCACCTGTCATCATCTCAGATGGAATCTTTCAAGTCGGCTTTTCTGCGGAACTGTACCGATTGCGTTTGCATCCGGGGGCGTTTTCCTCTCTTCCGGCCTGATGGGCCGGATCTGAGATCCGGGAAAGTGTGCCCGCCGGGGGCGGGCCTGAAGGACTGCTGCGGTGGACAGCAACCTTTCCGCCCGGAATCGTTGCGCTATTCCGGCTCCTTCACTTCTGGCGGAGGTGCCGGAGGCGGTCGTTGCCATCCTGGAGATTCCCTTTTGGAAAAACGGTACCATGTGGGCAGCTGACATATGTGTAAAAGGGAACCGAATCGGCTCCCTTTTGCTTTTGGTATGCAGCCTGATTGCTGCCATATACAATCCTCTTTTGTGATATTCTCGTTTTGAGATGCCAATCTGGCATCTCAAAAATGATTCTTCCCGTTTCACATCAATGAGGTTCTATATCGTATCCCAGCGCTTCAGGCATTTTACCAAAGGTATGATTCACTGCTCCTTCGTCTGTGCGGATCAGTTTGTTCACATAGATGTCTGTGTTCCAACAATCCTGGCAACATCCGCCTGATGCCTTATCCCACTGCCTGCTGCACCTTTCTGAGATACTTTGCCGGGATGGGCTTTTCCAGTCTCCAGACGATGTTCATGGGTTTGCTGCCGGTATGGCTGACATAGGTGGCCTGGCCCAGGAAGGTATAGGGCGAGGTGCCCAGGCTGTCCTGCTTGAACTCGCGGACAAACAGCAGGATTCTGCCGCCCTGGGCAGCGTGATGGATGTAGCGGCGGCCGGTGGGGGAGTCGGCTGCGGTGGTGGACTGGCTCTGCCAGTGGAACAGGGACGGGCTTATGGCGTAGTCCTCATACATGGTGGTGGGCGAATAATCCCTGTCGCTCTTGTTTAGGGTGATGAGAAATATGTCGATGTTCTTTTCCGGCAGATACAGTACGCCCTGGCGCATGGCGCTGAAATTCCTGTAAT
>CAMOVR010000275.1 GCA_946627565.1 uncultured Clostridia bacterium
TTATTAATTGATGTTGCTACTGAATTTGATATGCAACCGAAAGTATGAATTTTTTTCAAATCATTTTCTTCAGTCTGTAGATGGAAAATCGTTTTTTATCGCCCCCTTAGAGGAGCAATTATGCCTCGTCCATCAAAGTAAACGATGTGGCGGATTATATCGGAATCAACCGGACCTATCTGACATCCATTTTCAAGGAAAAAATGGACAAATCCCCTCAGGAATTCCTGATGCAGGTAAGGATGTCAAAGGCCTGTGAACTGCTGCTGAACACGGATGTACCCATCAATGTGGTGGCCCGGGAAGTGGGCTACGAGGATCAGATGGCTTTTTCCAAGATGTTCAGGAAGAAAAACGGGCTCAGCCCGGACCAGTACAGAAAGAAGCATCACGATGAACATACAATTTCATGAAGCATCCGGCGTCTTTTCCCTGAATACAGCGCATACACTGTACCAGATGAAGGCGGACAGCACAGGCGTGCTGCTGCACCTGTACTACGGACACAGGCTGGAGGGTGAAACGGAGTACCGGATCAGATATACGGACAGGGGCTTTTCTGGAAACCCCTATGAAATGCGCAGCAACCGGGGTTATTCCCTGGATACCCTGCCCCAGGAATACAGCGGCAGCGGCTCAGGGGACTACCGTCCTTCCGCTGTTCAGGTGCTGGGGGAAAACGGAAGCCGCACGGTGGACCTGCGTTATGCAGGGCACCGGATCTTCCGGGGGAGAGAAGTGCCTCAGGGACTGCCGTATGTGCGGGGCAATGAGGAGACGGAGACACTGGAAATTACCCTGCAGGATCCGGCGGCAGGGCTGGAAGTCCGTCTGATGTATACCGTGTTTCCTTCCTGTGATGTGATTGTCCGCTCTGCTCATCTTACGAATATTTCGGAAAAAACTCTGACCATTCTCAAGGCGGCATCCTTTTCCATGGACTTTCCCTACGGTAATTTTGACGTAATCCATTTTCATGGGCGTCACTGCATGGAACGCATTCCGGAACGGATCAGGACCGTACGGGGGCAGATGTCTTTCGGTTCCCGCAGGGGCATGAGCAGCCATCACAGCAATCCCTTTGTGATTCTCTGTGACAGGCACGCCACAGAAACGACGGGTGCATGCTTTGGCAGCATGCTGGTGTATTCCGGAAGCCATCTGGAGGAGATTGATACGGATCAGGCCGGCAGTGTCCGGCTTGTCAGCGGGATCCATCCGGATGGATTTGCCTGGCAGCTTAAGAGCGGGGAAACCTTTGAGACGCCGGATGCAGTGCTGTCCTTCAGCGGAGACGGGCTCAACGGCCTGAGTGGTCAGTACCACCGTCTGATCCGGGAGCAGATCATGGATCCCAGGTACCGGGGTGTGAAACAGCCGGTTCTGATCAACAGCTGGGAAGCGGCATATTTTGATTTTGATGCGGAAAAAATCCTGCGCTTTGCCAGGGCTGCCAGGGATATGGGCATCGGCATGCTGGTGCTGGATGACGGCTGGTTCGGGGCCAGAAACGATGACACCGCGGGCCTGGGAGACTGGGTGGTCAATGAAGCCAAGCTGGGATGCAGCATGGGGGAACTGTCAGACAGGATCCATGATCTGGGCATGACCTTCGGGCTCTGGTTCGAACCGGAGATGGTCAATGAGGATTCGGACCTGTTCAGAAAACATCCTGACTGGGCACTGTGTGACCCGGACCGCAGGCCGGTGGTAGCCAGAAATCAGCTGGTGCTGGATATGTCGCGGCAGGATGTGGTGGATTACCTGTATCAGGCCATGTGTGAGGTTCTGGATCATGCCCGGATTGAGTATGTCAAATGGGACTTCAACCGCTCTGTGGCCAACTGCTACTCCCATGCCCTGCCCCCGGAGCGTCAGGGGGAAACGGCGCACCGCTTTATGCTGGGAACGTACCAGTTGCTTTCCCGTCTGCTTGAACGTTACCCGGGACTGCTGATTGAAGGATGCTCCGGAGGCGGAGGACGCTTTGACGCAGGCATGCTGTTTTACTGCCCGCAGATCTGGTGCTCGGATGATACGGATGCCATAGAACGGCTGGAGATCCAGAGGGGCACATCCTACGGCTATCCCGTGTGTGCCATGGGCTCCCATGTTTCGGCTGCTCCGAACCATCAGACGGGACGGGTGGTTTCTCTTCATACCCGGGGTATTGTGGCCCAGTCCGGTACCTTTGGGTATGAACTGAATCCGGAACAGCTTTCTGAGGAAGAAAAGAAGGAAATCCGGCAGCAGGTCGAAATGTATTACAGGTATGCGGGCCTGATCCGGGAGGGTACCTATTATCGCCTGACGGAGCTGGACGGCGGGGAGGACTACTGCGCCTGGATGTTCGTTTCACCGGAACGAAAAGAGGCGCTGGTCAGCCTTACGGTGACCCATGCAAGGGCAAACGGGCCATTCCCATTTATCAGGCTGCAGGGACTTGAGGAACATATGTGGTACAGACTGGAGGGAACAGACCTTGTGTGCTCCGGAGCGGCTCTCATGCATGCAGGGTACAGCTTCCCGCTGACCTTTGGGGAGTATGCATCCCACCAGCTGCACTGGATCGCGGAAGATAGGAGAAAAGAAAATGTCTGAGAGTATACTGCGCTGCCCGGATGTGGTTCTGGTTGAGCAGCGGCAGGCACAGGCGCAGGGAAACGGCGTCTTCACAGTGGGTGATGTGTCCGTTTCCACCGTATTGAAGGATGACCGGGTGGCTGTGTCCATTACTGCCGGTCAGACACCTGTGTGCAAGGTGCGCCTCAGGTGGCACTTCGGCTGCCGTATGAAGGGACAGGTTCTGGGGGATGCCTGGGAAAGGTCCTACGGGGACATGGCATGGGGAAATATAACGCCCTATCAGACACTGCCCTGGTACGCTCTGGTGAATAGCGGGGATGAAACCACAGGCTACGGCGTGATGGTGCGCCCTTCCGCCATATGCAGCTGGCAGGTGGATCCGGAAGGCATCACCCTCTGGCTGGATGTAAGATGCGGCGGGGAAGGTGTGGAGCTTAACGGACGTGAGCTGAAAGCCGCCGAAGTGGTTTGCAGGCAGTATGCCGGAATCAGGCCCTTTGAAGCGGCGCAGCGGTTCTGCCGGGTGATGTGCACCGATCCTCTGCTGCCGCCTGCCCCGGTCTACGGCGCCAACAACTGGTACTATGCCTATGGCCGCAGTTCCAGGGAAGAAGTGCTGAGGGATGCAGCGTATCTGGCAAAAATGACGGAAGGCGTGGAGAACAGGCCGTATTTTGTCATAGACGACGGATGGCAGACGGGCCGTTACCGGCCGGACGGCAGTTATGAAGATGTGTATAACGGGGGCCCATGGCTGCCAAACAGGCGCTTTGGGGATATGGAGAGCCTGGCCGGGGAGATACGGGAAAAGGGTGTCATGCCCGGCATCTGGATCCGGCCGCTGCAGGACTGGTCAGATGACATCCCGGACAGCTGGCGTATGCCCCATACCCGGGGGCTGGACCCGTCCATGCCGGAGGTCCTGGATTTTGTGAGGGAAACGGTGGAACGCATCGGCGGATGGGGATACCGCCTGCTGAAGCATGATTTCACCACCAACGATGTGACCAACCGCTGGGGCTGTGAGATGCTGTATGAGATGGCCGAGGATGGCTGGCATTTTGCCGACAGGAGCAAAACCACAGCCGAGATCCTCAAAGGTCTGTACCGCACGATCCTGGAAGCAGCCGGGAAGCATGATATGCTGGTCCTGGGCTGCAATGCGGTGGGCCATCTGGGGGCGGGCCTGATGCATATGCAGCGCACAGGGGACGATACCAGCGGCCTGATGTGGGA
>CAMOVR010000276.1 GCA_946627565.1 uncultured Clostridia bacterium
CAGTACGGTTTACATAGATGAGGAAGCCTTTGCGGGGGATACCTCTTTTACCTCCGTCATCATTCCGGACGGGGTGCTGGGCATAGGTCCCAGAGCCTTTTCGGGTACGATGCTTGAGCAGGTGACCCTGCCGGATACGGTACTTTCCATTGCGGATGACGCTTTTGACGGGCATGTCGTGCTGACTGCAGCATACGGCAGCTTTGCCTATCACTGGGCATTAGGCCATGGGATCCTGCAGGTCCGTGAAACGCCTGCTTCGGATTTTGTTTATGAGATCAGTGATGGGGAAGTAACCATTACAAAGTACAGTGGTACAGAGAAAGATGTGTATATCCCTGAGACCATTGACGGATATCCCGTTACTGCGGTAGCCGGCAAACTGGACTCCAGAATGTGGATGTATGAAGGCCACTATGATCCTGTATTCGAAAACCCGGTGGAGTATGTCGAATTTCCGGATACTGTCATCCGACTGGGCGATTCCCTCTTCTATGGCAATCATTCCCTGAAGGAAGTCCGTCTACCGCAGAACCTGACTGGTATTCCTGACAGAGCCTTTTATGGGTGCGCACAGATGGAGAAAGTGAGCGTTCCGGATACAGTGACCGATTTGGGCGGGTCTGCCTTTTATGCATGTACAGCGCTCCGGGAAATCGGGCTGTCAGCACATCTGAAAAGGATCGGTACGGGCTGCTTTCAAAACTGTTCCAGTCTTGAACAACTGGATTTTCCTGCAGACCTGACAGAAATCGCCGCCTATGCCTTTCGTGGCTGTCTCAGTCTGACCGGTTTGACCCTGCCTGCCGGAGTGAACAGAATACCACAGTACTGCTTTGCGGACTGTGAAAAGCTTTCCGGGATCCGGTACCTGGGAAAGATTCTCTCCATTGGCGACCGTGCTTTTTCCAACACGGGCTTTACCGAGTTTGTCGTACCGGGCGATGCCGAATACCCAATGGGCACCGGTATTCTTGCCGAGTGCAAAAACCTGACCCGCCTGATTGTTTCATCCGGGGTAAAGAGAGTTGACAAAGGGACCTGCTGGGAATGTCCTGCCCTGGAAAGTGTATCTCTGCCGGAAGGGCTGACCCAGATATCACCGCAGGCGTTTTCCGGGTGCATTTCCCTGGCCCGGATTGCACTTCCTTCTTCCCTGACATATATCGGATATGAGGCTTTTTATGGCTGTTCGAGCCTGGATGCCGTCAGCCTCCCTGAAGGACTGAAGGATCTCGATTTTGCGTGTTTTGCCAATTGCACAGGCCTGACATCCATCAGTCTGCCGAACCAGTTGGATAAGGTTTCGGATAAGCTTTTCATGGGATGCGTCAGACTGAAGACGGTCGGGATGTCCACAAAAACAGACAGGATTTACAGCTCTGCTTTTCAGGATTGCCGGTTGCTTTCTGTCATTCAGATACCCGACGGTGTCAAAAGAATTGACGACAATGCGTTCCTCAACTGTGTCAGCCTCGAAAGCATTTCCATCCCTGCAAGTGTTTCCAGCATATACGGACAGCCGTTCCTGGGATGCTCAAGTCTTAAAAAAATCGGATATGAACCGGGCAGCGCAGCGGAAGCCTATGTGAAGAAGTATACGTCGACATACCCGCTCAGCGTCCATATGAAGCTGAATGAGAGCTGTGCGTATACCGTGCATTTCCTGGACGGTATCCAAAGGGACTATTCGATTGTCCTGACATACGGCGATGCCGTAAGCATAGAAGAAAACACACTGACGGCTGTTGCGTCAGGAAACTGTACCTGCAGACTCCAAATACCAGATCTCAATATCAGTCAGAACATTGAAGTCTACGTGAACGTTTCGCTGAACAGACAGGAAATGAAAATGAACATGGGTGAAACAGCGAGCCTGTATCTCTCGCCTGACCTGGAATCCGTTCCCGGTGCCCCGGCTGTAACCGGGGAGATGGCATGGTCTAGCAGCAACGATTCTGTCGTCTCGGTGGACCAGCAGGGAAATGTGACTGCGCTTCATGTGGGAGGTGCTGAGATTACGCTCACTGTGCCCACCGAATCAGGGGATCTGACAGCGTCATGTCTGGTAACCGTTGCACCGACATATTATCAGCAGATGGGACGCAGATCTCTGGAATCCCTGATACAGAACAGTGCTCTGGATATCACCCTGCTGACCAGTGTTGAATATGCTGAGAACAGAGAAAATTCAAGAATCGAGCCGCTCATTGACCTTGCCCAGGACATCGCGAACGGCAAATACACCGATATTATTCTAAGACCGCTGAATAAAGAGGAATACCTGTTCCGGCAGGCTCTGGCTACACAGACTGAGGGCGTGACGGAGATCAGAAGGCTCAGCACTTCCGATGCAGCGGTCAGTGAAATCAACAAGTTCAAAAAGTTCGGCGAAAAAGTGTACTTTCAGGCATTGATGGAACTGTGCGGTAAACAGAATTCAGGCCTGGCCAGCTATCTTGCCACCAGGAACGAATTCGAAGACATATTCAAAAAATACAGCAGCGACAAACTGGATGACAGCGGACTGAAAAAAGAACTGGCAAAGATTGTTGCGGACGGGAAAGACACGGATCTGATTGATGGGATTATGGACCAGATGGTGTTCCTGAAGATCATGAAAGCCATCAGCGATGCTTCCCAGATCTTGGATACGTTCGTGAAGGCTGGCAATACGGTGATTGACGCATATAACCAGCTCATGCTGATAAACGCGCTGGACAGCAATGCACTGAGGCTCACAGCGGATACCTACATGCGGAGCGACGATCAGGATGTATACCTGGTGGGCGTGATGCTCCGAAAGCTGGCTGACGCCGACAGTGCCGGGCGCATCGGTATGATTCTTTCAGGTGAGCTGATGGATTTCGGTCTTGAGAATATTATCAGCAGTTTGAGCAAAACGATCACAGCAACCTCATACGGTGTTGTCGTCAGCCTGACAGAAACCGTGATCAATTCCCTGACGGGGGCGGACAAACTGTCCAACCTGAAACAGCAGATCGACTGGTCGTCCTCTGCTGTCAGGGCTGCCTGGAATGCATACAGTTCCGCTCTCGCGATCTATGAAAATACCGGATCCGACTTGGATCTGAAGAAAGCCTGCGAAGCATTTATCCTCTACAATAACACCGCCGCCCTGGCTGAAGGCAGTGTGCTTGACCTCTATGAAGCCATCGGCGGGAGCACGGTAGGCAGTCTGATTCAGAGTGTTGAATTCCAGAACCTTATCTCGGGAGAAAAGTATAAAAACCTGATTGCTGATCTGAAGAGCATAGTCGCTTCGCTCAGGCAAAATGTCCAGGCAGCTGGACTCTACTACGACCTCTGGGAAACCGGCGATTACACGGCATATAACGACAGAAAGAATCAGATTTACGGACAGTGAGTGCAAATGGACAGTAGACGTCTCCGGCTGCTGTCCATTCCCATGGCTGTTGGTTGGAGCGTGTGTTTCACAGAAGGCTTTAAGGGCTGGATGCGCAGACGAAACAACGAGGAGGCCAGACGCACCTCTTTATGGATCATGTATTTCAACATGGCTCAGATTTCCACATTGATAGAACGCAAGTTCGCCGATTAATATCACTGTCTTCGGAATCGCCACATCATGCAGGTAATAACGATGCATTAGGCCTGGTTTCCAAAGTCATGGTCCGATAGAGATATTCGTCATGCGGGAGAACAAGTAGCTGGATTAAAACATAACAGGCATAGTGGTGGTAGTGTTACGCTATACGGAACATGGAAAGGCGTCCGTATCGGTGTGAAATTAACACATGGCAAG
>CAMOVR010000277.1 GCA_946627565.1 uncultured Clostridia bacterium
CTCAGCTGGTACATGAAAACCCTGTGTCTGCAGAAAAATGCATGCATCAGCCGGTGCATCCAGCAGAAGGGATAGAGCAAAGGGATCTTTTGCAGCATCGGATAGAGCTGCGTCATCAAGTCATAGGGCAGTGTCATCCTGGAAAGGAGATATCCCAACCGTCCTTTCTCCCTGATGTTCCTTCGGATGCTGTTTGCCATTGTGCCATAGATACCGGAAGAGAGGAAATAGTCCAGCATCTCCCGCTCTTCTTCTGTCAGGGGCTCTCCGCCAAACACATGGATGGCTAGACTGCGGTTTGCTTCTTCAAAGTCCGTTATCCCCAGCTTTGCCATTTCTTCTGTTATATATGCCATATCCAGCGGTACCTTCCGAAGATACACATACGTGTCCAGCAAAGACCTTAATCCCGTACCTCCGCCCGAATAGTGCTTGTATTCATGGGCGATCATATAGACATAGAAGTCCTCCGGCGACAGGTGATAACCATAGCTGTTGTCTTTGTCCTTTACAAGCCTGTCCCGGATATTTTTATAGTATGACTGCAGGCTGTCCTTATGGGAAACGCCAAACAGAGCCCTGTGCATCTCAAAATTACACACAGGCTCCTTAAAATAGCTGTCGTGTACACCTTTGCCGAAATTCTTCACAGTAAAACCAAGGCGCTCCATGATAGACTTTACATCATCAGCACGTGTAGGATCAATCAGGATATCGTTGTCCGCCATCTGCCGCATCCCGATTCTGGGATAGATGTTTTTCAGTACGCAGCCCTTCAGCGGCATATACCAGATACCGGCCTTTTCCAGCTCAGCAAGAACTGCGGTGCGCTCGGCATCAAACACAATAACTTTGCGGACAGCCTTGCCCATGGCCTGGATAAAGGCAGAATCATGTATACCTGCATCCTCCAGGGCATAACCCACGATGCCGGTGAGCAGATGGCGGTCCGCCATCCTGAACAGCATTTCCAAATCTGTCCGTCCGACCCGCTCCGGGTCCGGCTTTTCTTCATTTACCATGCAGGCGGCAAGGTAGATCACATTTTCTGCCGCCGTCCTGTATTCTTCCTGTGTCATACCTCACTCACCCCGTTTTCTGTAAATCGCAGCACCCTGTCACAGATGGACAGGGCTGCAGGCCGGTGTGTCACAATGACCACCGTCTTATCCCTAAGCTGCCGCAAATGCTCCAGCAGCCGCCTTTCCGTCTCTGCATCCAGCGCGCTGGTTGCCTCGTCCAGCAGAAGGACGGGTGCATCTGAAAAAATGGCCCGGGCGATGGCAAGGCGCTGCATCTGCCCTTCGGACAGACCTGTCCCGTGCTCACCCAGGATGGTGTCAACACCGTCATCCAGCATACCGACAAACTCATCTGCGCAGGCTGTTTCCAAAGCCCGCCGCAGTCTTTTTTCATCCCATCCGGCACCTGGCTCCGCAAAACTGACGATCTCCCGGATGCTGCCGCTCATCAGGACATTTCCCTGGGGAACGTACGCAAAAAGACGGCGGTACATACCTGAGATGTCATGACACTTTCCGCTTACGTCCAGCCAATACCGCTCTCCCTTATCCGGCTGGTAAACACACATAAGCAGCTTCATCGCCGTGGACTTTCCGCAGCCGCTCTGTCCGGTAAAGGCGACGATCTCCCCTCTGCGGATTTCCAGGGAGAGATGGTTCAGCACAGCGGGCATTCCGTCTTTGGAAAGCACGCCTGTACTTTCAGATGCCGGAAAGTAGGCAAATGAAGCATCCCGCAGACCGAATGCCTTCAGGTTATCCCGGTAAAAAGCTTTCATTTCCGAAAGAGGCATTGCTTCCTCCCTGTTTTCCGGGAAGTTTTCAGCCTCCTTAAGCCGTTCCGCTGACGCCAGCATTGCATAGTATCTGGGCAGGTATACCGTAATATTGGCAAAGGGGGACTGGATCTGAGAGATCAACTGCGTGATGGCCGTCAGGGTGCCAAAGCTGACCGTGCCTGTGAGAATCCCGTAGCCGCACCACCCCACACCGAGCAGGTACATTCCGTTCATGAATGTACCGAATCCGATGTTGCACAGGTTGGAGAACCGGCTTTTCCGCATCCGGGCTGCCTTGTGGCTTTCCATCTTTTCGTCCGCATCCTTCAGTACCTGTTTCTCTGCGGCAAAGGAACGGATCATCAGAAGACTGCTGATGCGCTCCTGCAGGAAGATGCGTACTTTCCCGTCTGCCTCCTGCACATTCCTGTGGAGCCTCTTCATCACCCTGCGAAACAGTGTGGAGAACAATACCAGAAGCAGGCCGCCGGGAAGCAGAAGGGCGGCAAAGCGCGGCTCCAGCGCGATGATCATGATGCATGCGCTGATGAGCTTGACCACCATCTCCGCAAGACCCGGGATGATCTCCACGTATCCGTTTGCCACCACCACAGCGTCATTTGTCAGACGGTTCATCCACTGGCCGGTATGAATGCTGCTGATGTGCAGAAAGTCACGATGGAAAAGCGTATCCGCCAGCCGGTGTTTGAAGGTATTTTCAAATGTCGCCCTGGACAGTTCCGCCAGCCAGCGGCAAACGGCGTGGAGGATAAGCTGTGCCGCCACCAGTGATGCAGTCAGGACAATACCGCGCCAGAAACCCGTACTGTCATGCCCAGCTGCAGCATCCACATTATTCTTAAGCATCAGAGCATATAGGACGCCGGATGCTCCATAGACAGCCTGAACGGCAGTCAGAATGAGGATATACAGCTTTTTCCCGCCCGGAACGGAAAGAAGCCATTTCACAGTACCGTTTCTCATGTCCGCCTCCTTCCCCGCTTCATGACAGACAGGCATCGAAGGATGCCGGCACGGAGCGGAAACAGGTCACACCACAGGTGCGCGTACAGACGAAGGTGCCCGTCACACATGGGGATTTCCTTTCCATCCCGGATAATCTGTCAGCACGCCGATGACATAACGGTCAGTGATTCCGTATTCACATTTCCAGCGGTTGTCCCCGCAGATCACATAATCATCCCGGCGCACCTTCAGAACGCGGTGCAGAACATACTGGCCGCTGTCCCGTCGGTACAGCGGGATATCATATTTTTTCAGCCTTCCGGCTTTCTTCTGAATGACAAGAAGATCCCTGCCCTGACGGATGAGCGGCAGCATGCTGTCCCCTACAGTGGTGTAAACCAGCCGTCCGTCTCTGGCAAGAATCTCCTCAAATGTGGACTTACTCATCCAATGCTCCGATTTTGCGCAGCTCAGTAAGTGCCTTCCTCACATCGCGGGCGATAACATCCTCCGGTCCATCAAACCGCTGCCCCATGGCAGCAATGACCGCTTCCTCCGTGGTATCCTCCTTCAGCAATGCAAGAATCGCACCCAGCGTTCTGTTTCCTTTGACCAGCCCCGAAAAGCCAGCGCCCCCGGCGGGGACGAGCAGGCTTTCGCTTCCGGTATCATGGACGATATATTCCTTTTTCAGACGCATTCCGATACTCCTTCCACTTTCAGAAGATGACGAATGGTTCGCCTGCATAGGAATCGTCTGCATCTGTGCTGATTCCATGGTCTGCGCACCATTTCTTACCGTAGTCCCCTTCTGCCTTAACAAATTCCAAATGACACTCCAGAAACGCATCATCGGCAATATATTCAATGCTGGCCGGCACATGAATACGCGTGATCGAACTGAAGGCAAATGCTTTCTGACCGATGGACAAAACGCCTTCAGCAAGCACAACTT
>CAMOVR010000278.1 GCA_946627565.1 uncultured Clostridia bacterium
TCAGACAGTTACGGTTGTGGAAGGCCAGCCCCAGACGTTCCAGCGCCTTGCCTTTGAGGGATATGAACCCGTGGCAGGGCAGCCGGAGAGCATCACGGTGTCAGTAGCCGGTGACGGCACTGTCACGCCTGCGGATCCTGCCTTCCTCTACCAGCCTGTCCATGTGGCGGCTGTGGGAAACATTACGGTTTACTGGGCCTGCGGCAGCACCATTCTGGCCCAGGAAACGGTTACCGTGACGGAAGGCCAGCCTGTGACGGTGCTGCGCAAGAACCTGGACGGATACGAGCCGGAAGCCAATACACCTGCCTCCATGGAAATCTCCATAGCAGGGGACGGCACCATTTCGCCGGCCAACCCGATTTTCTATTATCATGAAGTGCATCTGCCTGCCATCTATGAGGTTACCGTAAAATGGCAGACGACGGACGGAACGCTGCTTCAGTCCCAGACGGTTACCATCGTGGAAGGGCAGCCCCAGACGTTCCAGCGCCAGAATTTTGACGGTTTCGTGCCTGCTTCCGGATCCCCGGAGAGCATTACGGTATCCGTATCCGCAGACGGCGTGCTCACGCCGGAGGCACCTGTGTTCCTCTATGAGGCCCAGCATGTCCCGGCGGTGAAGGATGTCACGGTGTACTGGAGCAGCGGAAACGTCATCCTTCAGCAGGAGACGGTTACGGTCACGGAAGGAACACCTGTGACCGTGCAGAGAAAAGCCTTTGACGGCTTTGAACCTGACAGTAATACCCCCGAGACCATTGAAATCAGCGTATCAGCGGATGGGACGGTACGTCCCCAGAATCCCATTTTCTCATACCATCAGGTGCATGTGGATGCCACGGGCACCGTACAGGTGCGGTATGTGGCAGACGGCACCACGGTCCTTCAGGAGAGCACGGAAACCATCACGGAAAATGCGCCCAGGTCCTTTGCAAGGCTTGCTTTTGAAGGATTCGAGCCGGATGCAAATACGCCGGAGTCCGTTACCGTGAGCGTTGACGGAAGCGGCAGGGTATCCCCGGCTGCGGTTACCTTCAATTACCATGCTGTCCACGTGGATACCACGGGATATGTCACGGTGCGCCATGTGGCGGACGGCTCCAGGGTGCTGTATGAAAATACCTACACCATCATGGAGAGCGTGCCCCAGAATTTCACCCGTCTTGAATTCACAGGCTTTGAGCCGGATGCGGATACACCGGAGTCTGTGACGGTGTCGGTGGACAAAAACGGTGTGGTGACCCCCGCTTCCGTGACATTCACGTATCATACCCTGACCCCGGCAACGGAAGTGCCCCCGGCCGTCATTCCGGTCCATTATGTGGACCAGGGCGGAACGCCCATTGCGCCGGACCAGACCATCACCATGGAAGCCGGAAGGTCCGCCTCCCTGGTGCCGGATGCCTCCCTGGTGCCCAACCCATATGATCCCGCCTCCGCAGAGGCGGTCACCATCCAGGTGAGTGTGGACGGCATTGCAAGTCCTTCGGAAGTGACCTTCTCCTTTAAACATAAGGAAACAGCGGAAACCCCCATCCCGGACGGAAGCTATATTAACCGCTGGGCCCAGACCAACACAAAGGGCATCAATATCCGGACGGAACCCGCCAAAAAGGGAAATGCCGGAACGGTCAAGGTAACCGGCACCAAGGTGTATGCCATCCAGTCGGTGATCAACAAAAACGGCGAAAGCTGGACCAAGATCATCTATGAAGGCCGCGAGGGCTACATTGCCAGCCAGTACCTGACGATTCTCACCCAGGCCCAGTCGGACGATTATCAGGACACCCTGACAACCCCGGTGCCCTTTGTAACGCCGGAAGGGTATGTCCCCACAGCTGAACCCACGACTGCACCCACGGAGATTCCCGTGACACCCGCGCCGGCGACACCCACATACACCCCCACGCCGGCACCTGCAACCCCCAGTCCTGTCCCGCATCAGTATCAGGGATATGCCCTGACCAATGACATTGTGGCCCTCAGGGCAGAGGTCAGCACGGCGGACAGTTCCATCATGACCACCATTGCCGCCAATCAGCTGGTGGTGGTAAAAGGACAGATCTATCAAAGCGGCAGCGCATGGTCCCAGGTTCAGACCCTGGACCAGATCATCGGCTATGTACCCGATTCCACCCTCAGGCGCATCAACACCCAGGAAGCGGACTACTATATCCGTCAGTGGCAGGAAGCCCATCCCACGGAAACACCGGTGCCTGCGCTGACAGAAGCCCCCCTTCAGATCACCGGGTATGCCTACACCATCGGCGACAGCGTACCCTTCAGGAACATGTACTCTGACCGCAGCGTCATTCTTTCCCAGCTTGCCCAGAATACCCCCGTCTATGTGGGCGGCCAGGTATACGAGACAGAGGATGGATGGCCCTGGCATATTGTTCTGTATCAGGGAACCTGGGGCTATGTCCGGTCCGACATGCTCAGGATGATGAACTCTGCCGAGCTTGAGCAGTATCTGTCCAAGTCTGCAACGGCTGCCCCGACCCAGCAGGTGACGGCGCAGCCCTATGACCCCAACAGCCCCTCCAGCTATGGCTATATCTATGCCAAAAACAACGGGGCTGTGAACATGCGCAAGACAGCTTCCACCAACGCGGAAGTGGTCAGGCGCCTGCGCAATTATGCCTTCTGCCTTGTTCTGGGCTCCACCACCATCGACAATATCCAGTGGTACCGCGTCCAGTATGACGGCGAGACAGGCTATGTCCAGGGCAGTTTCTTCAAACAGATGAGTCTGGCGGAACTGGAGGAGTTCCTGGACAGCAGCGAATACCAGCAGGGAATCGTCAACAACAGCCAGGCAACGGCAACGGGAACCGTCATCACTGCGCCCCCTGTCATTTCTCAGGAAGATGCCAATGTCAGGACCTGGACGAATCCCAACAGCGGCCTGGATGTGACCTATCAGACCTGGGCGCCCTTTGCCACCACGGCACCTCTGGCAACGCCTACGGCATCTCCGGTACCCACCAGCGCGGCCACCACAGCCGTACCCACCATCATGGCCCCGACGACTCCCTCTGCTGAACCCAGCCCGTCCATGACGCCGGTGGCGATTCCGACAGTGGAAGTGGAAACCGTGGAAGAGCGGGGAGGCTTCCCCTGGGGCTGGCTGATTGCCATTGCGGTCATCGGCGGCGGCGCGGGTTACCTGATGCTCATCCGCAAGCGCAACCAGGAGAGAGCTGCGGAGAGGGCAAGACAGCGCAAGGCCCAGATGGCAAAACAGCAGCAGGCAGCCGCCGGAACAGCCCATCCCAAAACGGGTACCTATACCAGGGACGGCCAGGCCGGCGCCGTGCGTCAGCCCTTCCCTGAGGGCGCAAAACCGGCCGGTACAGCGCCAAAGGCTCCGCAGGAGACCTATAAGCCTCTCTTCGGTCCGGAAGCCCGTCAGACAAGCTATGGACGTCCGGCACCGCAGCATGACGGCCAGCAGGGCACAGCAGGGAATGCGCCCACCGGTACGCCCGGCAGCGAACGCTGGAGCGGGTATAATGTGCCTACACCGGCACCTGCACAGAATACGTATAAAACCCAGAAACCCGAAATGAAGCCGGAAACCAGAGAAACGGGAACCTTCGGAATGAACGGCAGCACACCGGCAGTGCCTTCACCGGCACCTGTCCAGAGTATGTTTGAGGCACCGAAACCCGAAAACGTTCCGGAAAGCAAACCGGCGGCAGCCTTTGAGGCCCCC
>CAMOVR010000279.1 GCA_946627565.1 uncultured Clostridia bacterium
CCTTGACGTATTCAGAAACATGAGAAGTTCTTGACTTTTCAAATGCCGGGTGTATGATTCACTGTGCGTTTGGAGAATTGCCCCGTAAGTCCTGAAAGGTTCAGGATTTTTACGCAGGCCCTTTCGCAGTCATTTCAGGGTGGGCACTTAAAAAGAGAAGGGCACGGGCCCGCTGAAACGGTTATATCCGTCTTATCCTGTCCGGTACGCCGGAGGGGCGGGACAGGGGTATATATGAAGCCATGCAGATCTTCTCTGCAGGTTTCAGAATTTAGATGCATATTGGAGGATAACCAACATGTCAATGCTGAAGATGAAGAAGTTCCTGGCGGCAGTGACAGCTGTCTGCATGCTCCTGGCGGCACTGCCTGTCATGGCGGAAACCGTGGAGGACCCGGCTGTGACTGAGCAGAAGCTGGATGCTGCCTATACCCTCGCACTGAACGCCATCAACAAGGAAGACTATGCCACTGCCAGAAAATATCTGAATATCAGCTTTGTCTACTGCGATCCGCAGACAAATCCAGTGATGTATGCCGACCTGCTTCTGAAGGGCGCCTGCATTGACGTGATTGAAGAAAACAGTGACATCGCCCTGATGGAACTGGATGCAGCCCTGCGCCTGCAGCCCGATCTGGCTGACGCCTATCTGGTGCGTACCCAGATTTATACCGACAGCGGAGATTTCACCAGGGCCGTGGAGAACCTGGAAAAGTACATTGAACTGACCCAGGACAACACGCTGCTGGAAACAGTGGCTCAGCTGTACGAGGCCAACGGCGATATGGCTTCCGCCCAGAGTGCATATGACCGGTATGCTGAAACCGCAGGGGCGGAAAATCAGGAAGCCGGCTTCCAGGCAGGCCTGTACCGCATGGAAAACGGCCTGTATGAAGAAGCTGTGGAAGCTTTCATGGCTTATGCGGAAGATGAAACCTACGGTGCGGGTGCCTGGTACAACATTGGCGTGTGCAGGATGAACATGGGCGACTACGCCGGAGCCATTGAGGCTTTCAATACCTGCGCAGACAAGGGCGGCAATTTCACCGGCCTGTACTACAACCGCGGCATCTGCAATCTCCTGAGCGAAAAGTGGGAAGAAGGCGCAGCGGACTTTGCCAGCTCCCTGGAATCCGAGCCCTATACCGCCGATGCCACCTATAACCTGGCTATCTGCAGAATGCAGATGGGTAATTACGAAGAAGCCGTTGCAGCCTTTGATGAGCTGGTCAGCAGCGTGGAAGGCGACGGCGAAGCCACGCTTAATGATGCCGTATACTATTTCCGTGCTGTGTCCAACTCCGCTCTGGGCAACCTGGATGCAGCGGTGGCGGACCTGACCATCTGCATTGACCATGGCTATGAACTGGCCCAGACATACTATCAGAGGGCACTGGTTTACGAAGCGCTGGGCGACACGGAAAAGCAGACCAGCGACCTGGAAAACTCTCTCAAGTACGCGCAGTAATCTGCGTCTGTGACGGGTGAGAGCACAGGTAAAAAATACATATGTTTTCATCAAAAGACGGGGATCCCTGCTGCCGCGCAAGACGGCAGGGGTCCCTGTCTTTTTAAAGCAAAAAAGTCCCGGATAATGCCGGGACTTTCAGAAAATGCACTGTGCAGGATGCTCTGAAAACAGCAAAGTGAGCAATATGTGGGTGATCAGCCACAGAAACCAGATCCTTTGCTTTGCCAGGGAGGTCAGATCCGGGATTGTACATTCTGAAAGTGAATGGACAAACATCCTGAACGTGGCCAGAGAATAGACTTGGGCTTGTTGAAAATCTTGACTTTTCCGTCCACAGAGATTAGAGTGATACACGTGTAGAGTGAGATATGCAATCCTGTAAAAGGAGGTGAAATCATCATGAAAATCCCTGTGGGGCTTGAGGATTTTGATGAAATCCGGAGAAGCAGCAGTTACTACGTTGATAAGACTGAATTTCTTTATGATCTGGTGGAAAGGACGGTTAACAAAGTCAGTCTGTTTACCCGTCCCCGCCGATTCGGAAAGACACTTATGATGAGCATGATGGAGAGCTTCTTCAGTATTCAGAAGGGTGACAGCCGCGACGTCTTTGACGGGCTCAACATCATGAAGCACGAGACATTCTGCAAGGAATGGATGAATCAGTATCCGGTTCTGTTTCTGACACTCAAAGGTGTGGAGGCGCTTTCCTTTGAAGAAGCTTATAAAATGCTTAAGGTAAAGCTTGCCAACCTGTGTAAAATACATGATGAGCTGTTGGAAAGCGACAAAATCGACCTCGATGATCGACAGATTTTTCTGGATTTGAAATCTCAAAAAGCATCTATGGAGAGCGTAAAGGATTCCCTGAAAACCATCATGCGGATGATGGCCACTGTGTATGATAAGCCTGTGATCCTCCTGATTGATGAATACGATGTTCCTCTGGCGAAAGCAAGTGAACTGGACACCCCGGAAAATGATTACTATCGGAAAATGCTGGATGTGATCCTGAGTATGTTTGATGCGGCGCTGAAGGGAAATGAATATCTGAAGTTCGCCGTTGTCACTGGATGCCTGAGGATTGCAAAAGAAAGTATCTTTACAGGAACGAATAATTTTATGTCATATTCTGTTCTGGATAACGACTTCTCCGAATACTTTGGGTTTATACATGAAGAGGTTGAACGAATGCTTACTGAAGCAGACCGACAGGAAAAAGCTCAGGACATTCGTTCCTGGTATGATGGATATGTGTTTGGAAACTCTTCGGTGTATTGTCCCTGGGATGTAACAAGCTATGTAGCAAGACTTCTGAGAGACAGAACTGCAAAGCCAAAGAACTACTGGAAGAACACGAGTCACAATGGGATTCTTCTGACATTTGCAGAAAGAACAGACTTTGATGTAAGTGAAAAATTCGAAATATTGCTGAACGGCGGAACCATTCGGCAGAAGATATCGGACGAGCTCACCTATGACACGCTTCATGCATCCGAGGATAATCTGTGGAGTGTGCTTCTGATGACAGGTTATCTGACAAAGGCTGACCCTGAAGAAGATGATGATCTGGTTGATCTCAGAATCCCCAATGCTGAGATCTCCAACATATTTGAAGAAACAGTTGTAAGGCGTTTCTATGATGCACTGGCCCTTGACCGGTCAAAGCAGCTGGAACTTATGGATGCTCTGTGGAACGGAGATGAGGAAAAAGCTTCCAGACTGACGACGGACCTCCTTTTTGAGACCATAAGCTATCATGATTACCATGAGAACTACTATCATGCTTTTCTGACCGGACTCATTTCCGGGCTCGGATACGCAGTGAAATCCAACCTGGAAACCGGGCCTGGAAGATCCGATATTGATGTGAGGGACAAGAAAAGAAGACGGGCCATGCTTCTTGAAGCGAAGAAGTCAGAGAAGGAAGAAGACATGGAAAAAGACGCCTTGACGGGAATACAGCAGATACTCGACAGGGAATACATGAAAGGCCTGGAAGGCTATGAATCCGTAGTCTTCTATGGCATTTCCTTCTACAGGAAGAAAGCACTGGTAAAGAAACTGGTTCTGTAACTCTGAGGGGGATTCTGTCCAGAAAGGATCGCATTGTCGTAAATTCTGGAACGGACAAGGCAGGAAAAATGGTATCAAGAAACCTTATCTGGTCAAGAACCCAGCACCCAAGGGTACTGGGCTTGAAATCAGCGGATACGTCCGCC
>CAMOVR010000280.1 GCA_946627565.1 uncultured Clostridia bacterium
GGTCAATAATATCGTTTTATTTGCAAAAATCTCAAAAATGCCTCACAGGCCCAATTTTTTTCAAATCATTTTCTTCAGTCTGTAGATGGAAAATCGTTTTTTATCGCCCCCTTAGAGGAGGAAATATGAAAAGTGGCTGACGACTGTCAACCACTTTATTTATGAGGGGAGTATAAAGCCTGCAAAACAATGTCTGTCTGCCCCGGGAAATACGTTTGCCTTGATCCGGCAGAAAATGGATAACAGGGTGGACATGTATCTTTTCGGCAGGATCATTTCCGCTTTTGGCGTTTCCTGCAGCCTGTTCAGGCGGCTGGACTTTATGCTTGCCATATTCCGTTCTTTCTGTGCCTGCCGGGTTCCCGGTCTGCATATACCATGCCAGGGGCAGCGGGAAAGTCAGCCTTTCTGATTCCGGTGCACAGGGAAAATGATCTTCACAAGGAAAATATCATCCTTGAGATGGACGACCATATTGCCGCCGTATTTTTCTACCACATATGCCATGCTGCGCATGCCAAATCCATGGAACTTGGTATCAGCCTTGGATGTGACGGGCAGACCGTTTGCAAATTCAATCTTCTGTGTACAGTAATTGGTGATTTCGATGCACACATATTCGTTTGCAACATGGATATCCAGACAGATGCTCCGCTGCTTTTCATTCTCCTTCAGGGAGTTTTCCACGGCGTTGCGCAGGGCATTCCCGATCAGGGAATAGAGGTCCACGGGCTGGATGAAATCCACTGCCGTACCGTCGGCCATGATGTCAAAGGGAATATGGTGCTTTTCACAGATCAGCTTTTCTTCCGAGATGATGAGATCCAGGTTTTTGTTGCCGGTGTTTACCAGAGCGTTATAGTCGGCAACCGCCGTTTCCACCTCCCGGATCAGCTCTTCTGATTCCGCCCCCAGATTCTGGCGGAGCAGATGAATCTGTTTGTTCAGATCATGACTCTTGATATTGATCATGTCTATGGTTTCCTGCATGAGCTGGTGCTGCTTCTGTTCCCGGTAAAGCATCTGCTCCAGGATTTCCTTCTCATGGTTCAGGTTGCTGCCCCGGAACACACCGAACTGCAGCTGCAGCGCCAGGAGACAGCAGCAGGCCAGAGGAATTTTCAAAAGGGAGAGATCTGCATACTGGGATGCAATAAAGGAAAACAGAAAGTTGGAAACCCCGATGCCGGTTATCATTAGCTGAATCAGAACAGGCTTATTGAGATTCAGTTCATGTCTGGAGGATGGTCTGACAAACCCGAAGTAGCATGCGGTATACACAAGACAGGAGATGACAATCTTCAGAAGAATGAAAAGATATCCGTCAGCATGCAGGAAAAAGATGACAAGCTCACAGACATTCAGCGCCAGGTTCTGCGTAAGGTAAGCTGCGGTGCTGTTAAACAGAACCCGCCAGGCGCTGATATCCAGAACCGTCCACTGAAGCAGAATGGAAATAAAGAAAACCAGCAGGGTTGTCAGCGTAACGCTGAGGTGCCCGGCAGGGATGAGAGGCATGTTGAATCCCAGCATCAGATACAGCCCCATACTTATGGGCACTGTCAGCCAGCATGGCCGTATTCCCGGATATTCTCTTGGTTTGCTGGAGATGGAATACAGAATTTCACAGATCAGAAGAGAGAGTACGTATTCGTTCCGGCCGGTCACGTATTTCCTGAGAAAACCCAGAGCAGAAGCTGCGTCAAACATATTATTACCTCAGATACATGGTAAATGCGTCCAGAAGAACCTTATGGCCATTTCGGGAACAGGGCACGGTTTCGCCGTGCACCACAGCGCTCTGGCAGTTGATGGCCGTTACATATTTCAGGTTCACCATGGAGGAATTATCACACCGGACGAAATCGTGAGATGTGAGTTCTGCTTCCATGGCTTTCATGGATTTGTGATGCTCAATTTCGCCGTCTTTTGTGTGCAGTATGACATACCGTCCATCCACCGTAATGTAATAGATGTCTGAAAGACTCACTTTACGTACGCTGGATTTGGAGGAAACCACCAGATACGCATCCTCATCCTTATGAATCATGGACATGAAACGCTGCATTTTGACGGACAGGGTGGCATAGTTCAGCGGCTTGACGATAAAACCGATCGCGCCCACGTCGTAGCCGTTTATGGCGTACTTCTCAAGGTTCGTCACGAATACCAGCGGGACAGAACTGTCCAGCTTCCTGAGAATCTTCGTGGTTTCCAGTCCGTTGAGCAGCGGCATATCGATATCCATGAAGATAAGATCATATTTCGGGAAGTAGTCGCTGATGAAGTCAACGCCGTTGGTAAAGAGGCTGAACTGAAAATCCAGGCTGTTCTCCCTGCCAAAGCGCTCAATGAGGCTTTTCAGCTGCTGCCCGTTTTCCGGGGAGTCCTCCACAATCGCAATCCGGATCATCTCAAACGCCTTCTCCCGCATGGTTTTTCTTTAAAGAAGACAGATATTCAATATTATACGATGCCATGGGTGCCGGGGAGAGAGCGGGTGAAAAATCTGTTGTCCATCTGTAAAAAACCGTACAGCCGCCTGCGGGGTTACGCAGGAAAGGCAGGGAGCATTTAAGACGGTATCATATATATTCAGGGCAGGACGGGGTCTGCCATGATTCCTGTCAACGGGCAGGACACGCAAGTCTTCCCGTTTTTTGCAGAAAACCGACCGTTCTTTTCAGGTTAAGCAGCTTTTTTCACCCTGCCGACAGAGTTTTCAGAATTTGAACTGCCGGGACAAATCACAGCTATAATGTCGCCAATGGTTGAAATCTGGAAGAATATGACATGCTTTCCGGATGAACCGGGAACAGGGAGACTGTTCCGTGAGAAAAAAAGGAGGTTCTATCATGTATCGCAAGATTGCATCCTTAACTCTTGCACTGTGCCTGGCACTGTCCGTGTGCAGCACCGGCATGGCAGAAGGCGGCAAGTACACCCAGACCGATACCGGCGATGGCTGGACCCTGGTGGTCAATGAAGGCGGCGCCACACTGGGTTATTCCCCTCTGTCCGGCAAAGCCCTGATTGAAGATGGCGGGTATGCTTTCAAGGATTTGAACGGCAACGGAACGCTGGATACATATGAAGACTGGCGTCTGACTGCCGAAGAACGCGCACAGGCTCTGGTGGACCTGATGAGCGGCGAAGAAATTGCTCCCTATCTGAGCCATGGCGGCTGGGGCACCTTCTCCACTGACCGTGACACCTTCCGCAGCGAAGAAACCAATGCCAACGGCATGAAGTTCATCAAAGCCGGCGGCCGCGGCGGCGTAACCCGCAACCTGGGCAGCAACCAGGAGGGCAACATCAACCACGCCAAGTGGGTAAACCTGGTGCAGGAAATCTGCGAGGAACTGCCCTATGGCCTGCCCGCCATGATCTCCATTGACCCCAACGGTCAGTCCGGCATCGTGCAGACCCTGTCCCTGGCTGCCACCATGGATCCTGCTCTGGCACTGGAAGTCGGCAAATCCTACTCCAAGCAGTACCGCGCAGCCGGCGTCAGCATGATGCTGGGACCGCAGGTTGACGTGGCTTCCTCTCCCCTTATGCAGCGCGGCAGCGGCACCTACGGTGAAGATCCCGCTCTGTCCCGCGACATCGCAGAAGGCTTTGTTTCCGGCATGCAGTCCACCTTTGCCGAGGATGGCACGGATCTGGGCTGGGGCCCCG
>CAMOVR010000281.1 GCA_946627565.1 uncultured Clostridia bacterium
TCAGAGGATGATCTGGATAAACCGCTGAATGATCTCCAGGAGATACTGATTTTCATACGGAGCTTAGGGGAAGAATCGGGAGGCCAATAAATGTCAGAGCATGTGTGGCGACCGTTCAGCGACTATGCCTATGACGCTTTCAAACGCACATTGGAGTGATGCGACTGATGAAAATCACGCTGAGGAACAAAGAGATTATCACAGCAAGGAATGCCTTGGAAATGTATATTGCCCTGCATCTTGGCAGATATGGGGATATCGGGTTCTGTCCTTTGCCGGACAGCATAGCGCACCATATCAGCAAGAAGTACCAGCTATACAGGTGAAACGAATGAAATATTATGTTACAGCGGACATTCATGGCTTTTTCACTCCGTTTATGAATGCTCTGAAAGCTTCGGGATACTTCGAGGACAACAGCGAAAAGAAACTGATCATCTGCGGGGATCTGTTTGATCGCGGGAAAGAGGCAAAGGAGCTTCAAGAATTCATCGTGGAGAACAGAGCAGACCTGATTCTCATTCAGGGAAATCATGAAGACCTGTTTTGTGAAATGGTCGGTAAGGACCAGGGACTGGCTTATTATCATCATGTGCAAAATGGCACCTATCATACTGCACTGGCGTTGACCGGCTATGACGCCACCATGGCCAGAATCCGGCACTACGATTTCGCGGAGGCGGCCAGAAAAACACCGTACTATGTGGAAATCATCCCGTCCATGCTCGATTTTTATGAGACTTCCCGGTATATCTTTGTTCATGGATGGATTCCATGCTTCGCACATCCAACCTATAGCAGGATGAATGAATGGCGGACCGCATCTCCAGAGGATTGGGATCGGGCCAGATGGCTCAATGGCATGGATGTCGCTAAGGCCGGAGTGATCGAAGAAGGAAAGACCATCGTTTGCGGACACTGGCATTGCTCCTATGGACACAGCAATTTTGAAGGGAAAGGCTCAGAATTCGGGGACGACGCGGACTTCAGCCCGTATTATGGAAATGGGATCATTGCGCTGGATGCCTGCACAGGCCACAGCGGCAAGGTGAATGTGATAGTACTGGAAGATGAATAAACGTAGCCCAGCCGGTATGCGTAGCCCGGCTGGGCGAATTCATTTTTTATACGGATGCACTGATTCTCCGCCTTTGGGATCTCAGACAGCCGCAGCTTCGGGTTACTCTGCCTCATAAGTCTGAATTTGAGGCTGAACAGGAGTATCCGGTATACTGGCTGCCGCGGAAAGACAGGAAGGAATAAAGCGCGGACGACCAGGTTCACCTGTGCAGCGGCGGCAGTTCATGGATATCATAGGTTTCATAATAGATCTCAAAGGCTGTTTCCACATCTCCTGACAGTTCAATGAGCGCACCGGCCTGGAACATGGCGGAAAGCGTACCGCCCGGCGCCCGCCATGCGGCGTTGCTGACAACTTCAGCAGGGCTGTTCCTCAGAATCGCTTCCGCTCCGAACAGCAGAACGCCTGTGGCAATATGATAATCACTGGAGATGATCGCAATCCGCCTGACCTGCGGATACTGTTCTTCCAGGATATCATAGGTAAAGACGGCGTTCTGGGCGGTTGTCAGAGAGCGGTTCTCGATAATCACCCTGGAGGGACTGACGCCCTGCGATACCAGCCATTCCGCCATCAGGCCGGCTTCTGTTGCGGACGGTTCATCAGCGGCAGTTCCGCCTCCTGTGCACACAATGACAGCATTCGGATATTGCCTTGCTGCCGCAAGCAGCACTTTCAGGCGCTCAATCAGCTCTTCCCGCATCGTACCGTCCGGGTTCAGCTGGAAACCAAGCGCAGTCAGGCACAACGAATCGTCATCCGGCAGATCGTCCGGAAGCGAATCGTTGACTGCGACCGGCGTTTTCCACAGATCCATGATATGCGACCACTTTTCCCCGAGGGACGGGTCGAGAGAGGCCAGGGCGGACAGCGCCTGTTCATCCGTCGTTCCGTCAGCGGCGTAGGATACGACGAGCCTTTCAATCATAGCCTGGGAAGGCGCCTGAACCGCTTCTTCCGCCGCGGCGGGAATCACAGCCGCGCCAATCAGACAGAACATGATCATCAGCGTACGTAAAATGAATTTCATTTTTCTATCCCCTTTGCTCATATCAATGAAAGACTGAGACTTATCCGTTTCAAACCGGGATCGTAATGACCGGTCATCCTGTTATGGTTTTTATCGAACTGGCTGACCGGTCTTTTGCTGATCTTTCTCCGGACAATTTAGCATAAATGGATCCCGCTTTCAAGCTGCCGGGATCATGAAGTTCCGCCGCATTTACTGCCCTTGGGTCCGGCTGAAAACCGGTTCTGAAAAAAAATCAGACGAAATAGAAAATAACCAGCAACAAATTCGCAAATTTAATTCATAACTCTTTACAAAAATGAAATAATTTTGTAATATTATACCGTGCAATGCACAGTATAAATGATGGAGGAAAAAGCTTGCGTAGATTAGTTGCCTGCATATTGCTCCTGATGCTGCTTGTTTCATGCGCGAAGTGTGAAACGCTTCGGTACGGCATGCGCGGGAACGAAGTTTCCCAGTTACAGCAGGCTTTGATAGATCAGGGGTATCTGAACGGAAAAGCGGACGGGATTTTCGGGAGCAAGACAGAAAACGCCGTACGGGATTTCCAGGCAAAGAACGGCCTGAAGACGGACGGCCTTGCGGGAAAGAAGACACAGGCCGCACTGTACGGAAGCCCGGCGCAGAATACAGGGAAAAGCTATTTCTCCGGAGATTACAGCACCATAGAACCGTCTTCTGACAAGGCAAGGATCCGCCTTCTGCAGAAAGCGCTGATCAAGATGAACTACCTGAAGGATTCCGCAGACGGCGTCTATGGCACGCTGACCAGAAACGCGGTACGGTCCTTCCAGCGCGAACAGAAAATCAGGGAAGACGGAACAGCCGGAGCCCTGACGCTTGAAACCGTGGAAAAAGTACTCGCGTCAGGACACAGGCTGCATACGGCGCTGGATGACGCGGAACCGCTTTCGTCCACGGACGGGAAAACAGCGGCTCCGTCAAAAAGCTCAATTGAGCTCCTTCACTGGTATAACGACGTAAAACCTTTGCTGAACGGACAGTCGCGCCTGGTTGTATACGAACCCGGTTCCGGCCTTTCCTGGAACCTGAGGGTTTATTCAAAAGGAAGGCACTGCGACGCTGAACCGTTGACGCTGAAGGATACGCAGATTATGCTGAAGGCGTTCGGAAACAAGAACACCTGGGCGCAGAAAGGCGTATATGTAATGCTGCCTGACGGCCGGTGGACCATCGGGTCCACGCATACCGCCCCGCACCTGAGCGGCCATATCAGCAATAACGGATTCGACGGTCATCTGTGCGTGCATTTTTTCCGGGATATGGACGAATGCACCGCCAAGGATCCGAACTACGGAGTCAAGAACCAGAAGACCATCAGGGCACTGTGGAAAAAGGTATCCGGGGAGACCGTGGAATAATCTGATTTTCATATCCTCCCATCTGCTTTGCGCCGTATTTCCTGATTGCTGCCGGGCGGCTCGGCGCCCTGACACCTGTAAATACACAGCAGCAGGGGAGGATGGCAGGAGAACTGCAAAAAACTGGAAGAAGATTACAGGAGGATATAGAAAGATCCCCGAAACCGGAGAAGGAGGAAAC
>CAMOVR010000282.1 GCA_946627565.1 uncultured Clostridia bacterium
ATGCCCTCTGCCCCGCTGCACGGAAGGCATGTTGGGACAGAGGGCATCCGATTATGTGTATTTGGATAAAAACAGCAACAGGGCAGCCGGGTTCTAAGCGATTCTTTGTTACGGCTTTGACGTTTTACACGCCGTCCCCGTACCAGTCCGGTTCGTCCCAGTCGGATCCTTCATAATCCGTACCGCTGTCATATTCCCCGTATTCTTCACTGTATTCGTCCCATTCTTCCTCTCCGCCGCCCTCGCCGAAGCTGAAGCCGGAGACCAGAAGGTCCAGTACGCCGCTGTCCTGCAGGGCGTCCATGACGGCGGAAACAGTGGTCACAGGGGCATGGATGATGATGGGAATACCCTTTTCAATGGCGTTTTCCTTGACATCCTCCACCAGTTCGTTCAGGGTGGTGTCATAAAGAGAAGTAATTTCCAGTCCTTCCATCTCATAGACGGTGTGTTCCGGCATTTCACCCATCTCTATGTCCCCGGTCTTCATGTGGATGGTGACAAGTTCCGTGTCCCCGTCCATCAGGGAAATACCGTCCGGGCCGCCCCGGACGCTGCCCTTCAGGCTGTCTGTCAGGGAGACGGCATCCAGGTATCCGTCCTGTCCAATCTCAAGCCAGGTGAAGGTGGAAAGCAGGGGACCGTGGAAGTCAAAGTCCAGGGTAAATTGTTCCTTTGCCGGCATGCGGCCGGGAATGTTCCGGGACGTGAAGGTGCCGGAGAGCATCAGCTGTTCTCCTTCACCAATGGAGAAAGTAAGGTCCACGTCATACATTCCGTCATGGGCGGTACGGACATAGTCCATGGTCATATCCGTGCCGTTGATGAAACCCGGCATAAGGATCCGTACGGTGGCACTGCCGTTGTCGCTCCAGGTCTCCCTGAACAGCACGGTATCATCCTCTGCCCGCTTCCAGACCCGCTCATCCTCTGTCTGGATGCTTATGATTTCTCCCATGCTCACCGCGTATTCCGGCCAGGTTTCCCAGATGTAGGAGAGTTCTTCGCCTGCCTGGTTGATGCTTCCCATGACACTGAGCCAGTTGCGGAAGGCCCGGTCCCCGTAGAGAAGGTCCCCAAGGACATTTCCCATTTCCTGAAGGGCTGCAAGGTCCACCGTCTTTTCCCCGGTTTCGTTCCTTCGGAAGGCCAGGTAATCCTGGGTGTAGTTCACCGGATAGAAGAAGGCGTTCACCGTGAGAAAGGGATAGAGGATGAAAAGACGCTGCAGGGGAATGTCCATGTGGTTGTAGATCTTCATGCTGAATTCCAGCATGGCCGGCAGGTTGATAAACAGGTTCTCGTCGTTCCAGAGGGAGGAGAAGGCATGCATGTTGGACTCCACACCGTAGATATGAAAGTCCAGATTGGTCTTCGGGTCGTCCTCCAGGGTGATGTCAAGCGTTGTGTCAAAGCCCAGCTCCGGGTTGTCATTTACCCGCATTTCGCCTTTTGCCCGGACCATGTTAAGCAGGTCCAGAACACCTTCCGTTATGGTGCCGGGGCGGGCGGGGACAGAAGAAAAGGTAATGTCATAGGAATATGCTTCGCAGAAGGCCTGAAGCGGCAGCAAAACGAGAGCCAGCAGCAGGCACAGTAAACGCACGTATCTGTTCATGGGTTCCTCCTCAGCCCCACAGCGCGGAGAGCGCAGGGACGATCTGCTTTTTCCGGGAGATCACCTTGTCCAGGAACACATGGTGGTCTTCCGCATTTTCCACCCCGAAGGCCTGCTTCAGGGCATCCTTTCCTCCGGTGAACAGGAGTTCGGAGCCTTCCCGGAGGACATCGGTGAGCATGAGATAGACAGCATCGTAATGGTTCTCGCTGCGGACCTTTTCCATGGCTTCCAGGTAGGCGTCCATCTTGCCCAGCAGGGAGTCTGCATCAATGGTGGTGATCTGCCCTATGCCCAGCACATGACTGCCCAGGCGGAATTCCTTAAAGTCGCTCATGAGCTGATCGTCAATGGACTTGTCCGGGGAAGTACCCAGGGAGAACATGTCCCGTCCCAGGGCTTCCAGGTCCAGGCCCGCGATCCTGGCCAGACGCTCTGCCAGGCGTTTGTCCTTTTCCGTGCAGGTGGGGGACTTGAAGATTACCGTATCTGAAAGGATGGCGGCAGCCATGAGGCCGGCCAGCTTCGGGCCCGGCATGAGACCGTGCTCCTGGTACATGAGGGCCACAATGCTGGTGGTGGAACCAATGGGCTCGTTGCGCATGAAGGTGGGATAACCTGTCTGTACGTCCGCCAGGCGGTGGTGGTCAATGATGGCCGTGATCTGGGCCTGGTCAAGCCCCGGGGCGCTCTGGCTCTTTTCGTTGTGGTCCACCAGCACCACCTGCTTTTTCCGGGGACGAAGGAGATGATACCGGGACAGCGTGCCCACGGGCTTTCCGTTCTCATCCAGCACCGGATAGGAGCGGTAGCGGGACTGCAGAACCTTGTCCCTGACATCATCCAGATAGTCGTCCAGATGGAAGGAAACCAGGGAATCCGTCTGGGCAATGCGGCCGATGGGGTTGGCCATGTACAGCATCCTGGCTGCCCGGTAGGCATCACAGGGGGAGGCGATTATACAGGTCCCGGAATGGATTCCCTTGTATTTCTCCGCCAGGTCTGTCTGGCAGAGAATGATGCAGCTGGCACCTGCCTGAAGCGCGCTTTCCACCACGTCTTCCTGTTCCCCGCAGATCACCACGCAGCCCTCCCGGACGGATACAGGGTAGGGCTGGGGCAGGGCAATCATGACTTCCCCGGAGATGCTCTCAAAAAAGTCACCGGGGTCGTTGATGACCTGTCCTTCCAGGGCGGAGAGAAGGTTGAAGATGGGCACGTCCTTTGCCACGGGGGCGTCGATGGACTCCATGTCATGCTCGGCAATGCTGCCGGAGGTGACCATGCCGTAGAGAGTGCCGTCCTCATTGGATATGGGAATGGCGGAACTGGTCATGCCCTCGGCGTGCAGCACTTCCCAGGCATGGGAAACGGGTACCTGGCCAAAGAGCACCGGGGGATGGTCAAAATCAATGTCCCTTACCTGGGTCCTGACGTTGTGGATGTAAAGGGGCGGTTCAAAGCCGAAGCGCCGGAGGAGATAGTCCGTCTGGTCATTCAAATGACCCAGGCGTGCCGCCACATAGTTGCCTTCTCCAAGGGAATTCATGAGGGAGGCATATGCCATGGCGGAGATAATGGCATCCGCATCGGGGTTCTTGTGACCAAAGACCAGCACCTGATCTTCCATGGGATCGTCCTTTCTGTCTGCATTTTTTTGCTATAAGGTATGTTATCATGTGGAAGATATTCTCAAATGATAGTGTATAATGTTCACTGATCATGCATAAGTGACAGGTTGACTGATGTAAAGCATATAAAGCTTCCTGAATTGAGAAGAGTATCCTCAAATCTATACACTTTATAAGTGATAGCTTATTCTGGACACCTTAAATAATCAAGCAAATCACTTCGTTATTTTAGTTGCTTATAAAGCAACAACTCTGGCACATCTGGCCAAATGTTTTCTCTGCCGTTTATCCAATACAATTTCAATGTCAGAACCATGTATTTCAGAGTGGTATTTATTATTGGTTGGCTTATATTGTACAACGGCTCCAACTTCTTCACATTGTCCCACTGTTAAGGATACGATTCGGCCAATAAAGTG
>CAMOVR010000283.1 GCA_946627565.1 uncultured Clostridia bacterium
TCCTGCACCTTGACGGTAAAGGGGACCTTGCCCCGCACCTGAAGGTCCGAGGTGAAGATGCCCTCCCGGATTTCCGGGGAGAGTTTCCGGTTTTCCATGTCGATTCCAAAATGCCTGGCAAAGTCCGAGAGGATCTCCGGATCCGGGCAGTCAGCCAGGGAAACCCGGGGCAGATGTGTAGCATACTGCATGCGCAGCACCGGGGTCCGCAGCGTCATGATCTGCCACCTCTCACGGTACGCTTCCAGGAACAGGGGCAGGTCTGTCACGGCAGCCAGCTGGAAAAAGGCAGCCTGGCCAAAGAGGAAGGCAGGGTTCAGGAATGCTCCCTTATGGGCTTCCACCGCATAGCGCAGGGGGACGCCGGCTGTAAGATGCAGCGTCAGGTCTTCCGTCAGGCTTTCCCCCGCCACCGGGCACACCGCGTCCACGGTACTGCCGCCCCAGGGCAGGACCCCCGTCATCAGGGTCTTTTCTCCGGTTTCCCGCAGGTAATACTGCAGCTGCCTGTCCCAGGAAGGGGTAAAGCAGATGCCCGGGTCCCCCAGAAGCACATAGGTTTCACCCTGCCAGAATTCCGGGAAGGCACGGTACACCCGGGTGTCATCCGAGACCTGAAGCTGCCAGCCTGCCGCTTCCGCCTCCGCAGCTTCCTGTTCATCCGGTGGCGCTGACAGGGTTGCCCCGATGGAAAGCCTGTCCGGTACGCTGGCTGTGCGCACGGCTTCCTGCAGGCACGGACGCACCTGTTCGTAACTGTCTCCATGGAGGAGAAAAAGCAACCGTTCCATATGGCTCTGCCTCCTTACCCACGGACCCTGCGTTTGAGCAGCAGGGTCACAGCATATATCAGAGCTGCATAGATGATGATGGCTGCCCCGGCCGATGTGTCCCAGGCATAGGAGCTGAACAGGCCCGCCATGCCGGAAACAAGTGCAAACAGCACCGACATCACCGCATGCTGCCTGGAGGAGCGGGCCACGTTCCTGGCACTGGCAGCAGGAAGGATCAGAAGGGCATTGATCAGGAGCACCCCGACCCAGCGGATGGCCAGCATGACAGCCACGGCCACCAGCACGGAAAAGGAGATCTCATACAGCCTTGTTTTCACGCCACGGCTCCTGGCCAGGCTGCTGTTGATGCTGGTCAGCATGAGACCGTTATAGAGCACCATCCAGATCCCTGTCCCCACAATCAGGGCAATCAGCAGATAGAGAATGTCTGCCGGGGTCACTGCCAGTATGTCCCCGATGAGCAGGGACGAGTACCGGGCAAAGCCCCCGCCCCGGGACAGGATCAGAAGACCCAGGGCCACTGAGGTGGAGGAACAGACGGAAATCACCGTATCCGCCGATGCGGATGCCGTATACCGCACCACACTGATGAGCACTGCCCATATGATGCCGAATACCAGCATGCTCACCAGATCGTTGCCGACCCCCAGAATGATCCCAAGGCCAATGCCTGTCAGGGCACTGTGTCCCAGGGCGTCTGAAAAAAAGGCCATCTGCTGGTTCACAGCCATGGTGCCCAGAAGCCCCAGCAGGGGCGTCAGCAGCAGGATGGCCAGAAACGCGTTCTTCATAAAGGTAAACTGCAGTGCCTCCAGAGGCAGCAGTGTATCCATAACCTGATAGACGGTCTGCATCAGGTGCTTCCCTCCCCGCTTCCGAACACCCGGTCAAATGCTTCCGAATCAAACACCGGGTCCGGCGGTCCCTGGATCAGCACGGTCTTATCCAGCAGCACCACATGGTCCGCGTACTCCCGTACCAGATGCAGGTCGTGGCTCACCAGCAGGATGGCCATATGCCTGCCTTCCCTGAGATTGCTGACCGTGTCCAGGAACAGCTTCAGCCCGTTCTGGTCCATGCCGGATACCGGTTCATCCAGAAGAAGCAGATCCGGCGTCGGCCGAAGGGCCAGGGCCAGCAGCACCCGCTGCAGTTCTCCCCCCGAGCACCGCCCCAGGGGACGCTTGAGCAGGTCTTCCCCGTTGACGGCAGCAAGAGCGGAGCGCACCGTCTCCCGGGTGGACCGGCTCACCCCCGTCCATACCGGCCTTCTGGAAAAGGCAGAGGCCATGAAGTCCTCCACCGTTGCCGGCATGTCTGCATCAAAGGCCAGATGCTGGGGAACATACCCGATCCGGATCCTGCCCAGTCCCTTTCCCTTTCCGTCCAGATGCCGTATGGTGCCCGAATAGGGGATCTCCCCCAGCAGCACACGCACCAGCGTTGTCTTCCCGGCACCGTTCTGGCCGATGAGGACCGTCAGCTGGCCGCAGTGAATATGCATGTTTATGTCGTTGAGTACTTCCTGCCCGCCCCGCTGCACATTGATATGCTTCAGGTCAATATGGCACAGATCGCACTGATGAAGCCGCATTCTGTTCCTCCCGGCCCTGTGATTTCCCGCAGTTTTTCTGAACCTGTTTTCCGAAACACAGTTCATACAGAAAACACCGGCAGAAAGGCTGTTTTTTCCGCTGTCTTGCTTTCTTTCCTGCAGGATATATGATTATATCATGAATTCTGCCTCTCTCAAACCTGGTATCCGGCTCTTCCCTCCGGTGCCCATCCCGCCTTTCTTACTGGTTTTCCAAGGAATCACAGGGTTTCCCGGCCTTTTGGGCTTTCTTTTTAACCGTTTTTTCGGGATTTCTTTTTCTGAAAGTTTATGCTATGATTTATGCTTGGAGAGTTTTTCTCCGGTAAGGAGGATTCCATGCATGGGAATCAAGAAAAAGGTTAAGGAGCTGGTCTCACTGCTGAACCGGGACAAGGCGGATTCTTCAGAATTCCGGCTGTCCGCTGAGGCCAGCATTTCTGATATACAGGATATGTTCCAGGAAGTCCAGGCCGCTGTGGAGCAGATTGCCAAAGCTCAGGTGCATCTGGAAGAGGAGCTTGCCTCCTTCCGCAGCACCCAGGAGCAGACGATTCAGGCTCAGGCCCAGACTTCGGATGCCGTCTCTGCCCTTGGCAAAACCGTCAAGGAACTGTCAGTCAATGTCCGCAAACATGATATGGCCCTGGAAGACCTGATCGACGGGCTTGAGGAACAGAAAGAAAGCACGTCCGGAAGCAACAGACAGCTGGAAGATGCCCGGCAGTCCGGGGATGCTCTGCTGCAGGTCGTGATGGGCTATCAGGATACCCTCCATGACCTGCACCTGCTGCTTTCCGCTTCCAGCAGCAGCTGGGACACCCAGTTCGGCCTCATGGACCGCCAGCTTCAGCCCCTTCTCACCAAGAGCGGTATGGAAGTCATCCAGAAAACCGGCGTCCCTGTGGACTATGACCTCCATGAGGTTGTGGAAGCTGAGGAGACGGATGATCCGGAAGCGGACAAGACCGTCTCCAGGTTCTATTCCTGCGGTTACGTGTTCCAGGGCAATGTACTTCGCAAGGCAAAAGTAGCCGCTTTTCGCTTCATGCCCAAAGAGGAACCCGAACAGGAAGAAGCCCCGGAAGATGACGAACTTCTCCGGGGGCTGGACTCCTTCGTGGATGCTCCGGAAGAAGAGGAACTGGCAGATTTTGAAGACGAGGCAGAACCTTTTGACTTTGAGGAACCTGAAGTACCCGAAGAGCCCGAAGAGCATGAGGAACCCGATGTTCCCGAGGAGCCTGAAGAGCC
>CAMOVR010000284.1 GCA_946627565.1 uncultured Clostridia bacterium
AGGTGGGTTCCGTTTCCTTGACTACCTCGGCGGATATCTTACTGGAGCTCAGGGAGGACGTGGTTCCCCAGTACCTCCGGGATTACTATACGGAGGAACGGGAGGACAGCTCCCCCGGCTCGGATGGCACTGTAAACCACTATTATTCTTTTCACAATGTGGTGAGTCCCTTTATCTATACGAATTCCCTTGCTTATCTCCTGGAGGACACCCCGGACCGGGTTACAGACCTGGAGGAAACATACTTGAAATGGAACGCCAAGACCTTTCAGGAAATGCAGGCCGCCCAGCGGGGCTATGGGGTGCAGGGCAAGCTGGTTCCCCTGACCATCGAGGTCCGGGACGTAAACGACCCCGAGCTGCAAAATGGAGCCAGGGAAGGCAGGATCAGCCAGGCCGCCCTGGACGCGGGGCAGGAGGTGCTGGTGTTCGCTCCGGAACAGGGATATTGGGAAACCATGGAGCGCGGCGAAGTCATAGGCAACATCGACGGGGCGGACTTTGGACGGGATCATCCGGAGGCCGTATTGAAGGGCATGGCCGTCAACGATTACTTCAAGCCAGGCATGACGCTTTCCCTGCTCCAGGCGCTGACTGAAAGGGAAAAAGAAACCTGGGATGTCAGCGCCAACCCCTATAAGCCCGCGGAGATAGAAGCGCTGGAGCAGTCTTACCGCGGCTTGCATGCTGATACCGCCGTCGTGACGGTGGGCGCGGTGCTGGCGGATGGCGGCTCGTCCTGGCACAACGGCCTGTGCCTGGTCACTACGGAAAAGGGCTTGCAGGCCCTGGGCTTTGCGCCCGTTGAACCCACCTTTGTGAACATCACCCTGGCGGGTGAGGTAGACCGGGAAACGGAGGAGGCCATTCAGCGCCGATTGGAAACCATCGCCTCCCGGGCCGGAATGGAAGTAAAAAACTGTATGGAAAGCGAACGGGAGAACGCCCGCCGGCAGCGGCAGATCGAACTAGTGTTCCTGGGCATCATCGTGCTGTTCTTCGCGGTGTCCGTATCCATGCAGGTAAGCAGCGCCGCACGGCGCATCCGGGCGGATCAGCGCATGATCGGCACCCTCCGGGCCGTTGGCGCGGATGAAAGTGCCCTGCTTGGCTGCTATCGCCTGCCCATGATTGTGACCACCGCTATTGGGCTGCTGCTGGCGCTCTGCCTGTTCATCCTCATGGGGACGCTCTGGAGCAATTACTTCCTGGTAAACCGACACGCTGCCATCACCGTGTCGCTGATGACTCTCCTTGCCGCTCTGTGTGCGCTTTGCTGCATGGCGGGTGTCCGGGGACGGCTGCGCCAGGTGCTTGATAAAAGTGTTGTGGAGAATATCAGGGAGCTGTGAAGATGAAAAGAACGCAATTGCTGACGTTTATGCTGGCTGTCCTGTTCCTGCAGCATGTTTTTCCTGCCGGCGCCATATCCCTGCCTGAGATAGCTGCAGGGGACAGTTTCCGTATCGATGAGCAGGCGGTGCTGCAGGGCATGAAACAGTCCTGGGGTCAGGGATATGAGCCCGTCATTACCGGCCACACCATGACGCTGGTCCTGCCCATCCGCTCTGAGCGTGCGGAGGGGATGATTCAGACGGAAATCATTCCGCTCTGCGTCGGGGTGAGCCCCTTCCTTAAGCAGGACATGTCGGCCCGGACCGGGAAGTCCGTCAGCGGGATCTGGGAAGTTACACTGAGTCTTCGTCTTATGCAGGGACGCCGCAACGGCGACTACCCCTGTTTCATCCGGGTGACGGGAAACGATGAAGCCGGAGGCAGCCTGGCTGCGGATTTCCCATGGATACTGCGTGTACGGGACGGTCTGCCGTGCAGGGAAACCGTCCGGATGGAGGTTTCCGATGTAAAGGCCGATCTCCGGCTTGGGGAGGACGGCACCGTCACCGCGGTTATCGCGAACCCCTGCCAGTCTGTGGCTTATGATCAGGTCACGCTGTCTGTCTCCGATCCGTCAGGGGAAATCATCCCGCAGTATGCTTCTGTCCTGCCCCTGCCGGATCTCCTGCCAGGGCAGCAGACGGAGGTGTGCTTTCCGGTCACCGTGCTGAATAAAGCGGCCGTGGCTCCGCACACCCTGCAGCTTCAGCTGAACTGGACCGCGCTGGATACAGCCCGCAGTCAGACGGGCGCTTACACGCTGCCGGTGCATCAGGAGATCCGTCTGGAACAGGGCGGCCTGAAGATGGCCTCCAGCGTTGTGGCAGGGGATACCGTCATGATTTCGCTGCCGCTGATGAACATGGGCCGCGCGGATATTGTCAATGTGCTGGCGACGGTAACGCTGCCGGGCATCACGGAACGTCAGAGCGTTCTGGTGGGCACCATTGCCCCAGGCGAAACCCGCCAGGCGCAGATCACGCTGACACCGGACCGGGCTGTATCGGGTGATTTCACAGGCACGCTGACCGTTGAAGCCGGGGATCCGGACGGCAACCAGGTTTCCCAGACCCTGCCGGTTCATCTGACTGTTGAGGAACCTCCCCAGCCGGCAGCGGCCAATAACGATGCCCGGATCCAGGCGGAAAAACCGCCTCTTCTGATCTGGGGCCTGGCGGGCGGCAGCGGGCTTCTCCTTCTTCTGCTGCTGGTGCAGGGTGTCCTGCTGAGAAGGAAGATCCATCGGCTGGAAGAAGACAGGCTATAAGCAAAGCGCCTCCCCGGGTAAGTCCGGGGAGGCGCTTTTACAGGCTTCCATGTGTACATGCCAGAGTATCAAATGCATCAGTCGTCTTTTCCTCCGGGTACGCCGGCACCCGGTTTCTTTCTGCCCTGGCTTTATATGAGCGGCCTCATCCGGCTCCGTCATGTCAGGATCCGTGCCGGCATGTGAAACAGATCTGACAAAAGACAGTAAGCAAACCGTCTCAGAAAACGGAAATGTCGGAAACTGCCGACAGGATTCAGGGCTGATGATCGATTGTGTTTCCCAGCCGCCATGGCAGCGGAACGCACTCATAGCATTTTTTCAGGATTCTTTTGAATTTGCGCTTGGATGAATCGCTCAGCCAGCAGGTGAAGTCTTTCTGACCCTCATAGATATCTTCGGGTTCATTTCCGCCGGAGAAAGCAAGCAGAATGAATGCGAACTTTTCATTGGCATTCTCAAGAACCCTGTCCATGGAGTAATGATGATCTCGAAGGTATGCATCCCGCTCTTCCGGATCCATTCCCATCATCAGGAAACCGCTGCCCATGCCTTCCATAGCCTGCTCGTCCATATAGCATTCCACTACGAACTGACGGAGATCCCGGAAGGGCTTTTTCGCTTCCCAGTAGCCGTATTGCAGATAATTCTGCATTTCTGCCAGCGATGGAATATACGGTTCCACTTCCCGCTGTTTCCAGCGTTCAATAATATCGAGCAAAAACATGGCTTCCTCGTCGTCCTCGTCTGTGTCATCGGAGATTTCATCCGAGGTGTTGTACATATACCTTTCTCCCCGAAAAGTCATCATGCTGTATACAGTATCATGATCGCGTGCATATTCCAGGATTGCGCGATCCAGCTCTTCCTCACTGAAATCCGGGTATCTGTCAGAGTTTTCTTCCCGCAAAACGGAATAGACCTGATGCACGGTACCAATTGGTGCAGCATAGTAATAATCC
>CAMOVR010000285.1 GCA_946627565.1 uncultured Clostridia bacterium
GGTGATATGCTCTTTACCGTCCGGAAAGATCCGGAACAGCCAGACGGAGAGTCATATAAGGGGAGCTATATTATATGAAGCGTGTCATACAGGGACCCGGCGGCAGCATGAAGCTTATCGTCCTGAAATACGGCAGTACAGATGAAAACAAAAAGGTCCCGGGCATTCTCTGGATCCATGGCGGAGGGTATGCCTATGGCGCGGCGGAGATGGTATACTATTCCATGGGCCGGGCCCTGGCCAGGCGCTATGGGGGCGTGGTTGTCTCCCCGGCATACAGGCTCTCAGGAAAGGCACCGTATCCCGCTGCCCTGCAGGACTGCTGTGCCGCGCTGGAATATATGCATAAGCATGCGGACGAACTGGGTATTGACCGCATCATTGTGGGCGGGGAAAGTGCCGGGGGAGGTCTTGCGGCAGCCGTATGCCTGTACAACCGGGACCATGGGAAAATCCCGGTTTCCTTTCAGATCCCTCTGTATCCCATGCTGGACTGCGAGGACACGGATTCCTCCAGGGACAATCACGGACACGTCTGGAATACCAGGCGCAACCACCGGGGATGGAAGCAGTATCTGGGGGAGATGTATGGAGGGGGACAGGTGCCCAAATATGCCAGCCCCTCCAGGGAGACAGACTATACCGGACTTCCGCCCTGCTATACCTATGTGGAGGACGGGGAACCGTTTTATGATGAGACCCTGACATATATCCGGAATCTTCAGGAAGCCGGGGTGGAGGCACAGGTGGATGTATTCCACGGGAACACCCACGGTTTTGATGCCATGTTCTGGACAAAACAGGCCAGAGAGGCAAAACGGCGCCTGATGCAGGTGTCCGAAAAGTATTTCCGGACGGAAAAGGAAAAGCAGGACAGATGATACAGCTGGCCTGAGGAGGAAGACGAAGATGAAGAAGACGGTCGGGGTCATGCCCCTTTGGGATGAAAAAAAGGACAGCATCTGGATGCTGCCCGGGTATCTGGACGGGCTTCAGGAAGCAGGTGTTCTTCCTGTCATGTTCCCATTTACGGATGAGACGGAAGACCTCCGGCAGCTGGTTGGCATGTGTGACGGCTTCCTGTTTACCGGAGGCCATGATGTGTCCCCGGCCCTCTACGGCGAAAAACCCATGGAAGATCTGGTTGTATGCTGTGAAAAGCGGGATGCCATGGAGAAGAAGGTGCTGGAGATGGCCCTTGAAGCGGACAAGCCTGTCCTTGGCATCTGCAGGGGTCTGCAGTTCATCAACGCAGCCCTGGGCGGAACCCTGTATCAGGACCTGCAGCTTCAGCATGGGAACAAGGTATGCCACCGGCAGCCGGCGCCATATGACGTGCCCGGACACGAGGTGGATCTCCTTGAGGGTACCCCACTTGAAGCATGTCTCGGCGCAGACCGCATTGCGGTGAACAGCTGCCATCATCAGGGGGTAAAGCTGCTGGCCCTGTCCCTTCAGGCCATGGCTGTGGCGGACGACGGGCTTGTTGAGGCAGCCTTCTGCCCGGACAGGAAATACCTCTGGGCGGTGCAGTGGCACCCGGAGTTCCTGTTCCGGCGTGACGAAAACAGCAGACGTATCTTCCGGGCCTTTGCGGAGGCCCTCGGCTGAAAGGACAGACATATGGAATATTTTGATGTGGTGGATGAGGCGGGCAGACCCACGGGGGAAACGGTGTCCAGACAGGAGGCCCATGCAAAGGGCATCCGGCACAGGACGGTACATATCTGGATTGTCCGCAGAAGGGAAGGAAAGACAGAGGTTCTTCTGCAGAAACGCAGTATGGAGAAGGACTCCTATCCCGGCTTTTTTGACACATCCAGTGCAGGCCATATTTCTGCAGGAGAGGAACCTCTGCCCTCCGCTCTGCGGGAGATGGAGGAAGAACTGGGCATCTGTGCATCCCCTGAGCAGCTTGCCCCGGCCGGCATGTTCCGGATTCAGTTTAATGAAACGTTTCATGAACACGTTTTCCGGGATAACGAAGTTGTCCATGTATATGTGTACCGGGGGCCTGTGGATATGGTTGGGCTCAGGCTGCAGCCTTCCGAGGTGGACGAGGTCCGCTGGTTTGATCTTGAAGATGTTTCCGAAAAGATCCGACAGGCAGGGAGCTGTTTCTGTGTTCCGGAGGCGGGGCTTGAAGTGCTGAAAACCTGGCTCAGGGAGCACCCGGAGGACGACTGACAGACAAAACACAATGAGAGAGCCGCTAAAAAGCATGCACGCTTCCGGGAGGACACCATGATTACAAGAAATGCGCTTCCGATTCTGGAATATGATGACACTTCACCGGAGGTGATTGCACCGGACCATGGCTGGTCCGGGGGAAGGCTGCCGGAAAAGTGCCTTTTCGCTTTCCTGGGGGATGTCGTCCATCTCTATGCCGGACAGCACAGCGCCAGCGTGGCGGAAACGCTGGTGACTGTGTCACACGACCTAAAGGTGTATGTGGTCCATGCGGAAGATGAGGATATCTGTCTGGTACAGTCACCCATAGGGGCCGCGGCTGCCGCTCAGGTTCTTGATACCCTTGTGTGCTGCGGCTGCCTGAAGGTGATTGCCGTGGGGTCCTGCGGCGTGCTTGCCGATCTTGAGGAAAACGCCTTTATCGTTCCCACAAGAGCCCTCAGGGCAGAAGGTACTTCCTACCATTATCTGCCGGCATCCAGATACATCGAGCTGGACGAAAAGCCTGTTTCCGTCATAAAGGAAACATTTCGTCGGCACGGTCTCCCATATGTGGCATGTACCACCTGGTCCACGGACGGATTCTTCCGGGAGACGGAAGACATGGTCAGATACCGGCTGGAGGAAGGATGTATGGTGGTGGAGATGGAATGTGCCGCCCTCGCCGCATGCTGCAGAAAGCGGGGTGCCCAGTTTGGCCAGATTCTGTTTACCGCCGATTCCCTGGCCAATGTCCATGAATATGATGCCAGGGGCTTTGGAACAGATGCCCACGAAAAAGCGCTTCTGCTTGGGCTGGATGTGCTGAAAAACTACAACTGACAGGGAACATGGCATTTTGCAAAGCCTTTATCACGCCTTCACCGGCACTGATGGCGGAGGAGGCAGTGAAAAGCTGATGTCACAGGTCTTCTGTGCAGCTTGGCCATTACGCTGCTGCTGTTTTTCAGGTGAGCCTGTTTCCCCGGGGTGCTCTGCGTCCTTTTACGGAGGACGCTGAAAAACGCATCCCAGGGCATGGATACCGGATCAGCATGTGCTGTTCCTGTGTGTTCTTCGGGCTTGCTCAGGTGAGCTGAATGATCATAATCCGAACCAGATTTTCCGGACAGGAGAGGGGTTCGGATTGTTTTTATGTTTCACCGCTTCGCAGCTGTCAGCCTCCCACAGGAGAAACCGGAAGAAGCGGGATGCCATCACAGAATAAGATGGCAGGACGTTTTTGCGCGCGTATCGTTATCGGATACCGGATGTCATGAGGAGGTGCGGGCGCGCAGGAATATTTTACAAATTCACCCACGGGTTGAATGACCAGTCAGTAAGGCTATGATATGATACATCCGTCACCACGGGGCGATGATGGTACCCATTATAGAGCGGAATTGATGACAGGCGTTGACAAAGGACAAT
>CAMOVR010000286.1 GCA_946627565.1 uncultured Clostridia bacterium
AAGCTCCTTCCCTATACCCCTGTGTTCCATGCGGATGCCATTATTTCCATCTGCATTATCTATCTGGTTTCCGCCACGGAAACCATAGGGGATTCATCCGCGCTGGTCAGCGGCACCTTCCACAGGGAGATCACCCCCGATGAGATTTCCGGCGCACTGACGGCGGACGGCTTTGGCTCCGTGCTCAGCGGCCTGCTTGGCATTACCCCTGTGACGTCGTATTCCGAGAATGTGGGCCTCACCATCCTGACAGGCGTTGTGAACCGCAGTGTGGCCAGGATTGGCGCACTGATCCTGGTGCTCTGCGGCCTTTTCCCGCCGGTGGGCCAGTTGATCCGGACCATCCCCTCCCCAGTGATCGGGGGCATCCTGCTGATGGTGCTGGGACAGATCCTGGTATCCGGATTCCAGATGATTGCGGAGGCCGGGTTTACACCCAGGAATAAGATCATTGTCTCCCTTTCCCTGGCCATCGGAATCGGTTTTACCGCCACCACGGAAGCGGGCCTGTGGGATGCATTTCCGGTGGCTGTGCAGTCCATTTTTGCCCAGAATGTGGTATCCGTCATCTTTGTGACGGCCTTCCTGATGAACCTGTTGCTGCCGGAACATATAGAAGAATGAAATACCATACCTGGAAAAACTGGAGATACCCATGCTGAAAATCCGGAGAACCTTTATCTCCTCAAAATACCTCTCCATGCTGCTGAGCGGAACCGTCCTGATGGTGCTGACAGCCCTGATGTCCGTTGCCGATACTCTCATCGCCGGCATCCTGCTGGGGGAAGACGCGGTCACAGGCATCTGCCTTGTGCTGCCCGTCTACTCTCTGGCAAGCTTCTTTGCCGTGGCTTTTTCCTATGGCGTGCCCATCCTGTATGCCGGGAAGATGGGGAGCTTTGAAAAAAAGGAAGCAGATACGTGCTTCGGCGTCGGGCTCAGTGTGGTCCTTGTCATAGGGATCATGATGTTCCTTGCCATCGTGCTTTTCGGGGAAGCGTATCTGAGATCGTTTCAGCCTGGCGGGCAGGTATACGCAAGCGCAGCGGAATACCTGGGATGGCTGAAATATGCGGTGCTGCTCCTGCCCCTCAATGAACTGCTGGACGGCATGGTTTTTACCGACGGGGATGAACAGATCACCCTTGCTTCCAACATAACCCGGGGGCTGCTCAAAGTGGTCCTGTCGGTGGTTCTCTGCAGAATCATGGGGGCAAAAGGCCTTGCTGCCGCGTCCCTTATCACCTTTGTGATCTCCATCTGCATAACAGGCCTGCATTTTCTCCGCCCCGGCAATACCCTGAAACTGAACCTGGCCTTTTCACCGGGCATTTTCCGGGAAATGGTCAAATTCGGCATTGTGGATGCCAGCACCCATCTGTTTGTCTCCCTGTTTTCCTTCTCCATCAACTTCTTTGTGAAAGCATGCTTTGGTCCGCGCCTGCTGATTCTGGTTTCGGTTATCACGATGCTGAAGGAAGGACAGATCCTCTTTGAGGGGATAGGTGAGGCCATCACGCCCATCATCAGTGTCTATCTGGGTGAGGAAACCTGGCCCGGCGTCCGGAAAGTCTGGAAGCTGGCGCGGTTAAGCGAGTTTTTCGAGAGCCTGCTGAGCACCTGTCTCCTGCTGGTATTTGCAGAGTACATCGTTTCTCTGCTCGGTATCGAAGATGCCGCCACGTTCAGCTACGCTGTATGGGGACTGCGCATGCTGTCTCTCACCCTGTTTTTTACCTGCAGGATGTTTCTTGATTCGTCCTACTTTATCCTTGTGGACAGAGTGAAGCTTGGCGTATTCGACTCCCTGCTCCGGGAACTGTTCCCCGCTTTGCCCATGGCGCTGCTGGGCGGTATGCTGGGCGGCGTTTACGGCATGTTTTCAGGGCTGATGCTTGCGCCCCTGCTTGGGTACCTGCTTTCCGTTTTGTATATCAGACTCAGGTACGGCCGGGAAAACTATCCGCTTTTTCTCAAAGAGAAGGAACAGATGCACCAGAGCAGTCTGTTTGAATTCCCTGTCCGGCCGGATTCGATTACCCGCACCCGGGAAAAGATCGGGGATACGCTGAAGAAGCAGGGCTGTTCAGAAGCGCTTGTCAACCGGACCATGCTGATCTTCGAAGAGCTGTTCATGCTCATGTACGAAGCCAATCCCGGCAGAACCGTTCTTGCGGAATGTGCCGTCCAGGCCGGTGAGAACATCCGCATGATTTCAAAGGATAACGGACGTCTCATCGACCTGACGGACACCGAGCAGGATGTGCATTCCCTGCGGGCCTATATTCTGTCCAACATGCTCAGAGCCCATACGGACCGGCGCACACATCTGCTGGTTCTGAGCTATAACCGCATTGCACTGGAAATCCGATAACAGATACCGGGCGCAGACAGCCCATTGAACAATGCAAACAAACCGCTCTCCATGAGAGCGGTTTTTGAAACTGGCCGGGATACATGAGGAGCTGTACTCCACCTTACTGTATAAGATGGAGTACATTTCCGTTATTGCCCCGTGATTTGCAGATGTTCCCTGACATGTCCGTATCAGAGATTATGACGATGCAATCCATTCCAAATCATGGACAGAATCCACCTCAGCGTTACAGAGCCAGTTTCTTCACCAGGGCTTTATATTCAGAATGATACATGAACGGTTCATTTTCCACGATTGCGATATGGATCATTGCCCGCATCACTTTCTGGTCCGGCTGGTGGAAGAGAATCCGGGATGACGGAACTGGTATTCCTTTGCCGTCCTTTCCGGGGCAGATGTGATCTTTCTTTTCTGAGAAAAACACAAAGAGTGATCGGCAGCAATTCGTTTTTGATAAGCGGATCGTCCGGTGCAGCGGAGGAGTGATCTTTTTGAGCTGTCTGTGCCTGCTTACTGGAAAGAAACATGACAGGATCTGGTCATGAGAAGAAAAACGGTCACTGTGCATCGTCCTTTTTCCGGCGTTAAAATGGCAGAGACAGAAGGGGCGTTCACAGATAGTTCAATGCTTAGAAACGTGCACGATATTGACTCCTTGGGACTTTGAAGGTAGAATGGCAAGTAAGATGAGTATATTGTGCAAATTCATTGACGAGCCTGCGAAAGGGGGCGGGAAAAATGAGTGAAGCAGTAGAAAGAGTCTTTAAAAAGGAGATCGAAGAAGTCGCAGAGAAAAAAGAAGAGCAGGTTGTTACTGCAATGCTTCAGAATAACGAACCAGTTGATAAGATTGTTAAATACTTTGGCTGGACACCTGAGAGAGTAATGACCTTTGCAAAGAAGATTGGCGTTACAACTTTAACTCTGTGAATGGCAACAGATGTTTAATTGCCCTCCAATCCCCATACCGACAAGGTTTTGGCAGTGCGGAGGGCTTTACTTTTTTTCGAGTTCTGGGCTTTCTCTTGTTCACGGACATCACGGCAATCTCAGCCAGTCGCTGCTGCACCCGTGCGAAGGTATCCGGATCGATGAGTGCGGGATGTGTTTCTGTGGCGTAATATTGAGGAAGCTCACCGTGGTTGGTGAACGTCTTCTTCTCCAGGTGGTTATTCTTATAGGTTTTCTGCAATAGCGCATTGCCT
>CAMOVR010000287.1 GCA_946627565.1 uncultured Clostridia bacterium
AAGCTGGCCTGGATCTATAAGCATGCATTGGATGGGGTAGAAATCAGAAGCGTGCGGATGCTGGTCAGATGCGTTCGCGTATGATACATCCCTGCATGTTTCCATGTATCATGAACACATGAAAGCAAAGCTTTCCAGACATACGAATCCTTACGAAAGCTGCTTTACCACTTATGGTAAGGCAGCTTTCGGCGGATTATGGAAAGGAATGGCCTTATGTTGAAGAAGAAAAGTATCTATCCGTATCTGCTGGTCGCACCGGCGGTACTGATCATATTATGTGTTGTATTTGTTCCGGTGTTCAATGCGATCCGGATGAGCTTCCAGCATTATGATCTGCGCAAGCCGAAGGATATTGCGTTTATCGGGCTGGAGAACTATGCCAGCCTTTTCCAGGATGCACTGTTCTGGAAGTCCCTGCTCAAAACGGTTCTGTGGGTCGTGTTCGGTGTGGGTTTCCAGTTTGTGTTCGGCTTTATCCTGGCGGTGCTCCTGAATCAGGAGTTCAAGGGCAGGGGCGTGATCCGTGCTGTCAGCCTGATCCCGTGGGTGACGCCCGGAGTGCTGATCGGCCTGATGTGGCGCTGGATGTACGACGGCAACTATGGTGTGGTGAATGACATCCTGCACAAGCTGCATCTGATCGATGAGAATATTGCCTTTCTGGCGAACCCCGATACGGCTTTCCCGGCGGTCATCATCACGATCATCTGGCAGGGCATCCCGTTCTTTGCACTGATGATCCTGGCTGCGCTGCAGGGAATTCCCTACGAGCTGTATGAGGCAGCCGAGATCGACGGAGCCAGCCGGGCGCAGCGTCTGTTCCGGATCACGATTCCGAGCATTAAGAATACGATCCTGATCACGCTGCTGCTGCGTATCATCTGGGTGGCCAACTCCGTGGACGTCATCTTCAATATGACCGAGGGCGGACCGGCTTATGCAACGCAGACCTTGAGTGTGTACGTATTCAATAAGGCGAATGTGCTGAACCTGGGCTATTCGTCGGCGATGGCCATCATGCTGGCAATTCTGCTGTGTTCGGTGGCGGTCCCGTACCTGATCTTTACATTCAGAGGGGAGGATAAGTGATATGAGAAAGCAATCGTTTCTCCGGCGGCTTCTGACACTGTACCTGCCTCTGACACTGATCCTGCTGTTCATCCTGTTTCCGTTTTACTGGATCTTCCTGACATCGATCAAGCCGGAAACAGAGCTGTACGGGGCAGTCACCTATTTTACAAAGTCCGTCACCTTTGAGAATTACAAAAAGCTGTTTGCGACGACTGTGAACTTCTTTGCTGCAATGAAGAACAGCTTCATCGCGGCCGGCCTGACCACGATCGTGTCGCTGACCGCCTCCACGCTGGCGGCGTACGCATTCTCGCGCTACCGCTTCAAGGGAAGGCGCTTCCTGATGGCCATGTTTCTGAGCAACAACATGTTCCCGACCGTACTGCTGCTGATTCCGCTGTATTCCATCATGCGGAACCTGCACATCCTGTACACCCCCTGGGCACTGGTGCTCGCCTACACGACCTTTACCCTGCCATTTTCCGTGTGGCTGCTCAACGGCTTCATGAACGATCTGCCCATGTCGCTGGAGGAGGCTGCGCTGGTGGACGGGTGCAACCGCAGACAGGCATTCATGCGGATCGTTCTGCCCATCCTCGGCCCGTCCCTCGTGGCCACCGGCGTGTACATCTTCATGACATCCTGGAATGAGTATACCTTCGCGGTCATGTTCACGAACAACAAGTCGCGTACCATCCCCGTCGCCCTCAAGAGCCTCATCGGCCAGCTCGGCGTCGACTGGGGACTTCTGACCGCAGGCGGCATCATCACCATCATCCCCGTGTGCATCATGTTCTTCTTCGCCCAGAAACGGCTCGTAGAAGGCTTGACAGCAGGCGCAGTGAAGGGATAAAGTGAGACAGGACAGAGAACGACTCCTGTTCCAAGGATGGAACACGGGTACAATCTTTGAATAAAGAAAAGAGAAGAAGCCAGGAAAGGCATCTGAAACAAAGAGACAATAGCAAAAGGAGATCACACAAAATGAACATTTTACAGTATGAATTTAACGGTGAAGGCATGCAGCGGGTATTTGAGAACGAGAAATGGACGGTGGGAATCAAAAACTGGAAACCCGCCAACGACATCACCGGAATTGACTGCCTCGAGCGTCACAATCTTACCGACGAGCTGTTCGTCCTCATCGCCGGATCCTGCACACTGCTCTTCGCAAACGAAAAGGACGGCGCACTGGAAATCGGTACTGTAAAGATGGAGCCGAACAAGGTATACAACATTCCTGCAACCCTGTGGCACAACACCATCACCTGCAAGGACACAAAAATGATCCTCATCGAGGACTCCAGCACCTGCAGCGACAACACCGATGTCCTGCAGCTGACCAAAGAGCAGATCGAAAACATTCAGGCAATGGTGTAATCAAACAGGCTCAAACAGGGGACGGTTCTGTGTTTGACCAGGCAGGTCATGAGAGGACAGGAAAATGGGACAGGGGGACGGTTCTCTGTCCCATATTTTATGGGAAGAGATATTGAACCGTTCCCCGGTTCATGAAAGGAAGAAAAAATGACACAGTTAATGTTCGGCTGTCAGACATACCCATGGAAAATGGGAAAGAAGTATGCGGGAGAGGTGCCCCACATGCTGGAGGTGGCTTCCGGTGCTGGATTTGCCAGCCTTGAAGCAGAGATCGATATGCTGGGCGGCTGGTTTGAACGGCCGCAGGAGCTGAAGGAGCTGCTGGAGGAAAAGCAGATGTCGCTGGCGGCGCTTGTGCTGCATCAGGATTGGGAGGGTCCTTCTCAGAGTGATGAGGAGCGAGCGCTGAGCTGCCGGGCGATCGCGTTTTTGAGGCATTTCCCGTTTGCGAAGCTGATGATGAGTCATCATGCGGGTGACAAACCGCGCGGAGAGGGGGATGCTCTGATGCAGCGCCGGAACAATCTGGTGTCCTGTATGCAGGAGGTGGCATCCTCGGCAGCGGAGGCCGGGATCGTGAGCTGTTTTCATCCGAACAGTGCAAAGAATTCCCTGTTTGTAAGCAGCACAGATTATGAGGTGCTGTTTGAACTTCTGCGGGGAACGGCCATCGGCTGGGCGCCGGATGTCGGGCATCTGGTAAACGGAGGGATCGATGCGCTTGCACTGATGAAGGAGCACCGGCAGATGATCCGGCATGTCCATTTCAAGGACCGCAGCAGTGACGGTACCTGGACCGTGATGGGAGAAGGCGACATCGATTATCCGGCAATTATGCGCTATCTGGCACAGAGTGATTATTCCGGATGGATCATGGTTGAGGATGAAGGGGCCATGGCGGCACAGGACAGCGATGCGGTGGTGCGGCTTGACGGGGCCTACATGTGCGCGCAGGTCGGAAGACTGTGATC
>CAMOVR010000288.1 GCA_946627565.1 uncultured Clostridia bacterium
TATTTCCAGGGGAAGATGATCCCGTGCAGTCACCGGGAGACAGAACAGCTTTGAGAGTAATCGGACAAAAAAGAAGAACAGTGGTTTCGGGCAGAACTGAAAAAATGAAGGGATTTGAGGGTCAGCCGGATCAATGAGCATGGTGCGAAGGGCTACGGGCAGTATTTCGACAACGATTCGTAATGCAATTGTGTTTGTATTCGGGTTTGATTGATGATATAATCCATTTTACCGAAATTGATTTCGGCGAAATGGATTTCGGCGAAATCAATTTGGGCGAAATTCATTTCGGCATATTGGAGGCTCTTATGGGGATGGTTTTCAGAGGTCGAACCGTGGAACTTGGCGTACTGAACAAAAAGTTCAGGCAGCAGGGGTTTGTCATGACTGTTGTGTATGGCAGGCGCAGAGTCGGCAAAACCAAATTGATCAATCAGTTTATGCATCAGCACGACTGCAGACGTATATCTTTTACGGCCGTAGAGCGGGAAGAGTCTGAATTGCTTTCCATGATGACCGAAGCGGTACTTCTGGCGCTTTCGCCTGAGCTGGTTGGCAATATCCAGTTTGCCAGTTTTGAAAAACTGTTTGATTATGTTGGAAAACAGGCCGAAAAAGAAAGAATCATCTTCTTTATCGATGAGTATCCTTATCTGGCCAGACAGTGCCCCTATATTCAGTCCGTTCTTCAGAAGGTTATCGATACCAGCTGGCAGGCCGGAAATCTGTTCTTTATCATATGCGGCTCACTTGTCAGTTTTATGAAAGACGAGGTGCTTGCAGAATCGGCACCACTGCATGGCAGATGCAGTCTGGAAATAAAGCTCAGACCATTCAATTATCTGGAAACCGCAGAATTTCTGGAAGGCTTCTCCTGTGAGGAAAAAGCCATTTGCTACGGCCTTACAAACGGAGTTGCAAAATATATAGAACAGTTTGATACCAGCATGAGTCTGGAAGAAAATATCGTGGAGCAGTTTTATTCAGTCGGCGGGTATTTCTCGGAAGAACAGGTAAAAACGATCATCACAAACGAAAAACAAAATCCGGCCTTGTTCAGCACGATCATTTCTGCAGTAGCAACGGGACATACGAAGAATCATGAGATTGCCTCCTATATTGGTGTGGATGATGTCACTTATCCCCTGAAGGTTCTTGTCAATGCTGAAATCCTTGAGAGAAGAGTTTCAAAAAAGCCATATTATGTTTTACATGACAGCATGCTGGAATTCTGGTTCAGATATGTCAACAGAGCGATCAGCCTGATCAACGCCGGCAGCGGGCAAATGTACTATCATACCTATGTCAGGGAGCATATCCATGATTTTATGGGAAAAGTATTTGAAAAAATGGCAGGGGAATACCTTATGATCAGGGCTGGACAGGACAATCTGCCTGTTTTGACGGATATTTCAGAGTATCAGGATTCTGTGCTGGATGAAAACAGAAAGCAAAAGCAGATAGAAATTGATTTGCTCGGACGGAACGGAAAAGATATTCTGCTCATCGGAGAGTGCAAATTCAAAAATGCGCCGTTTGACAAGGCTGAGTATGAAAATCTGACAGATAAGATCAAATATCTTCATGTCCTCCATCCGTCCATATGCATCTTCTCGCTCAGCGGATTCACGGATTATGTACGAAACAATGCAAAGCATTGCAGGCTGTACAGCCTGGAGGACATGTACGTAGTTCCATAATGCAAGTATGCATCCCGGGAAGCATGCTGTGTTCCGATGTACTTTTCCCGGGGATGGACTGTGGGTACCTTGATGCATTGATATGATTCCATAACTTACAATCCTGACATTGCAGCAGTTCCTTTCTGCTGCAGACTGCAGCGGGTGCTTTTGACAGATCAGAAAACAGGGCCCCGGGTTCTTTATCATAAGAACCCGGGGCCCTGCATGGTACAGACGGAATTCAGCTCAGTTCAATATTCAGCCATTTTCCCTGACGGATCCGCCAGTTCAGGAGGCGGTCCCGGACAACAGCATCGATCAGGAAAGCAATCCAGGGGGACAGAACTGCCACCGGCACACCCGGCCACAGGTCTGCAAGAGGATAGCAGAAGAACCACGTCAGCGCAGGCCTGAGAAGGGTGACAGACAGCAGCGCGCATATGGCTACAAACCGGACATCGCCGGCACCCCGAAGGACACCGGACTGAACCACACGCCCGGTCTGGGGAATCATGGCAATGATGGCGACAAAGAAGGAAAGAGTGACAGCGTGGATGATTTCCTCATCCGTAGTAAACAGCATGGCCAGCTGCCGGCTGAACACGGATATGACAATCATCAGGAAGATGGCCACGAACAGACCGATACGGGAGGCTGCCTGCGAATATCCCATGGCCTGATCCTTGCGCCTGGCGCCAAGGCTCTGTCCCACAAGGGATGTGGCGGCTGTGCTGACACCATCCCCCAGGGTGAAGGAAAGTGATGTGACCTGGCCCACAATCTGATAAGCCGCAAAGGCGTTGGTGCCGATTCCGGCAATGAGTCTTGCCAGAATCAGAAACCCGATGCGCAGACAGGTGGCTTCCACCATGGAGCTGGAGCCCACTCTGGTCAGTCCGCTGAGGGTGGTCAGGTCAAAACGGGGAAGGGCAAGACGGTAATAGCCCCCGCTGTGCATGGCGATGGCCACACAGATCATGCTGGCAGCCACGGTACCGCATGCCGTGGCAATGGCAGCGCCTCTGACTCCCAGGGCAGGGAAGCCCAGATTGCCGTTGATGAGCACATAGTTCAGACACACATTGATCAGGTTGGCCGTAATGTTGGTTACCATGGTGATCCGTGTTTTCCCTATGGCCCGCATGGCAGCGCAGATGCACAGCTGCCAGCACTGAGGCAGGAAAGCCAGGGAAATGATCCGGAAATAGTCCGTGCTCAGGGCAAAGGTGTCTTCATTGGCACCGCCCAGACGCATCAGCCATTCAGCCCCGTAATAGCCAAACAGGGTCATGAGGATGCCGATCACCGAGATGATGCCCAGGGATTGATTCAGACATGCATTTGCCCCCTGCCGGTCCCCGGCGCCCTTGCGGCGGGCGCACAGTGCCGTGGTCCCGATGCACAGGGCCTGGGCAAAGATCAGCATGATCATCCTGGGCTGGCCTGTCAGGCCCACGGCGGCAATGGCTGCAGGCCCCAGGGTGCCCACCATCATGGTGTCCACGGAGCTGATGATGCTCAGCAGCGCACCTTCCACGGTGGACGGCCAGGCAATGGATATGGTATCCCGATACAGTTTCTTTGTCTCCTGCTGCGGTACGATTTGACCCTCATGATCCCGGACCTGAAGCAGTTTATGCAGCAATTCCATACAAGTGACATCCCCATCCAGCCGCATGTTCTCAGCGGCCGTCAGATGATCATAACACAGGGGGAGAAAGCGCGCAACGGAAAA
>CAMOVR010000289.1 GCA_946627565.1 uncultured Clostridia bacterium
TTTGAGGGCTTCTTCCATTTCAGCTTCCGTGGCATCCGGTTTTGCGTACAGAAGGTTCTCCCGGATGGTCCCGTTGAAAAGATATGTCTCCTGGGAAACCACACCCACCTGGGCGCGCAGGAAATGCAGGTCCAGCTTTCTCACGTCCACCCCGTCAAAGGTGACCGATCCCTCCACGGTGTCGTAAAGCCGCGGGATCAGGTTGATGATGGTGCTCTTGCCGGAGCCGGAGGGCCCCACAATGGCAATGCTTTTCCCGGACTGAAGCGTAAAGGAAATGTCCTTCAGTACCGGCCTGTCCTTTTCATAGCTGAAAACCACATGGTCAAATACCAGATCCCCCCGTACATGCTCCGGCACCACCGGATTTTCAGGTGACTTAATCTCCACGGGAATGTCAAAGTAGGCAAAGATCCGGGTAAACAGCGCCATGGACCGGATCCAGTCCACCTGTATGTTCAGCAGGCTGTTGACCGGCATGTACATTCTGCCAAGCAATGCAACCAGCACCGTGATGTCACCCACTGTCAGATTCTGGTGGTATTCTATCATGAGGATGCCGCCCACCAGGTAGATCAGCATAGGCCCTATGCTGGTAAAGGTGGAGAGAATGACAAAGAACCATCTGCCCGCCATCCGCTCCCGGATATTGAGCCGTATCATCCGCCCGTTGGCCTGCTCATACCGGTCATACTCATACTTTTCCCTGCCAAAGAGCTTGCTCAGAAGCTGGCCGGATACGGAAAGGGTCTCACTGAGAATTCCGTTGATCTCATCATTGCAGGCCTGGGACTGGCTGGCATACTTCCACCGGGTCTTACCTGCCTGACGGGTGGGCAGGGTAAAGAGCGGCACAAGTACCAGACCCATCAGGGCCAAAAGCCAGTTTTTCTGAAACATGGCGACCATGGCCAGGATCAGGGTAATCGTATTGGAAAGGATGCTGGAAAATGTCCCGGTGATCACCTGCTGGACCCCGTCAATGTCGCTGGTCATCCGGGTGATCATATCTCCCTGGTTGTTCTCCGTAAAGAACCTCTGGGACATTTTCTGAAGGTGGGCGTACATTTGGTTTCTCATATCGTAGGTGATATGCTGGGCAATCCAGGTGCTGACATAGCTTTCCAGAACACCGATCAGGTTGGAACCCAGGGTAACCCCCAGGGAGAGCAGAATATAGAAAACCAGGGCATGGATGTCCCCTTTGAGCAGGCCTTCATCCAGAATCTTTCCCGTCAGAATGGACGGAAGCAGGCTGCAGAAGGATGCAGATGCAATACAGATAAGCACCAGAACCATATGCCTGGCATATGGCCTGAGATAGGAAAAAACTCGTATGAGCAGTTCCCTGGTTACCTTTGGCTGATTCTTCTTTTCTTCCTCCGTCAGAAATCCCCTGCCAAACGGGCCTCCCGGACCTCTCCGCATGGTCATGGCTCTTCCCTCCCCGCTGAATATACAGTTCAGGGAGTATAGCAGAAAAAGGAAGGATAGCACAGTCAGGCAGGCTTCCTGAGATCTTTTGCCACAGGCCCTGACGGAACGCGCAGAAAAAGCGCCGCAGGACTGTCCTGCGGCGCATGGATCAGACGGCCTCGGGGCCGGATCATATGGGGAGATCATCCTCCAGAAAAACAATATCAACCTTTTCACCCAGCACGCGCCGGATCTCCCGCAGCATGGAGCGCATGTCCATGCGGCCGTGGACCACAATTGTCTTCAGCTGCGATGCATAAAAGGCGTCCTGTCCAATCTCCGTAAGGAATCCCGATACATGGAGCTCTGTGATGGCGCTGCGGCGGAATGCCTCACGCCCGATCCTGCACACGCGCCGCACGTCCGCCGTCTGAAGGTCCGGGGTGCATAAAAAGGCGTGCTCCGGAATTGCCTGAAGAAGCGGAGCCGAAAAGGAATGGATTCCGCTGCCTGAAAAGGCGTCTTCCTCAAGACAGGTAAGACCAGGAGCCAGGATCTTCTCCAGATTCCCGGTATCCTCAAAGGCCCGGGGCCCGATTCTTCCAAGACTCTCCGGAATCTCTATCTCCCGGATCCCGCTTTCCTTGAAGGCGGACATGCCTATGGATCTGCAGCCCTCCTTCAGCACCACACGCCTGAGGGAGGTGGTCTGGAAGAAGGTCTTTCTGGGAATATATGGGACCGGACCCAGGATTTCCACGTTTCTGACAGCATGGTTGCCCATGAACACATTGTTCCCCATACCCCGGATGCCGGATGAGAGGATATATTCTTCAGACGTGGGCTCCCGGAACGCCCCGTCCGCCACCATGGTTACCTCCTCCCCGTCGATCCTCTCCGGCACCACGGCAGGAACCCGCAGGGACATCTCCTGCCCGTCCCCTTTGTATCGTGTAACCGTCAGGCCGTTCTCTTCCTTTTTCCAGTTCCAGTACCGTTTCAGTGCCCGGACGCTGTCCGGCCTGTCCAGTTCTTCCTCTTCCCGCTTTTCCCTGGCCTCGGTAACTTTCGCCAGATTATAATGCCGCCCCTTGGCAGACATGAGCGCCGCCTTGAGGGCTGTATTCCCCTTCTTTTCTGCCAGTTCCATCAGCCTGTCGTACGTATCCGGCATGAAAAGACGTCTGTCCCCGTTCCTGGCAAGATACCGTTCCAGGAGTTCTCCGTAGCCGCTCTGCACGGCATCCGTGAAAAAGGATGAACGGTTCTTGTCCAGCCACTGTTCATACACCTGAATCTGTTCATCCGTATAATCGAACTGCCCCATGAGATACGCCGTCATAAGGCCCGGACGGATCGGTTTCTGTGCCGCTGACGGAGGTGTATTGGGAAAATACAGAACCGGAAGATTCCCCGATATCTTCCCGTATGTCATGACCTCAGTCACACAGTTGCTCCTGATAAGCAGTTGTCCGTTGCTCCCATAGTCGATTGACAGCCTCAGCGGGCTTTTCCCCTGTATTTCCAAGGTTTCAGGATGGCCGAAGACCCGGTTCAGTTTGTCCATGTCAAGATGGTACTGGCTCTTTTTTTCCGTAAGACGTATCACCAGGTTCCTGATATTCCGGGGTTTTCCGTCCAGTCTGCCGGGTATGGAATAGAAAAAGTTATTGTCCGCAGAGAGCGTCTTCAGATGCTTTCCCTCAAAAAGGCCCTCCCATTTCTCCCTGTCCGGCACAACACCGGAAGGAACCACCAGCGTTTCAGGATCTCCGTCGTACCCCGTCAGCCTTTTTTCCGTCGCATACCCGTAGTACCTGCTGACCTGTTTCGTCTCAATGTGCAGTCTGCATTCTGTTTCCATCTTTCTTCCCCTTTCCTTATCCTGTCTCTGATCGGGTTTCCATAATAAGTATCGGTGTTTTCCCGGAGAAGATCAATTGAACCTGTGG
>CAMOVR010000290.1 GCA_946627565.1 uncultured Clostridia bacterium
CCGGCTTTTTGCCTGCCGCCAGTCCGGGAACCTCCCGTTTCTGCAGTTATGCCTTGAGCTGTCTGCAGATATCCTCGTATGTCTTCTCATCCAGCTTGTAATGCTTCTGATACAGCAGATACGACACAAAACCGAATACCAGCGGAAGAATCACCATTGCCAGCAGCAGACCGGTGGTCTGACCGGGATCGACGGTTTCGATGACCTGATGGATTCCCTCCATGCGGGCCGCATCTGAGATGGTTCCAATCTGTGCCTGCTGCTCGAAATCTGCAATGGCATTCGTCTTTTCAGTCACCCGGAAAATCAGATAGGTCAGGGACGTCAGGGCCACCACAATCGCGCTGCCCATCTTGGTCAGCAGCGGACGCATGGATGTGATAATCGCTTCATTCCGGTGTCCTGTAATCAGCTGATTGTATTCCACAGTGTTGATGATGGAGATCATCATGATCAGGTAGAATCCGTAAAGTCCCAGGTTCACCAGCATATAGCCCACGGTCAAAACATAGAAGCTCATCATATCCGCCGCCATGAACAGACCGCCCACCAGCTCAACCGCGCTGCCGATGAACACCATGACCATCAGGCCGGTCATCATTTTCCGTCTGGTATATTTCCTGGAAAGCGCAGGATAGACCACCATCAGCACGGCTGTGGCCGCCACGCCAACCATGGAGAACAGGGAGTAGAGACCGCCCTCATACCCATAGCGGAAATAGATCAGGCTGGAACCGATTCCGCCGAACACCAGGGAATTGCCAATCTGCTGCAGCAGGAAGATCAGAATCATCCAGCGCAGCTGATCGTTCTGATGAATCGTACGCGTAATGCGGCGGACGTTCAGCTTCATCTTCGGCTCTTCCTCGCCGCGGTGCTCCTTCACACCCAGCAGGGTGAAGAGGATAAACAGCGGGCCCATGCAGGCAATCACCAGTGCGATGATGCCGTAGGCCGTGCCTGCGTTGCCGCCCAGCGCCTTATCGCCGGTGGTAAAAATGGGAATCAGCACAGATGCCAGTGTGGAACCGATGCCCGCAAACAGCGTTGCCCGGGAGGTATACTGGTTCCGCAGGTCTGCGTCACGGGTCAGGGACGGAATCATGCCCCAGTAGGAAATATCGTGCATCGTATACGTGATGCTGTAGGCGAAATAGATAAACCCGAAGAAGATGATGAACGGCCAGCCCTGCAGGCTGGAATTGAATGCCAGGTAGATGACAATGGAGGTGGAAAGCACGCCTGCCAGCATCCAGGGCTTGAATTTTCCCCAGCGTGTCCGCGTCCGTTCAATGATGTTGCCCATGATGGGATCATTCAGGGCATCAAAAACACGCGCAGCCATCATGATGACCGTGATCGCGATCAGCTGCTCAGACGTCAGCTGCTTGGTAAAGAGAATGTAGGTCAGGATACAGTTGTTGAACAGGTAATACATCATATCCCGTCCAACCGTTCCCAGGGGATAGAAAATCAGGTTTTTTTCCCTCTTTTTTCTCTTTTTCTCAGAAATCTGCTGACCCGGGGCATCCACATTGTGTTCGATAGGTTTGTCGATTGCCATAGTATCCTCCCTTAACTTCTTTCCTCAGAGGACAATCCTCTTCAGGCTTTTTTTGACTCTGACCTGCCTGAAACAGATGCATGCCGAAGTCTTATATTGTTACCTGCCGGTATTTTATCACAAAAAAGGCGATTCATCACGCGTGCACATTTTCTTCTGTATCTTCTGGGACTCCCCTGCCCTTCCGTGCATGATGGTATCCCCATGAATGCTGTTACTGGAATTGCAGATAAGACGCAGAAAACAGTGAAGAGATGAGGAATCTCTCCACTGTTTTGTGATGTCAACTACAGAGTAAACATCATTGTCTTTCCTGCATGCTAAAAACAACAGGGTTCATCTGCTCCACAATAGCCTCCTGCACGCTGTCCCGCAGATATGCCGGGTTTATCTGTCCTTTGGCGTACTGCAACCATGATCCATGGGTTCGATCTGTAAGTAGTCTTGTAAAAAAACGTTCCCAGCTGAAATACTCCTGGCATTCGATATAAGCTCCGGGATCGCCAAGTATATTCCCAATATCAGGATCTTTCATAGGATTTGCAGAAAGAATCAGCCATTCGAAGGACTCCGGTACATACAGCTTCACATTTGTATGTACTTTAAGATACTTCATGACCCGGTCCATCTCCGAACCAAACGCCGCCCCATCTGCGATGAGCAGTATATGAGTATCCGAATCCTGCTTTCTCGCTTCCTGCAGTATATTCGATTTCCCATTTGAAGAGACGCACTGAATCCCGCTCTTTTTGCAAACATCACGGAAAAACTGAAACCCTGCATGGCTGTCTTCGGTGACCAGAATTTGTGGCATTATCTTTTCTTGCATAGTATGCTCACCATAGATTCTGTAAAACTCGTGGTAATGCTGCTTTAAACCGCCATACTTTCCACTTGTCCGAATCCCGTAAATTTCAGTGACGCTATATGGCAGATTTGGAAGACTCTCACGGCTGACGATGACATAGTAGTTGTCCGTTTCCTGTATGGATTCTGAAAACTCATCCGTAAAAACAAATGGGTTTCCTTCATCAATAAAAACAATGCTGTCATGCATTTCCGAAAGCTGGCCTTTCCATGTCACTCCCTCCAGCACATAACAGGTTTTGTCACATATCAGCTGAACAGAGCTGTCATTCCCGTGATTGACATACTCCCGGATCATATCGATCAGGGTGGTCTTGCCGGTTGCACTGTCTCCTCGGAGGACCGTAAGATTCCGATTTATCTCAAATACGTAACGGACCCGCTTATTCTGTATATGTACCCTGTGTGTTCCCTTCATGAAGTATCCTCTCAGACGTAGTCGATCGCAATATCCGTCAGTTCCGACATATTATGTGCCATAGTCCCCGTGTTCAGCACCCTGATCTCAAACGGAGCATCGCCGAAATCCATAATATGCCGCAGGTTCACCGTCCTGTCTTCGGTTTCCGCAATTTTCAGAAGCCATTTCGCACAGTTATCCCCACATGTGGATGCGTTAAAAATCTTTTCCGGCTCAAATTTTACCAGGATCAGGGTCTTCACACCTCCGGAAAGGTTCAATGGAGGAATCTTTCCCAGTACCGGACTGTCAATAATTCCACTGTCAATCACCTCAGAGTGGTCAACATCCCGTATCATCTGCCTGACAAACGGATCCGTGATCCACGCATCCTCATAATCGTTTTTAAAGAAAACAGCCGTGTTGTATATGGCATCCGGCATGTTTCCAAAACAGACACTCAGCATGTTTACCGCCTTTCTCCACACAATGGCCGGGACATTGTTTCCCAAATCTCCGGT
>CAMOVR010000291.1 GCA_946627565.1 uncultured Clostridia bacterium
ACGCCGCGGCACTTCATGCCCACCAGACGGTTCTCCACGATGTCCAGAAGGCCGATGCCGTTTTCGCCGCCGATTTTGTTGAGGGCAAGGATGATGTCCTTGGCAGACATCTTTTCGCCGTTGAGGGCAACCGGGATGCCCTTTTCAAACTCGATCTCCACATAGGTGGGGGTGTCCGGGGCCAGGGTGGGGGAGACGGTCATCTCCAGGAACCCGGGCTTCTCGTACTGGGGCTCGTTGCCGGTGTCTTCCAGGTCCAGACCCTCGTGGGAGAGATGCCACAGGTTCTTGTCCTTGGAATAGTTGGTTTCCCGGTTGATCCGCAGGGGCACGTTGTGGGCTTCCGCGTAATCAATTTCCTCATCCCTGGAACGGATGCTCCATTCGCGCCAGGGGGCGATGATGGGCATGGTGGGAGCAAAATGCTTGACCGCCAGTTCAAAACGTACCTGGTCGTTGCCCTTGCCGGTGCAGCCGTGGCAGATGGCGTCCGCGCCTTCCTTCAGAGCGATCTCCACCAGACCCTTGGCGATGCAGGGACGGGCGTGGCTGGTACCCAGAAGATACTCTTCGTAGATGGCGCCGGCCTTCATGGTGGGGATGATGAAGTCGTTTACGTATTCATCCATCAGGTCCAGAATGTAGAGCTTGGACGCACCGGTCTTCAGGGCTTTTTCCTCCAGCCCTTCCAGTTCGTCGGCCTGGCCCACATTGCCGGAGACGGCAATGATTTCGGGATTGTCATAGTTTTCCTTGAGCCAGGGAATGATGATGGATGTATCCAGGCCGCCGGAATAGGCGAGTACGATTTTCTTGAACTTGCGATCCATATTGTTTGACCTCCTGTCAGATGGGATCCGCCCGGAGGACGGATCACGCTGTGTATTCTACACCCAAAATGTATGGTTGTCAATAATTATTCATAAATTATTACTAATTATGCATAAAAGTGAGCAGTGAAATGAACGACTGTGTGCCGGAATGCGTTGCGGCATAAAGCCTTGCACCGACGGACCTGAAAAATATTCTGCATGATTTGTGCATAAATATGCATAAAATCAGTCCGGCACGCTGTCCGGGTCGGCAGCCCGGATCTCCATGCCCTTTTCGCCGGGGACGCAGGTATAGAGGCAGGGACCGTCCGGCGTGGCCACGGCAAAGGGGAAACAGGCTTCCGTGGTGGCGGCACCGAAGGACCCGTCGGGGGCCAGGGTGATCAATGACATGGAGCCTTTGTCTTCGCCTATGGACAGCTTCTTTTCCACCAGGTCCCGGAGGGCTTCCTCCGCGGCCTGCTGTGCCGTCATGCCCTGCCGCATGAGACGCACGCATTCATGGGACAGGCAGCCCCGCATGATGTCCTCCCCGAGGCCGGTGGCTGCCGCAGCGCCGTAGCGGCTGTCGCAGTAGTATCCGCAGCCCGGGATGGGGGAATCGCCCACCCGGCCGGGCTCCTTGAGGAACAGACCCGAGGTGGAGGTGCCGCTGACCATGCGGCCCGTTTCATCCAGACCCAGGACACAGACCGTGTCGTGGCCCCGGTAGGCGGTGAGGGGATCGCCGGGGTTAAAGGTCCGCATGGCTTCCTCATAGCGGGCCATGCTTTCCTTCGTGCGAAGATCGCATTCTTTTACCCCCAGGGAAAGGGCAAATTTCCGGGCGGCTTCCCCGGTCAGCATCCAGTTGGTCTTTCTGCCGCACAGCCCCCGGGCGGCGGCAAAGGAGGAAGCGATGCCCGTCACGGAGAGGACGGCACCGCAGGTCAGGGTATTGCCGTCCATGTATCCGGCATCCAGGTAGACCTGCCCGTCCAGAGCGGGAAGGCCGCCGTATCCCACGGATACAAAAGCCGGATTGGCTTCCACATCCATGACGGCACAGGCTACGGCATCCCCTGCAGGGCTGCCTTCCTTAAGCAGCTGGCCGCCCTCTGAGATGCCCTTCAGACTCATTTTCCAGGTTCCTATGAGTGCGTACATCGGTTTTCCTTTCTATATGTCAGTTATTCGTCAGTTTTCCGTCTGAACAAAATGGTCATACCGGCTGAAAATCAGCTGTCCCCGAGACTGCTGAGCACCTGGCGGAACAGGTCCGGATCGCAGTCCGTGTAGGCACCTCCGTCCGGTGCATCCGGGGAGGAAAACCAGAGGCCGGTTTCCTTTGGCCAGCCCGGGTCCCTTGCCTGGCAGGATCCTGACAGGTGCAGCATGGTGCAGCCCGTATGGCGGAGAATCTCCCGGGCATTGCCGGGTCGGATGCCGCCGGCGGGCTGGATCTCCAGAACGCCTTTTGCGTAAATCCGCATCTGACGCAGGGTTTCCCTGCCGTCCCAGGCGTTTTTGGCCTGGCCGCCGGTGAGAACCCGGGTGACGCCAAGCTCCATAAGTGTATCAAGGGCCGGGCGCCAGTCAGGGACGATGTCCACGGCCCGGTGAAAGACCGTCTGCCGGTTTCCGGCCAGACGCACCATGTCCCGGACCTTTTCTGCGTCTACCTGACCGTCTTCTGTCAGAAAGCCGAAGACCACGCCGTCCGCCCCTGCATCCAGAAAGATTTCCGCATCCCTCAGCATACAGGCGGTTTCCGCGCTGTCATAGCAGAATCCGCCCTCCCGGGGACGGATCATGGGAAGCACCGGAATGGAAAGGGCCTGCCGGACTTCCGTAAAGGTGCCCGGGGAAGGGGTCAACCCGCCCAGGGGCAGGGCGCTGTTCAGTTCAATGCGGCTGACGCCCGCTCTGGCGGCGGCAAACGCATGCCTTGCGCTGCCGGCACAGGCTTCCAGAATCATGGGCATATCCTCCTGCGTTTCCGGGTCGTTTATCCCTTTCCGGCATGCACCGGAGGGGAAGCAGGTGCTGAAAACACATTCATCAGGAAACGGCTGTATTGTACGCAGGCCAGAGGTCATATGCAAGGGAAAACCGGGTAAATACCGTTTAAAAACACAAAAAATGAAAAAATGCCGGGATTTTCCTCTGTCCATGCTCTTAGGGGCTGGAGTGAGGAGGGAAAAGACCGCAGCAGGGGTTTTGCATAAGAAAAAAGTGTCGTGCCGGACAACTTTTTGTGATACCATTCGGTATAACTGATATACATATGGCAGCCATGCGGCAATAAAGGAGAAAGAGAAGCGTATATGAGAACATCAACGAAACCGGTAAATGATAATGTTATTATGCAGCGAATTATGGAAACTATGACAAAACGAGGTATCAGACAAAAAGAACTAATGGAAAGCATAGGTGTGGCAACTCCAGTTTTCTCAAAATGGAAATATAACACCAGCAAATCCTACTTGAATCATCTATCAGAAATAGCAAAATGCTTGCATGTTACGCCTGAT
>CAMOVR010000292.1 GCA_946627565.1 uncultured Clostridia bacterium
CTTGTGACCGTCAAGTTCGGTTTCGGGACCCAGAAAAACGCAGAGGGCGATAAACTCCTTCAGGAATTCAACGAGTATCTCCGGGATATATCAGCCAGCGGTGAATTGGAACTCATGACCCGGAAATGGGGAGCAATGGTGGCGGAAGAAGATGCCGCCCTCCATTATACCTTTACCGGTGAAAAGGGAGAGCTCCGGGTTGCCACTGACGGTACCTGGTTCCCTAAAAGCTATTATTCGGGAAACGAACTGACGGGACAGTTTATCGAGATGGTCTGCGATTTCTGTTCGCGAAACGGTTATACTCCCAGGTTTGAGTGCTGTGATTATGCAGCTCAGGTTGCCGGGCTTAACGCCGGTATCTATGACATCATGGCCAATACCCTGTATATGACCGAGGAGCGGCTCAAGCAGACCAACATCACGGATCCGGTTCTGTCCAGTGAGATCTTCATGGTGGTGAAAAACCCGCCCAAGACCGCCACCGTCTCCCGTGCATCCCAGTTCGTTGGGCGGGTCCGGGACGGCTTTTACAACAACTTTATCCGGGAAGCACGCTGGAAGATGCTGCTGGACGGTCTTAAATCGACCCTTGTCCTGGCCCTGCTCTCGGGGATCATCGGGACACTGCTGGGTGCCCTGATCTGCCGCATGCGCATGAGCAGCAATCCCTTTGCTCTGGGCTTTGCCAGGCTCTATATCCGCCTGATCCAGGGTATCCCCATCACCGTGCTCCTCATGGTCCTTTACTATGTGGTGTTTGCCAGCCAGGGGCTCTCAGCCCTGTATATCTGTGTGATCGGCTTCTCCCTGGATTTTGCCGCCTATGCATCTGAAATCTTCAGAAACGGCATTGAGGCGGTTCCTGCCGGTCAGGCAAGGGCAGCCCGGGCGCTGGGGTTTACCCCGGCGCAAAGCTTTTTCCGGGTGGTGCTTCCCCAGGCCATGACCCATATCCTGCCGGTCTACAGCGGCCAGCTGATCGCCATGGTGAAGATGACCTCCATTGCCGGATATATCTCCGTGATGGAACTGACCAAGGTTTCGGATATCATCAGAAGTCGCACCTTCGATGCCTTCTTCCCGCTCATCACCACGGCGCTCATCTATTTCCTGCTGTCCCATCTTCTGACCGGTCTTATGAAGCTCATTGCCCATAAGCTGCAGAACCGCACGCCCCGCCGCAGACTCCGCGGGGTGGATCCTTGCCCTTGCCGCGGAAGCTGCCGGCACCGAAAAGAAGGCCTCAGCTGCCCCGTCCGGACAGCCGCTGCTGGAAATCGAGCATCTCTCCAAGCGCTTTGATGATTCCGAGAACGTGACGCTGAAGGATGTAAACTGCGTGGTAAACGCCGGGGACGTGATCTCCGTTATCGGGCCCTCCGGCACCGGAAAATCTACGTTCCTGAACCTCATCAACCGCCTTGAGACACCCACAGGCGGACGGATTCTCTTTGACGGCGAGGACACCAGCGCGCCCGGGTATAACCTGAATCGTCTGCGGCAGCATGTGGGCATGGTCTTCCAGTCCTTCAACCTCTTCCAGCACATGACGGTCATCGAAAACGTCATGCTGGCCCAGACCGTGCTCCTCAGGCGCAGCCGTCAGGAAGCCTACAACCGGGCCATGGAGCTTCTGAGCCGTGTGGGCCTTTCCGGAAAAGCCTTCAGCTACCCGTCCTCCATGTCCGGCGGACAGCAGCAGCGTGTGGCCATAGCAAGAACCCTGGCCATGGATCCTGAAATTGTGCTGTTTGACGAGCCTACTTCTGCCCTGGATCCCACCATGGTGGAAGAAGTGCTGGCCGTCATCCTGAACGTGGCAAAGCGGGGAACCACCATGCTGATTGTCACCCATGAAATGAAGTTTGCCCGGAATGTTTCCACCCGGGTGTTCTACATGGATGAAGGGATGATTTATGAGGAAGGCACGCCGGAAGAGGTGTTTGAGAACCCGCGGAAGGAAAAGACACGCCAGTTCATCCGGCACCTGAAATCCCTTGAGGTAAGTCTTGAAGATGACAGCTTCAGCAACCTGATCCAGTCAATTGACGGGTTTGCCGAAAAGCATCTGGTTCCGGCAGGGCTGCACCGCGGCATGCTGGCGGTGGCGGAAGAGCTGTGCATTGAGCAGATTTACTATAAGCAGAAGGATCACGGCAAGATCACACTGAACTTTGAATACGACAAGGCAAAAGAGGAGATCCGTTACCGGGTCACCTTCGGCGGAAAACCCTGGAATCCTCTGGAAGATCAATCTGTGGCTGTCCTGCTTCTAAGGCACGCATCTCCCGATCCTGTGTACTATACAGATGAGAGCGGTAACCATGTGGAGGGGCAGATATCGTTATGAGATCTGTGGTGAGAATGTGAGCACCGGCAACGATTTGCCACACTGCTGTGAACACCGGCAACTGTCGGACACACGATGGTGTAAGGGAAGATCTGTATTCTGTCCGACACATTTTGGGACTGACGTGATTCCGGATGATATGCATTGATAGGCCACAGATAAGCGCAGTTGAAATCCATACGGGGGCTGTAAAGATGAAAAACGTATTTCTGACATGACAAAGGCCAATAAGGCTGCATTCCCTGATGCGAGGAGAAGAAATCCGGAAAAGCCCGGTGTGTCCCGGAACTGTACAGAGAACAAACTCAGGGCCGGGACTGACACCACGTTTGATGATGAACAGTTTGCCGGGATGGATCCTGACAGCTGTATCGCTGCAGAATATGGCCGCAAAGCGTTCATGGAGAAACCGGATCCTGTCGATGATCTCCTGCGGACGGGGAAGTTCGTGACATACAGTGATGTGTTGGAGTGGCACTGATCCATGAACGGACAACCATTGTCTGCCTCAACGGTGTGTGCAGGTTACCTGTGCACGTGAGAGCACGGGATCCGGATAACAACTGTCTGCCACACGATGATTGATGTGAGGGAAGGGCAGCGCTCTGTCCGTCACAGAAAGGGTTTGACCTGTGTGCAGAAACGATGGGGAAGGCAGTATAGCCTGGCAGTTGCGGGTCTGAGAAGGATACTGAAGCCCATGCATATGCAGCCGATATACCGGACGAACCCGTTTAATACTGGCTCCGGCAACGGTAGAGGACGCTCAAATGCCTATATTTCAGGTACTTCCCCGGACGTAGGAGCCGATATTTTCCGCCGTGGAATGTGCTTACCGTCCGATAACAAGATGACGCCGGAGCAGCAGGACCGGATTATTGAGATCATTCACAGGTGTTTTTTGTAAGAGGTCGATAATGATTGGGGAGTCTGATAATGTACTCATGTCCTGAATGACTATGGCAGGAGGCGATCATTTGTACCGGATAG
>CAMOVR010000293.1 GCA_946627565.1 uncultured Clostridia bacterium
GCCATGCATTCGTGGGCCTCCTGGGAGATGGAGCCGTAGCTCATGGCCCCGGTGCGGAAGCGCCGAACGATTTCGGAGGCGCTTTCCACTTCCTCCAAGGGGATTTCCCGGCAGGCGTCAAAATCAAAGGTCAGCATGGAGCGGATGGTGCGGGGGCCGTCGTTTTCCACGCGATTTGCGTATTGTTCAAACAGGCTTGCGTCATTTGTCCAGACAGCCTGCTGCAGCAGATGAATCGTCTCCGGGGAATACAGATGTTCCTCTGCGCCTTCACCCGAACGCAGTTTATGCACGCCGATGCTCGGCAGCCCTTTCTCCACTCCGGCAAAGGCGGCGGCATGATGAAAGCGGCTGTCCGCTTCCACCGTTTGCAAGTCCGCACCGCCCAAAACAAAGGGCGTGTTGGTGAAAAAGGTTTCCACGAATTGCCCGTCCAGACCCAGCGCCTCGAACAGCTGGGCGCTCTGATAGGCCTGCAGGGTGGAGACGCCCATCTTGGAGGCGATTTTCAGCACCCCGGCGGTCAGCGCCCGGTCGTAATCCCGGATGGCTTCCTCTGAATTCTTCTGTACCTGCTTCTTTTCACAAAGGGCCCTGACGCAATCATGAGCCAGATAGGGGTTTACCGCTCGGGCCCCGTAGGCGATCAGCAGGGCCAGCTGGTGCACGTCCCGGGGCTCGCCGCTCTCTAAGACTACGGAGACCGCCGTGCGCTTTTTGATGCGGATCAGGTGCTGCTCCAGCGCGGACACCGCCAGCAGGGAAGGGATAGATAAATGGCTTTCATCCACGCCATGGTCGGACAGGATCAGAATATTGACACCGTCCGCGCACGCCTGATCGCAGGCGGAAAAGAAAGCGTCCAACGCAGCGCGCAGGCTCGCCTCTTTGGCATATAAAAGAGAAATTGTGCGCACCGAAAAGGCGGGATGACTGAAAGCCCGGATGCGGCCCAATTCCTCCTCCGTCAGCACCGGCGAGGGCAATTCCAGCACGGTGCAGTTGTCCGGCCCGCCGGTCAGCAGATTGCCGTCGTCCCCGATATAGATGGAGCAGTCGGTTTTGATTTCCTCCCGCAGGGCGTCGATGGGCGGATTGGTCACCTGGGCAAAGCGCTGTTTGAAGTAATCGAACAGAGAGGGATGCGTTTTGCTCAGCACCGCGATGGGCTCATCCGCTCCCATGGACACGATGGGCTCCGCTCCGTTCTTCGCCATGGGCAGAAGGATATTCTGCATATCCTCCTGAGTATAGTGAAAGGCTCTGCACAGCTTCATCCGCGTGGCTTCGTCCAGAGCTTCGCTTTCATGATCTGCCTTGGGCAGATCCTCCATGCTGATCAGATGCCGCATCCACTCTGTGTAGGGCTGGGCCTGGGCATAGCGGGTTTTCAATTCTTCGCTTTCCAGCAGTTCCCCGGTGCGCAGATCGGCCTCCAGCACGTCGCCGGATTTCAGCTTCCAGCGGCGCAGGATGTGGGCGTTTTCTTCAAACAGCACCCCCGCCTCGGAGGAGAGAATCAGCTGCCTATCATCGGTCAGTGCGCAGCGCAGGGGACGCAGGCCGTTCCGATCCAGAGAAGCGCACACTGTGTCCCCATCGGAATAGAGGATGGCTGCCGGGCCGTCCCAGGGCTCCATCATGGTGGCATAGTAGCGGTACAGGTCCCGCCAGGGAGAAAAGTGCTTTTGCCCCTGCCAGGGCTCCGGCAGCAGGATCATCCCCGCCAAAGACAGCGGAAAGCCGTTCATGTACAGAAATTCCAGGGTATTGTCCAGCATCTGGCTGTCGCTGCCGCCGTCTTGCACCACAGGCAGCACCCGGCGCATTTCTTCGCCCAGCACAGCAGAACGCATGGTTTCTTCCCGGGCCTTCATCCGGTCATGGTTGCCCCGGATGGTGTTGATTTCCCCGTTGTGCAGCAGCATCCGCTGGGGATGCGCCTTGCTCCAGGAGGGGAAGGTATTGGTGGAAAAGCGGGAATGCACCAGCGCCATCCGGGAGGTATAGCGCACGTCCTGGAGATCGTCGTAGAAGGAGCGCAATTGATTCACCAGCATCATGCCCTTATAGACAATGGTGCGGCTGGACAGGGAGCAGATATAGGTATCGGTGTCCTGCTTTTCAAACACCCGGCGCAATACATAAAGCCGCCGGTCAAAATCCGCACCGGCGGCGACAGAGCAGGGGCGACTCAAAAAGCACTGATGGATGCGGGGCATGGTGCGGCGGGCTCCAGCGCCCAGCTGGGCCGGGTGGCAGGGCACATTCCGCCAGCCAAGGACTGTCAGCCCTTCCGATCGAGCAAGCTGCTCAAAAATGCGGCAGACGTTCTGAACGCCCACTTCATCCTCCGGCAGGAAAAACATGCCCACGCCGTAATCACCGGGCTGGCCTAAAGCGATTCCCTCCTCCTGGGCCCAGGCGGAAAACAGGGCATGAGGCAGATTGGTCATGATGCCCACGCCGTCGCCGGTGGTGCCCAGGGCGTCGCTGCCCGCCCGATGGGCCAGGCGCTCCACGATGGACAGCGCCTGATCCACGGTGCGGTGCGTGCTTTTGCCGCTCAGATCCACGATGGCCCCCACGCCGCAGCTTTCATGCTCCAGCTCTTCGTGATATAACGGGTACTGCTGATCCCGCATGGTTATTCCTCCGTCCCCTTTGACGATTTCAGGATTTGCGCCGCGTAATCGGCCATTTTGAGGCCGTGGTTCATGGCATACTGCTGCAGGGCGCGATGGGCTTCCGGCTCAGTGATGCCGTGCTGCTTCATCAGGAGCCGCTTGGCCTGCTCTACGGTTTCTTTTTCGGTTCCTGCCCGCCTGGGCAAGCGCATCTGGTGCAGCTGGTTCAGCATCTGCACCGCCCCGATCAGCGCCTGGGAAGACAGCGGCAGCGGAAGGCGGAAAATCTCCAGCGCTTCACAGCTTTCCAGCACCAGGGGCTTGGCGATCAACAGGATCTGGATGCGATTCCCGTAATCCCATTGCAGTTCATCCGGCTTGCAATCCGGCAGAACCCCCATCAGTACCACGATGCCGTCCTCGCATTCGTTGATGGTGCGCCTGAGCTCGCTCCCGGAAGCGCAGCAGCGGAAAACGGTGAAACCGGAGGATGCCAGAAGCTGAGACAGCTTTGCCCGGTTCTCTTCAGCGGCGCTGGCGATGACGATCCTTGCCACTGGCTTCACCTCCTTTCCCGGGCTGATCACAGCATCAATACATGACGATATATCTGTCGATTTCCCACTTGCTCACATGGGTGCGGTAGGCGTCCCATTCCTTTTCCTTGCCCTCCACATACTGAGAAAGCA
>CAMOVR010000294.1 GCA_946627565.1 uncultured Clostridia bacterium
ACTTCCTCCACATCCAAATTGAATCGATCTTTCAAGGAGGAAATGTATACCCTGTCGCTCCTTTCCCTGGACTCAGTCAGGAACTCATGGTCGACATTAAAGAAAAAGTCATCCAATAACGAACCAAACAATTCTGTTCCTTCGCCGTCCAGCTGCCACCTTTTGGCTCTTCCTGTAATAGACATTCTTTCCTGAATGTACGCTGCATCCTCTGCGTAGAGCGACCTTGATTTGGAATGGGATAAGACCCCGCATTCATAAAGCCGCAGGACGCAGGCTTTGTAAGGAATCGCAAAAACGTCCATCAACACAAGCACATCGTCAAGTGAGATGTTCTTTTCGTCAATCCCAAGCATATCAATCTGGTCGCGTACCGATTTTGTGGGCATCAGGGTCAGACCTGCGAAGGCATTTGCCTCAAGCTCTTCCTGATCTCCGATTGCGGTATCTATTGTCTCACTCTTCAGCAGGGAGCCGTTTCTTATGGTGTTCTGGTCTGTGTCTTCCCCAAAGCAATAAATATGATAGAGCTCATGGGCAGTAGCGAAAAACTGCCTGCACAGAGGCAAACCTGAATTAATACAGATAAAAATCGTTCCTTTTTTGAGGAATGTGAAAGCCCACAGTTTATCATCGTGAAAAGGATACCGAAAGATTTGAAGTGGTATCTCTTTTTTTCTGGCATAATTCCTCACCACGGAAAAGATCCCTTCTCTCACAATCGGATTTCCGCTGTACAGTGAGGACACTATCTGTGAGATTTTCTCTATCTCCTGAAACCTTTTGTTACGCATGGAAAACAGAATCTGATCAATTACATCGGCCATGCTCATCCCTCCTGCGGCAGCCTCATGGCTTGCCCGTTCTTTCTGACCCTGCTGTGGAAAAGGATCATATCAGACACTTCATCGGCAATCCGCAGAGCTTCTTTTGCCTCCTCCGTCTCGACACGCCCCATGAAGGTATGGATCACATCCGTTTCTACCGGTGCTTCTGGAATCTTCATGATTGTCTCCATCGAAACATTAAGGCAATCCGCAATTTTCTTCAGTTCTACTGCACTGATCGTGCGCCCTCCGTTGAGCATTTTGCTCATTGTCTGCTTGGAAACACCAATTCCTTCTGCAAGATCCATTTGTTTCTTGCCCTGTTTCCGGAGAATATCCAGAATATTGTTTGAAATCATCATGTTCATATCCACCATGACGCACACACCTCCATTCTTCGAGACAAGTATAGCGTATTACAAGCGTTTAATCCAGAATACGAAGACTATTTCTTTCGAATTTTCAGACACAAGTTTCTATTTTGTTGATTATAATGTGGAATTGCTCCGAAACAGAAAAATAGTGGGGCTACTGAACAGTTATCTCAATGGAGTAATTACCGGCCAGTTCGTAACCCTGCAGGGAAGGCAGCTCTTTCTTTGCAGTGAGCATCACATACCTTCGATACAGGTAGAAAGAGCAGGTCCATCCCGTACTTTATGACCCAACTTATGGGGAGACGTCAAATACAGCAGTTTTTCCCTTGTCAAACAAAAAGTAACCGCTGCCCAAATGCCGGGCTATCCGGCATTTGGGCAGCGGCTGATCATGTTCCTTAAGTACTTCCCTGATTCTGCGGTGTCAAAACATCCGGCCCGGGATCACGGGACAGGGATTATTCCTCAGCGGAAGCGAAATAGATGATATCCGTAATATGGCGCATATAGCTGTTGGTAAAAAGCTTCCGGCCGTGCGCCACGATCTGCGCAGAGCCGCCGCCATCCAGATTATAGGCCAGGATGGCTCCCGGACATTTGTCCGCTACAATCTGCGCAAATTCCTGGAGAGTGAAGCCGGATTTGCGGTTTCCGACAGCATTGGCGGCAACAATGGCATATTCGAGTGGACCTGTCTGCACGATGCTGATCCGCTGAATGGGAGTGGACCACTGGTACATCCCCTCCCGGCCGCCATGCTTTGTGATTTCAGAATGGGCTACATCCTGCACTTCCCCGTTCAGAACCAGCACCGGGCCGATATTGAAGGAATCCATCACGGTACGCCCGAGGGGTGTCAGGTTTTCAGCGACATACTCGTCGATCGTTTCCGTGACAGCGGCATAAACCACATGGAAATCGCCCTCGCTGTCGATCAGGAGCGTATCGAAAACCAGGCCGCGCGCATTATGGGTCGCATCGCGGATCAGCTCTCCCTGTCGGACAACGTACCCTGCATCCCTGTTTGAAGATTTGAAGAAATCTCCGTTCATTGCAACCACGGCGTTTTTACCGGATGCGAGCTTGATCGAATTCACGGGGGCAGGACGCTTGTAGGAATCGGAAGAAACGGCGGTGCGGAGCTGAGACGGATGGCCGATTTGAATCCGGACAGTAAAGACATCATCCGTAACCTTTCGTCCCCTGTATTTACCGGAAGAGAGCTTATGGGTGATGGAATCCGTTTCAAAGGTGACGGAAATGGTTGAATCCTCATAGGAGACCGGAACCTTTCCTTCCAGCGTCCAGCCTTCCATTTTAAGAGGCACACCGCCCGTCTTATAATCCATAGGAAGGGAAGGGGTGATCAGCAGCACCTCTTCTTCCTCCTCCTCAATCAGCTCTTCAGCAACAGCTGGCAGGCACTGGGAGAAAACCAGGGTGAGCATCAGGGAAAAAAGAAAAAGGGTTTTCCAAACAGGTGTAATTTTCATGCAAATCCTCCAGAAAATAGCTGCCTGGGTTTCCCCGCGGCAGTGCGGACCTATTATAGGTCTTTTCCGGATAAAAGAACAGGCAGCGGCTTACGGGTCCGTCCAGGGTTTTTCAGTCAGCTGCAGGGGGGAGGTAAGAGATGCAGCGTTGGAAAGCACCGCGCCTACGGTCATCCGGGATGATGTACAGGCGGTGTGAGCCGTAATTGTCCTGCAGGGGATAATCTGACACAGACACGCACGGCGAAAATACCCGTTCTTTTCTCCGGAACCAGGTTCCGTACGGTTCGTCCGGACGCAGGCTGATTTCTCCCGCAAAGGCATCAAAACATTCCATGCCATACAGGGAACTCTGCCGGATCTCTTTGCTGAACACATCCATGTTGCCGGGATCCGGAATAACGCGCACAGGCAGAAGCGGCACCCATTCTGACCGGGCCGGTCCTCCCGGAAGCACCTGAAAGCGCCCTTAAGATAAAGAAAAACCGCGCAGCCGCACTGACTGCGCAGTCTCCCGGGGACAGCTGTGAACTGTCTTTGTTCCTTACGGTATGATCCACAGCGCTGAAGCCGTAAATCCGGATGCAGCGGTTATCT
>CAMOVR010000295.1 GCA_946627565.1 uncultured Clostridia bacterium
ATGCGGAAAATATGCCAGATGGAATAGGCCAGTGTCTTGCTGTGATAGCCTTTTGCTCCGGCATATGGCATCTGATAAAACGCCTCCTCCGGAAACGTGCCGACAATCTGCGATACCTGTTCAAACAGGCTTTTCCGCAAAGCCAGAAGCTTTTCGATACCCTCCCCGAAAGTGGCTTTCTTTGCAATCAGCGCCTGCATTTCCCTGTTCATTTCAGACCAGTCTCTGTCCATGATGCACCTCCTGCCCGCAAAGGCTGTTTGTATTGTATTCTGCCGCAGCATCAGGCTGCCTGTACCGTCAGATTCCTCACCCGTTTTCTTTCTTCAGCCGGAGCGCCTTACAGGATCCGTCTTTTTCAGCAGGACGTACATCAGCGCCTGCCCGCAGAAAAGACAGCGTGCAAAAAAACGTTTCCCTGCAGTTTATTCTTCTCCGTATATGCTGATAAAGTGCCGGCTGAAAGCCTCCACCTTTGCCGTCGCTTCTTCTGTCTTTTCCGGTTCCCTGTCGCACAGGTGGATAAGCGCTGAAATCGGCGACGTGTAGGCAAAGGCCAGCATGGCGGGGTCATCCTTCTTAAGCAGGCCCTTGTCCATCATGCCGGAAAAGATGTGCGTGAACATCTCCGTAAGACCGGTCAGAAAGTGCTTTGTCGCCAGATCCCGCGCCCGCTCATCCCGGTACTGCTCCAGGGTGAGCACTTTCCTGGTCATCACGATCTGCTCATCGTGGATCGTTAAATGCACCATCCGCATGGTCATAGAAACAAGATCTTCCAGGGAATCCGGCACCGGGGGCAGATGCTCAGCGGAGCCAAAGCGTTCCCCGTAATAGGCAATCATCCTGTCCAGAAGGGCGTTCCAGATGGCTTCCTTGCTCTCATAGTGCTTGTAGATGCCGGACTTGACCAGCCCCAGGGAGGCAGACAGCTCCCGGATATTCGTGCCCTCGTATCCCTTTTTCGAAAACATCTCCAGTGCAGCCATCAGAATTCTTTCCTTCGTATCTTTCGCCATGCGAACCTCCATATTCAGTCAGGTGACCTTTCGATCACCAATTATAGTGAACGGAAGGTCACCTGTCAACTCTGTCTTTCGCATCTTATGCAGTTTTGTAAAAACATGGACAGCGGCAATCCTTTAACGGTTGAAAAATCGTCCAGTTCATCCGTGCGGTATGCATCCGGCGCAAGCAGCATACTGCACCGGAGGAGCCGTACAGGTAAAACGCGTATCGAATATATGTCCCCGGCACCAGGGGTGCTCCCATCCCGGATCTGTTATGAGGCTCAGAATCCAGGAACGCAAAAACAGTTCCATATTCATCCAGCGGGTGAATGATCAGCCGGTATGGCTATGATATGATGCAGCCGTCACCATGATGAGGTGATGGTACACATAAGGACTGGATGACAGCACTGACAGTGAGAGGTCAGGTCAGCAGAATCATCGTGACAAATCAGGGCCTTCTGACGCGATTCGGGTTTCATTACCTGAAAGCTGTATGCGAACGGTTTTTAACCAGGATACAGGTTCTGCATGACACAGGCGGGATCAGTGACCTCATTTTTCAGAATGACCTGAGGTCACAATGTCGGCGATGCCGGCGAAATCCAGAAGCGAAGGAATTGTGCAATAACTCGGAAAGAGAGGGAAAACATGCGTACTGAACTGATACTCTTCAAAAGCGGGGATATAACGCTGAGTGTTCCGATCACGCCAGACAGGGAGACCGTATGGCTGACACAGGATCAAATGAGCGAATTGTTTGACACAGCAAGATCATCTATCGCGTATCATATTGGCAGAGTATTCAGCGAGGGAGAACTGAATCGCGATACTTCTGTCGAAATTTTCGACAGAAGCTCAGGAAATGCGTCAAGACCGCCGATGTACTACAATCTGGATGTAATCATCTCCGTTGGCTATCGGGTCAAGTCAAAGCGCGGTGTTGAATTCCGAAAATGGGCCAACAGCGTCCTGAAGGACTATATTCTGCGGGGCTGTGCCGTCAACGAAGCCCGGATCAGGCAGCTGGGCGAGGTTGTCAGGCTGATGAAACGCACGCAGAACGACCTGGACAGCCGGCAGGTGCTTTCGGTCATTGAACGCTACAGCAATGCGCTGGATCTGCTTGATGATTACGACCATCAGAGAATGAAGCGTCCGGAGGGAACGGAAGCGGTATATGTGCTGACCTATGAAGAATGCCGCCATGTAATCGACCAGATGCGCTTTGGCAATGAGTCGGATCTCTTCGGCCGCGAAAAGGATGATTCCTTCAGGGGCAGCATCGGCAATATCTATCAGTCTTTCGGCGGGCAGGAGATTTATCCTTCCCTGGAGGAGAAAGCAGCCAATCTGCTGTATTTCGTGACGAAGAATCACAGCTTTCTGGATGGCAACAAGCGTATCGCCGCCACCATGTTTCTCTATTTTCTGGATCGGAATGGAATGCTCTACGATACGGACGGCAGCAAAACCCTGGATGACCACACTCTGGTGGCCCTGACCATCATGATTGCGGAATCCCGGCCGGAAGAGAAGGAAATGATGGTCAGCATGATCATGAACTGCATCGGCTGAGAAGGGTTTGCCGGCAGGACCTTCGTGACCATGAGGGAAGAACAGCATGAGCAGTATATGGCGTATCAGAAAAAAGCACTTCCGGCTGCAGCGGGAAGTGCTGATGAAAAAATGATTTGTTGTCAATTTAGCCCTGAGCTAACCGGCATTCCCGCCTAAAAGACAGGCACGGTCCGGCAGATCATATTCCGTCAGATTCCGGAGGTATTTCCATAAGCGGGAAACCAATCTCCCCACCTACGGCACAGAGATCGCGATTGTGGATGAACAGACAGTCAGAGACAGGATCTGTACTGTTGACGGTGTGAAGATTATGCCGGACTTTGAGATGGCAGAGATGTATGGATACACAGGATGAGGTTACTGAACCATCGCGGTCAAAAAACCTGACCGCGTTTTTTCATGCTTCAAACGTTTCCATGATCTTTTTCAGAAGCAGCTCCGCCGGTTTGGAGAACACCTGATACTCTTTCCAGATGACCACAATGCCTGCTTCCAGAGGGGGATCAAAAGGCCTGAAACAGAGGTCGGAGGTTTCCGTGGTGTTGACGATCCCATCAAGGCCCACCGCGCAGCCAAGGCCGGATTTCACCATAAGAGCACCGTTGTACATGAGGCTGTATCCTGCCACGATGTTCAGCGATGCATAGCTGCTCCCGAACCAGTCCAGATAGTCATTTCCGGATTTCTGATT
>CAMOVR010000296.1 GCA_946627565.1 uncultured Clostridia bacterium
ACGGTGGTGCTGGACAAGACAGGCACCATAACAAAGGGCGAGCCTGCGGTGACGGATGTGCTGCCATGGAAGGATACGGAAGAGGGGCAGCTGATGCAGCTGGCCTACTCTCTGGAGTGCTGCTCGGAACATCCCCTGGCAAAGGCCGTGGTGGCCTTCGGGAATGAAAAAGGCATCTTAAGACAGACGGTTCAGGACTTCCAGGCCCTGCCCGGCAGCGGCCTGAAAGGCGTCATAGGGGATATGCAGGTATCCGGCGGCAGCCTTGCCTATATGCAGGAGAAGCTGGACGTGCCGGATGATCTTAAGAAAACCTGCGAGGATCTGGCAGGTCAGGGAAAGACACCTCTGCTGTTTGAAGCGGAGGGCAGGCTCCTTGGGTGCATTGCTGTGGCAGACACCGTCAAGGAAGACAGCCCCGCAGCCATACAGGCCCTTAAAAACATGGGCATCCACACCGTGATGCTGACAGGTGACAACCAGAGGACCGCAGATGCCGTGGGCAGACTGGCCGGGGTGGACGAAGTGATTGCCGGCGTTCTGCCGGATGGCAAGGAGCGGGAAGTCAGCCGGCTTAAAAAGCACGGTGCCGTCATGATGGTGGGGGACGGAATCAACGATGCCCCCGCACTGACCAGGGCGGATATCGGGGCCGCCATAGGGGCGGGAACCGATATCGCCGTGGATGCCGCGGATGTGGTGCTCATGCACAGCACGCTTAAGGATGTGCCGGCAGCCATACGCCTGTCCCGGGCAACCCTCAGGAACATCCGGGAGAACCTTTTCTGGGCGTTTATTTATAATGTCATCGGCATCCCGCTGGCTGCCGGCGCATTTATTCCTCTGTTCGGCTGGGAGCTGAATCCCATGTTCGGGGCAGCAGCCATGAGCCTGTCCAGTTTCTGTGTTGTGTCCAATGCCCTGCGTCTGAATCTGGTGAACCCGGAATCGGACAGGCATGACAGAAAAATCAAGCAAAAGGAGAAGAAAACCATGACGAAAACGATGGAAATCAAGGGTATGATGTGCCCCCACTGCGAGGCAAGGGTGAAGAAGGCCCTGGAAGCCGTTGACGGCGTGCAGGAGGCGGAAGTGAGCCATACCGCAGGCAAAGCTGTGGTGACACTGGACAAGGCCGTGGACAGCGCCGTGCTGAAAAAGGCCGTGGAAGATCAGGACTATCAGGTGGTAAGCATCGCCTGAAGCTGAAGGCAGGAAACAGAAAAAGCATGTGCAAACATGCTTTTTTTGAACAAAAAAAGAAGGGTAACTGTGCAAAACGTATCTAAAAGAACAGAAAGAGTGCCCATAAGAACAGGAAAATCGTGAAAAATCGCACAAAAACCCCCGCTGATTTTGGTGCAATATGACGAAAAAGAAAAATGCGCACATTTTTGGTAACTGGAAACATTGCAAGCCCATTTTTCCCACTCTATAATTGTTCTGCACCATCCAGGGAGGTGATTACGGATGGCAACATGGATTGAGGACTCTGCTTTGCAGAAGAGCCTTATTGATCAGATGATGTATGTATCCATGCGTTTCTCAAGGCAGATTCTGCACACGGATCTGCTGATGGACCGGTTTGGCATGCCCATGTCAGAGATTCAGCTGCTCTTCGCCGCGTCGGAAAAGGACTATACCATCGGGGAACTGGCGGATTATATGGGCGTTCATAAACCTAACGTTGCCCCCATAGTCAATGCACTTGTAAAAAAAGGATACATCGAACGGGTTGCTTCTGAGACAGACGGCAGAAAGATCTATGTGCACAGCCTTCCGGAGGGGAAAAAGTGCATAGAACAGATCAGGAGCTGCATCTGCGAACAGCTGATACAGAAACACGGCGTTCAGGGAAATGGAGATGCAAAAAACCTGAACAAGGCTCTGGGGACGCTGGTTCGGACCATGAAAACCCATAACTGAAAGTAACAGGCACCGCGCTTGGCGCGATGCCTGTTTTCATCATACGCTTATGAAATTGACATACGGTTCTTTGGTGGGCCCGCAGGGGCTGGCGTTCAGCTCCTGGAGGACCAGCATGCTCTGTCCGCCCCGGGACACGGCGTGGCACATGGCGGTCAGCTCAATAAATCCCTTGCTGTCGGGTTTGGTGTATCCCTGGCAGAGCCAGCCGCAGGGCTGGATATCATTGGCACAGCATGTCATGGCATAGCGGGCAAAGAAGAAGGTTCCTTCCGGAAGCCCGTTCTGGGGCAGAGGCTGTCCCACCAGGTGCACCTTTTTCCCGTCGTAACGGTCCGGATGATCCATGGAATCCAGATAGAAAAGACCGAAATGATCTTCTGAAATCTCGATAGGGGAGGCCTTCATGTCATAGGGCAGGTCTTCATCTGTGACGCCGTCGTCCGTGGAGCCGTCGGGATTCTCAAAGAGAATGGTGGCGGCCGGATTCAGGGCCCGCAGCTGCTTGCGCCAGTAGGACTTGTTAAAGTCTGGCTTGCAGCGGTTGATGAGGATCAGGTCAGCTTCCCGCATGGGATCCGACATCTGCTTGCGCATGTTGATCATGTAGGACTCGAAGGTGGTGCTGTCCGCCAGGTTGATGATCTGCACCCATTCCCAGCCCTCGGGCGTCCGGGCCCTGGCAAGCTGCTCAATGCCCCACATGATGTTGTATTCGATGATGACCCGCTCCGGCGCATACTTCTGGTTCAGTTCCTTCAGCTTTGCGGTGGTCAGTTCATCCTTGCTCTCAAGGGTCACCAGGCTGGTGTTGTGCTGGATGAGGATGTCCGGATCGTACTCCTCTTCGCCTTCCTCGCAGCAGATAATCAGGGTCTTTTCCCCGCTGGTGAAGGAGGGATCCTTGAGCATATCAAGGATCATGGTGGTTTTACCGCTCTCGATGAAACCCGTGATCAGGTAGGCGGGGATATAATCGCGTTCGTTCATACCTGGAACAGCTCCCTGAGTGCCTTTTCGTCGATATCGGCACCGATTACGCACAGACGGCCCGTATAGTCGGGGCTGCTGGGACGGATCTCAAGCTCGCCAGGCACATAGTCAAACTGGAACCACTTGCCCTCTGCGTTCTGGAGGATACCCTTGGCACGCAGGATGCGGCCGTATTCTTCTTCGTCGCCCAGCTGTGCCACCATGCCCCGGATCTCTTCTTCCTCATAGCGGTTGGCCGTTTCCACACCGATGTTCTGGAAGACTTCATCGGCATCGTGCTCGCCGTCGGCATGGTGATGATGGTGATGGTGCTCATGGTCATGATGATGGTCATG
>CAMOVR010000297.1 GCA_946627565.1 uncultured Clostridia bacterium
TATAAACAGGCTCAGGCGTGATGCACGAAAACAAGTCATGAATCCAGAATGGAGTTTTGACTGGTTTTCATGTATGCGCAGACGCCGATAAAGATGAATCGGATCATTTTGATCGCGCTGACATCTCCCTGAGGTATTAGGCGATTCATTCGAAAACAGGCATGAATGATCTGCAGCTTTCCTGCAGTGGAAAACGGAGGATATGTATATGAATGCGAAACAGGCTATGAAAAAGGCAAAGAAACTGGCAGAGCAGGAAGCAAAAATGCGGATGTTTCCTCTCTACGATTTTATTACCGAGATGGACAAACTGGAATGGAAGGAGGATGACAAGCCGGGAAAATACCTGATTGAGCACTGGCCGTATGTGAAGGAAGAACTTATGGAACAGAAGAAGGATGGCGGGAAGCTGCAGATGGATGCAGTGAAAATCCGCGTTCCGGATGGTGTTTCTGTCCATATGAAGATGCTGCAGGTTGACTTCTTCAACCTGATGAACGAAGCAGAAATGTTCTTTGTGAACGCGGGGCGATATGAGGAGGGAGTTCCCTTTTTCCAGGATGTGCTTGATCTGTTCGATCTTTCCGGAGAACGATACAGGCTGACAAGAGATAATTACACCAGTGCAATTGGCGCCGTATATTCCATCCAGGGCCGGAAGGAAGAGTGTGACCGGTATTTCAGCGACCTGCTGGCAGGACAGGAGAGGAACGATTACGTGGCTGCCAGATATGCTACAATCATGTTGAATGACATGGATCTGGAGAAGGCTGAAACATTCCTTGCAGATTACAGGGACAGCAAGGAAGAGGCCATGCTGGATGTGTTCAAGCGGCTGGAAGAAATGAAGAACACCCACTGATCAACCGGCACCTGTATGTAAAATGAACGAAAGAACAGCGGTACCTTATGAATCCCACGGGGATCAGAAGGGACCTGCTGTTCTTTTTGATTGTGCATGCCGCCCTCTTAACCGGAGCCGGGCTGTTTTCTGCATGCCATGTGTCTGCAGAATAGCTGAGGACTGCGGGCGTGCCCTTCGATGTCTGCCGGAAAACGATCGGACTGAAGGAAACAGGGCAATGCCCTTCTGAAGGCATCCAGGAGAAATCCGGCGTACGGTTTCAGGACAGGAGGATCATGGAAGGAAACAGGGTACATGGAAAAGAATATGCGGGTTGAAATTGGGTCGGCTTATTGATACTATTACGGCCGTCTTAACCGACTCGGAGACTTCGGTGCTTTTGGCGTTCTGTACAGCATGCATGACAGCAGAAATGCTGACGCATTCGTGCTGCAAGCAGGATCAAAGTGTCTGAGTCTGCCTGTCTCAGGTAATAAGAAGACATGAGGATGCCGGCTCCGGTTCGGAACGTATGCAGACTCCGGAAAATGCCGTCTGACATGCCATCGTGTGTATGAGAGCAAGCCTGACTGTATGGGCGCGTGAGGCCGGGATGACGATAGGGCTGTGCTTTGCACGCGCACAACAGCAAATGCACCGGGCACGGTTCAGATGGACGCACGTATGAACCGCATCTTCAGGTTTTATCCCACTGAAGGGAGATATTCGAATGTTGAAATACCGTATCACTGCTTTATGCCTGGCCCTGCTTATGGTTTTTCAGGTTTTTCCGTCCCTTGCATTTGAAAGGAATGCATCTGACGAAATCGTGTCCGAAGAATACAGCATGGTATTCCATACGGTTCGTTTCCTGGCAGACGACCGGGAGATCGCCCAGATGTATATCAGGTCGGGGGAAGCTATAGGAGATCTTCCGGAAGCCCCGGCGCAAGCGGGGGAGACCTTTGCCGGCTGGTTTGCACAGGGGCAGGAAATTACTTCTGAAACCGTGATACGTTCCGATCTGGATGCGGAAGCTGTATATCTGTCTTCCGGGGAGAGCGGAGAAGATGCCGTCCCATATACGGAAGCCGTGTCGGATTCGGATCTGGAGACGGAAAACGCAGCCTATGTGGATCCGGAGACAGACGAGATCGGGAAGGTACTGGCAGCCCTGTCAGCTGAGGGTGTCAAGGTTTCTGTCCTTTACGGCAGTGTGCCGGATGGAACTGCCTTCAGGCAGTACACAAAAGAAGAGACAGAAGACATGGTCTCCCGTTACGGCCTGTCCGGACGTCAGGGAAGGTCCGGCGGCAGGGCCGTGGGCTACACAGCGTTTGATGTTTCCCTTCTGACGTCTGAAGGGGAAAAATACAACAGGGGACGGCCTGTACGATGTCAGTGTGGACCTGGATTTTGATGTGAATGACATACTGCCAGCGGGGACTCAGGCAACAGATGTGACATACAGGGTATACCATATCCATGAAGATACTGCTGAAGAACTGGAAGCAACCGTGGACGGGCATACGGTGCACTTCATGACGGAGAGCTTCAGCCCCTTTGTGCTGCAGTACACAGTGGATTTTGCGTACACCATGGATGGACAGGTGTACCGGTTCAGTCTGCCCGGCGGCGGATATGCCGGCCTATCCAGGCTTCTTGAAATCCTGGGCGTGGTAAACGGATCCGATGGGGAAGACACAGCCGCAGATGATGCCGATGAACATGGGTCTGTCAGGCTGACGCTGGAGGATGTGACAGTCAGTGAGGAAACGCAGCAGTTCGTCCAGAATATCGTGAACGTGGAATTCAGCAGCCCAGACCTGGTATGGGTTGGCAGGGTGGATTCCGATATCTCCGTGGGCGATCTGAAGGCCCTTAAGAATCTGGAATGCGTGTACGGCACCGAGCTGACGGAAGAGCAGAAGGGGATAATCAACGGACAGACGGTGGAAGCCGGAGAATGGGCTCTTATCAGTCTGCAGCCGTTTACAAGTGAAGAGACACTGACGGTCACCATGTACAATGGGGATCAGTTCGCGGTGCGGGTAACGGACGCGCAGATTAAGAAGACGGTGATCGACGCAAGGGGTGACACCTGGGAGATTACCGTGACGTATGACGATGACGCACAGATCCCGGATGGATCGGACCTGAAGGTCACAGAAACGCTGCCTGATACCGAAGAATACTATGAATACTACCGCAGGGCAGCGGATCTGGTGTGTACGGATGATGGGGAAGGAAACCGGCATGGATATGGCAGGCTGTTTGATATCTCCATCTGGTACGGGGAAGAAAAAATAGAGCCGAAGAGTAAGGTGCAGGTAAGCAT
>CAMOVR010000298.1 GCA_946627565.1 uncultured Clostridia bacterium
CAAGCCCCGGGGCAGGAAAGGCAGCAGAAGCGTGTGAGAAAAGCGGGATTGATTCGGAAGTCCATTTTGCGCACATCCGCAAAATGGTTGGGATCGGTTCAGGAGCTTCCCGTGAAGTGCTTTACAGTACGAGTATGCCTGATGCGTTACGAGATGGGCAGGATACGCTTCAGCGGAGGCAGGAAAGGAGAGAAAAATGGCGGTCAGAAAACTCCCTGTTGGTATTCAGGACTTTGAAGGACTGATAAAAGACGGATATGTCTATGCAGACAAAACGGAATACATATACCATCTGGTGCATGAGGGCAAGCCCTATTTTCTCAGCAGACCAAGGAGATTTGGGAAAAGCCTTCTTCTCTCCACGCTGAAAGCTTACTGGGAAGGAAAGAAGGAATTGTTTGCCGGGCTGGCCATAGAGAAGCTGGAGCAGGAAAACCCGGATGTCTGGAAGCCCTATCCGGTGTTTTACTTTGATTTTAACAGCGCGAACTATTGGCAGCAGGGCGCACTGGAAGAAGCTTTACATATCCAGTTGAAAAGATGGGAAAAGAAATACGCTCTCAATGCAGAGCAGCTCTCTCTCGGTGAGCGCTTCCAGAATCTGCTGATCGCGGCGATGGAAAAAACCGGGCTCCGCTGCGTTGTGCTTGTGGATGAATATGATAAACCTTTTCTGGATGTTATGGATAACCCGGAACTTAAGGAGCATAACAAACATGTATTCAAAGGCTTTTTCAGTACTTTGAAGAGCTTTGATGCGTATATCCGGTTCATTTTTATGACAGGCGTAACAGAATTATTCAGGTTAAGCATGTCCGGCGATCTGAATCAGCTGAACGATATTTCTCTGAATGAAAAGTATGCCTGCCTGTGCGGAATTACGGAATCCGAAATGATCAGCTGCTTTGATCAGGAAATCGAAATGCTCGCGCAGAGGCGGAAACTGAGCAGGACGGATTGTCTGAATGAAATAAAGAGACAATACGACGGATACCACTTTTCTCCGAACAGTCCCGGAGTCTATAATCCGTACAGCCTGCTAAAATGTTTTTTCTCTCAGGACTTTGGTTCGTACTGGTTTGAGACAGGCACACCGACTTTTCTGGTAAAGAAAATAAGAGACACCCTTTTTGATATTCGCAAATTCACAGACGGAACACTGTACGCAAGCGAAGGAATGCTTAAAGGTTATACGGGTGACAGCTCCGGCCCCGTGCCATGGTTATATCAGACAGGATATCTGACCATATCGGATTATGACGTAAAAGACAGGATTTATACGCTCAGCTTTCCGAACGAAGAAGTCAAATACGGGTTTCTGGGAAGCCTGCTGTCCTCTTATGTGCCAAAGGCAGCAACATAACACGGTCTGTACATCTTTACACTGGACGAGGGCATCGAAAGCGGGAACCCGGAGCAGAACCGGAATGTGCTGACCGGTCTGTTTGCGGGCATTACCTGTACACTGCATACGGATACCTTTGAACATGACTCCCAGGCTGTGATGTATCTGGCATTTCGCTGCCGGGAAAGATTTGCCAGTGCGGGATGCATACATACTCGGGCCGTATTGAATGCAGAGTGCAAACGGGAAATACGATCTGTCCGTTTGAGCAAAAACGGGACAATACGGCGTTTTCCTGCACCGAAGGCTGATGCAGGCTATACCATCAATGGGAAACGGACCCGGAGGATATATGCTGGCAAGGGACAAAGCATTTTACAAAACCTTTATCACACTTTCACTGGCCCTGATGGCGGAACAGGCGGTGATTCTTTCCGTCAACCTGGCGGACAACGTCATGCTGGGCTCCTACAGTGAGAGCGCACTGTCGGGCGTGGCCGCCGTGAACCAGATCCAGTTTGTGCTCCAGCAGCTGGTGTACGGCGTCAGCAACGGGGTCATTGTCCTGGGCAGCCAGTACTGGGGCCAGAAGCGGCCGGAGGCAGTGAAAAAGCTGTGCAGCATAGGGCTGATGTGCAATCTGGCCATTACGCTGTTTCTGTTTGTTCTGGTAAGCCTGTTTCCACGGGGGGCTCTGCGTCTGTTTACGGAGGACGCCGAAATCGCATCCCAGGGCATGGCATACCTGAACATTATGCGATTTTCCTATGTGTTTTTCGGGCTTACGGCGGTGATGCTGGGCACCATGCGCATCGCCGGGACGGTCAGAATTGCGCTTGAGGTCTCCATCCTGTCGCTGATCATCAATGTGGTGATCAATTTCCTCCTGATCCCCGGCCGCTTCGGCCTGCCGGAACTTGGGGTGCGTGGGGCGGCTCTTGGCACGCTCACCGCCCGGGTGGTGGAATGCGCCGTGGTGGCGGTCTACATGTTCCGCGGGGAAAAGAAGCTCAGGATGAAGATTGCGGACTGTCTGAACCTGGACAGGCAGATGCTCATGGATTATCTCCGGGTCAGTTTTCCCATCATCATGGCATCCATCATGTGGGGCGTCTCCAATGCGGTGCAGACCATGATTCTGGGGCATATGGACAACAGTGCCATTGCGGCCCAGTCCATCAGCGCCACCCTGTTTCTGCTGCTGAAGGTCACCTCCGTGGGGGCGTCCTCTGCAGCCAGCATCATCACAGGCAGAACCATCGGCAACGGAGAAATGGACAGACTGCGGGAATACACCCGGACACTGCAGGTTCTGTTTCTCATCATCGGCGCCGCGCTGGCACTTTTGTATACCATCTTCCGCTTCCCTCTGCTGGCGCTTTATCAGATCTCGCCGGAAACCCGGACCATGGCCAATGCCTTCATGACCATTCAGACCCTGGTGTTTTTTACCATGTCCTATCAGATGCCGGTGAACACCGGGATCATCCGGGGCGGCGGGGACACCCGCTTTGTGATGATACTGGACATCATCTCCCAGCTCATCATGTATCCCCTTGCCCTGGCCGGAGCTTTCCTGCTGGGCTGGTCGCCGGTGGCCATCATGTTCCTGGTCAATTCGGATCAGATTTTCAAGTGCCTTCCGGCATGCATCCGGGTGAACAGCTACAGATGGGTCAGGCAGCTTACGCGGCCATAGGCATGTGTTTTCGCGAAGATACGGTGCATGTGAGATGGCACAGATGCAGCCCGCGGGCTATAGAGAGCGCTGAAAGGCGCTCTTTTTCTGCATTTGCGGCCAGGAATTCCGCTTCTTGTGTGCGCA
>CAMOVR010000299.1 GCA_946627565.1 uncultured Clostridia bacterium
CTGGTCAACATTTCCCAGCCCATGGTGAAGGAAAAGAACATCGACTTCAATTTCCGGGTCAACAACTTCACCTGCGAATACCTGCACGCTGACCAGCTGCGCCTGAACCAGATCCTGATCAATCTTCTCTCAAACGCCATCAAGTATACCGAGCCCGGCGGCAGGGTCTGTGTGGACCTGCGGGAAGAGCCCGGCCACGAGGAAGGGTATATCACCCTGTTCTATCAGGTGGCGGACACGGGCATCGGCATGTCGCCGGAATTCATGGAGCGCATGTACCAGCCTTTCTCCCGCCAGACGGACAGCCGCGTCAACTCCATTCAGGGCACGGGCCTGGGCCTGGCCATCACCAGGCAGATGATTGACCTGATGCACGGTGACATCCAGTGTGAGAGCACCCTGGGGAAAGGAACCACCTTCACCGTCAGGCTGGAGTTCCCCGTCTCGGACCAGCCCTCCGAAAAGCAGATGCTGCCCCCTGTGCGGATCCTGGCGGTGGACGATGACGAAATCCTCCTGGACAGCACCATGGATACCCTCCTCTCCCTGGGCACGGAGCCTGAAACGGCACGCAGCGGTGCGCAGGCCGTGGACCTGGTCAGGAAGAGCAAGGAGGAAGGAAAGCCCTTTGATGCCGTGATTCTTGACTGGAAGATGCCTGACATGGACGGCATTGAAGCCGCCAGGCAGATCCGGTCGGTGGTGGGCCCTGACGTTCCCATCCTGCTGGCAAGCGCCTACGACGGCTCGGATCTGGAGGCTTCCGCCAGGGATGCCGGCGTCAACGGCTTTATCACCAAGCCCCTGTTCCGCTCCACCCTCTACGACCGTCTGGGCACCCTGCTGGGCTGCAGGGATGAAAGCCAGGATCAGGCGGAGGACAATTCAGACATTGAGGGCATGAACATTCTGGTGGCAGAGGACAATGACATCAACTGGGAAATTATCTCCATGCTGCTGAACATGCACGGCATCACCTGCGAAAGGGCGGAAAACGGTCAGCTGGCGGCAGACCGCATCGCCGCTTCCCATCCCGGGGAGTTCCAGCTGATCTTCATGGATGTCCAGATGCCGGTCTTAAACGGTCTGGATGCCACCAGGGCCATCCGGGCCCTGCCGGACAGTCAGCTTTCCCGGATTCCCATCATCGCCATGACCGCAGATGCCTTCTCGGAAAATGTGGCTGAGTGCATGGATGCCGGCATGAACGGCCATATCGCCAAACCCATTGACATGAAACTGGTACTCCGCGAGATACGCAAAATAAAGGAGAATGAATCATGACAGACCTGAAGAAAAGCTGTTCCTTACTTCTGGTGGCGCTCATCCTGTGCACCTGTGTCTGTCCTGCCATGGCAGATACGTTTGCACCTTCCCTGGACCGGAACATCACCGGCACCCTCACCGTGGCGGGACATTACAGCAACTTTGAGTCCCTGATCGGCGAATTCAATCTGTTTGCACAGTACTATCCCAATGTCACCATGCTCTACAGGAAACTGGACAGCTACAACGACGTCATTGAGATGGCCCTCACCGGAGACGAAGCCCCGGACATCTTCTTCATGTATCCCTCCATGATCTACAACCCGGACTATGAAGACCTGTTTGAAATCGCGGAGGACCTGTCAGAACCCGCCCTGGGCATCCGGCTGGACAGCGTACAGAGCGAGGTGCTTTACCGGGACGCAAACGGCAAGGTGCCCTATGTGCCCATCTTCGGCGAGACATACGGCATGCTGGTGAATGAAAGCATCTTTGCGGATCTTAACCTTCCGATCCCCACCACCTACACGGAACTGATTCAGGCCTGCGATACCCTCAAGCAGGCGGGATATGCCAGTCCCATCATGGGATACAGCGCAAACACCCTGCTCTATCCCATGTTCTTCCCCTATTTCTGCGCAAAGGTTCAGGGAGATGAAACTGCCCTTGCCCATCTCAACGCCATGGACGAAGAAGCACCTGAATATGCCAGGGAAGCCCTGGAACTGGCAGACGGCTTTATGAAAATGGGGTATTTCGACCTTGCCCTGTGCGACCAGGAAATCACCAAGGACTATGAGCCCCTGATCCTCCGCTTCCTGGAGGGCGACGTGCCCATGATGCTCACCAAGTCCAGCACCGTCTCCGGCACCGGAAAGCGGGAGGCCAAGTCGGAAGCCTTCACGGCCCATCCCTTCCCCTACAGCTTCTGGCCGGTTCCCTCCACGGAAGAGGGCGGGTATTTCCTGGATGTCATTTCCATGGGATTTGCCGTCAACAGCCTTTCCGGCAATCTGGACATCGCCAATGAATTCATGCGGTTCCTGGTATGCAACGAAGAGCTCAACCGCATCGCCAACGCCAACCGCATGGTGCCCACAGCCCAGACCATGACGCCGGATACCATCTACAGCCCCTTCAGCGCCATCTATCCGGAAAGGATCATTTATCAGACCCGTCTTGGGCTGGATGATATACCCGACACCCAGGTCCGCAAGGCAGGCGAGCGTGTCTGCAGAGGCGAGATGACTGTGGATGAAGCCCTGGCAGCCTTCGGCACCCTGAATTAAACCCCACTGCAAAAGACTCAGCCGCTTGCATGGCTGAGTCTTTTGTAATGCCTGTAAAGCTGCTGTCCGTTTTCGTTCCCATTCAGATCTTATCCGAAGAACTGGGCCCTTGCCCCCTCAAGGAGCAGGATAACGAGAATGGCAGCATACGCGATGCACTTCAGGAGAGGAAAGGCATTGAACTTCCCTTTGAGTTTCCATGCAACGGAAGCAATGGAAAAGACGGTGAAACCCATCGCCAGGGCGTAGAGGGCCGGGCTGTGCCTGCGGAAAACCGCAAAGCTTGTCATGCCCTGCACAATCCCCACGAAAAATGTCACCCAGCCCATCTTTACCGTGAACCGCTTCAATTTTTCCTCATCGGTAAAGCGGCTCATAAACCTGTCTGACAGTTCCAGGGGATTGAGCTTTCTCCTTCCGGAGGCGTACATCAGTCCCGTGACAATGCTGAACACACACAAAACCCCGTAGAAAACCCCGCAAAGCGCAAGCAATGTATTGATCAACTGTTTTTCCGGCTTTCTGTTTTATTCTGGGTATCCCTCTCAGACCGTCCCGCCCGTCTTTTCATAGGCCAGGCGGGGATCACTGTCCTCCACCACATGGATCACGCC
>CAMOVR010000300.1 GCA_946627565.1 uncultured Clostridia bacterium
CTTCTGCCCGGATGGGTAATCTTCTGTCCGGACGGTTATTCCGCCTCCGGAGAGAAGTGCATTTCCATATAGGGGATCAGAATGGCCTGAGAAATGCCGTTTGACTGTTTCCCTGTGTGATATCCGTACCAGCCGGCAGGTACGCCGCTGCCCAGGGCATTGGTAAGGCTGCTGGCGTAATCGATTTCAATCAGGTTTTCACCTTCGGCAAGATACGGCCCAAGATCGCATACGCCGTTTGTCAGGGAAAGACCGGTCACGGCCTGGCCGTTTAAGGTTACCTTCACGGATTCCACAAAGCTGCCCAGATCCAGCAGGGCGCCGTCCGCACTGCCGTCCCAGTCAAAGGAGGCGCTGTAACGGGCAAGGCCCACGCTGTCCGGACCGATTTCCGGGATGCTGTTCCAGTCCTTCAGGGTTTCCGTCTGGACGCTCACGCTGGTTTTCACCGTTTCCACGGCCGTCTCGGTGACGGTTTTGTCAAACAGGGTTTCCGTGCGGCTTAAGACATTTTCCCCGGCGGAGAAGAGTTCCGCATCAATTGTCCAGCCGGTGATGTCACGTTTTTCGGGCACATCTGCCTCAAAGGATACGGTCCTGCCGTCTGAAAGCAGGGCTTCGCAGGTGCCGCTGTGCTGCGTCCGGATGGTGACCCCGGTCTGGTCCGCGTATGCCGCGTCCCCGCTGGTTTCGACTGCGTGGAGGCCGTCTTCAGCCGTCTCCCTCAGCACATACAGGGCAACGTTGTTGTAGCTCAGGGTGATGGGGAAGATGGTCTTTCCGTCTTCAATACGGTAGGTGCCAAGGCGTACAGCCTTTCCGTCCCAGGCGCTCAGCTGCCAGGGTTCATAGATGCCGTCCACCACCATTTCCGTGGTAATGGAGTCGCCGTGGCTGTCCTGCTGTGCGCCTTCTGAGACAAAGGACATATAGGAGCCGTCACAGTAATTGTGCACATACAGGTAGAGGTTTTCGTTTTCCTCGCGCACCTGGGTCAGCAGCTGCTGATTGGGCGAAGCAAAGCCGGCATAGGGGACAACGCCTGCCTGTGCAAGGACGGGAAGGACATCGTCGGGGGAGGAAGCGGTATACACGCAGGGAAGCGTCAGCAGCTCTGCCATGGTTTCAGACAGCTGCGCTTCATCGTCGGAGGCATAGGGAGAGTGCTGCGCGGCACCCTCCACCACCACAACCGGCATGCCGGCGCGGGCCAGGTCAAGTACGGCACGGGCGCCGGATACGCTCAGCACGTCCTGCCAGAGCACCAGGGCCCTGTAGCCCGCCATCTCAAGGGCGCGGTCTTCCGGATTAAAGGACACGCCGTCCGCCGTCAGGAAGGCAGGGCTGAAGTAATCGTAGGTATAGCCCGCGTCCTGAAGTGCCGTGGAGGGGAACAGGGGAGAAACATGGCTCAGCATCCAGTTGACGCCGCCATGGTTGCCGTTGCTTGGGGTTGTCTGCTGGTAATTCATGTACAGCATGCCCAGGTCCGTGCGGCTTCTGCCGGTGCGGAGGAACTGCTGGATCCTGGCCAGATGGCTGTTGAAGGCGGCATAGTCCCTGGAGGAGGGCTCCCGGGTGCCGAAGGGATAGAAGCTGTGGAACACCACGCCGGGCACCCGGTATCCGGGCCATGCATTCTCCGTGCCGGGTCCGTATACGGCGCTCCAGATGTGCCAGATCATGCGGGAAAAGCCTGCGGAGAAGAGGTCGTAGGCCTCCATGAAATGATCCTGCCAGATGTAATTGCATCCGCCCACGGCACCCGTCTCGGAGGAGAGAACCTTGTTCTGGAGCTTGGCAGCTCCGGTCCAGAGACGGTAGATGTCCACCTGGTTGTTCTGGTTCAGGTTTTCCGCTTCGGGGAAGTCCACAGCCATGGAAGGCTCTGAAATCTCCAGACGCTGGCCGTAGCTGATCTGCGCCCGGGTGGAGATGCCCACACTGGCAAGCCAGTCACGCAGGGGCGTCAGCATGCGCTCCATATACAGCTGGGTCTGCACATCGAACAGGTCGTTCATGATCTGCAGGCTCAGATGCTCATCCCCGTCCATTCTGTAGGTGCCGAATCCGTCGTTTTCCCAGAAGGTAAGGTCCGGAAGGCCCATGAACAGGTACAGGTAGGGACGGATGTCATATCCCTTGCGGGAGAGGAATTCATCCTCCATGTCATCTGCCCAGAAGGTGATGCCGTTGCCGGGCTTGATCTCCAGGGAGTCCATGAAGACCTGTACGTCTCCGGCGTGAATTTTCTCTCTGAGTTCCTCGTCATCCAGAATATGTTCTTCCCAGTAGGCCCGCAGGGCATCCACACCGGCCTGATCGAAATAGTTGATGCAGTACGCGGTTTCCGCTGCCGGGGAGGAAGACTGGCATGTACCCTGCTGCCAGTAGTAGAGGATGCGCCAGGCGGATTCCCCGTCCGGAGGCGTGAATTCAAGGCTCCGTGTCCCGTCTTCCCCGACGGTCATGTACGGCTCAAGATCGATATACTCCGGGGCAAACAGAATGGGAACCGCCTTGTTCCCGGTGGTCTGCCGGTAGGCAAATGCCCCTATGAATCTGGCGGTGCTCTCCACGGGGATTTTCTTGGTACCGCTCTTTTTCTCCATGGGGATGGCGCCGGAATGGCTTTTGCCTGCCTTCAGGTACTCCTCAATGACAAATACGGACTGGCTGGCCGCCCGGGACTGGGGATCCAGGCCCGGAATGTTGGCAGTGGCCCAGTTGGTGCCGGATGTCAGGGATACGGTGAGGCCAAGGTCCAGTGCCCGGTTCAGCACCAGCTTCAGGTCATGGTCCCACTGATCGCTTCCGTAGCCGTAATCGGCATCGGAAACGGAGGTATCCACCTGCTCGCACAGCTCCATCCCGCGGAAACCGCCGTCATAGATGGCCTGCACTTCCTCCAGCAGGGTTTCGTCCGTATGGGCTCCTTCTGCCATCCACCAGCGGACTTCCGTGGCGTATTCCCTGGAAGGCTGCGCATAGAGCGCTTCCAAAGAAGCGGCAAAGTCATCTGCCCCGGCTGAAACGGTCAGGCAGCTCAGGCACATCACGGCAGAGAGCA
>CAMOVR010000301.1 GCA_946627565.1 uncultured Clostridia bacterium
GCCGCGGCCTGGGCACCGCAGTTGGGACAAAAAGCCATATATTTTCCTCCTTATACATTTCAGCTTCATTACAGATTCATGACAGTGCATCTGTCCTTATCTTATCACCCGGGTTCCTTTTTTGAAACACATCCTGCGTGCTTTTTATGTATTTCTTTATCTTTACGGAGGGCTGTCCATGCGTATACTCTGCCGCTTTCTTGCCTTATGCTGCCTTACCTTCTCTCTTCTGCTCCTTCCCCTGTCCGGACAGGCGGACCTGCAGCAGGGCAGCCGGGGAGATGAGGTCCGGGACCTTCAGGAAAAACTGCGGGACCTGGGCCTGCTTCAGGACAGGGCCGACGGCGTGTTCGGCGCCAAAACGGAATCCGCCGTACAGAGACTCCAGGAATATTTCGATCTTGAACAGACCGGCGTTGTGGACACCGAAACAGAGCTCCGCCTTCTGGAAATATGGGGCATTGGTCTTGGAATCATGGAAGGGGACGGCCTGTCTGAGGAGGAGCTCAGGGACTATTATCCCTCCTTCTGCAGCTGGCATGGCATGGGCGAATACACAGACGGGGCAGAATTCTGCTTCAGACACGCGGAGGAATCCGATCTTGATTCCCTCCTTGGGGGCACCAACCCGCCGGAGGCCCTGTCCGTCCTTCTGTATTCCCGGGGCTGTGCCCTCTGGTACGCCGACATTCTTAACATGTATGACGCCTGGGAAGCGGAGGCGGACGATACGGAGATACCGGAAAGTGCGCGGGCCCTGTTTGAAGAGGAATATCAGGCGGGCATGGCCGTGTGGCGGGATGAGGACCCGTTAACGGCCCTGAAACATGAGTATGCGTACCTCATGGAAAAGGGCGTCGGCCTGTGCGCAGATCTGCACGGATATCAGAGCGGGAACGGATTCTGAAAAAGTCACTTCACATGTCATGGAAAAGACACGGCACCTGCTGTGTCTTTTCTTCTTGACAGGGGGATGGAATCATGGCATATTCCCTCATAGAAAAACAAACCCATACAGGAGGTTTTTCATATGCAGTTTGGATACTTTGACAATAGCGGGCGGGAATATGTCATCACCGACCCGCGGACGCCCATGCCCTGGGCCAACTACCTGGGTTCCCCTGCCTACGGTGCCATTGTCACCCAGAACGCCGGCGGCTACAGCTTTGTCCGCTCCGGCGCAGCAGGCAGGATCCTGCGGTATACCTTCAACCAGTTTGACGAGCCTGGCCGGTACGTCTATCTGCGGGACGAGGAGGACGGGGATTTCTGGTCCGCTTCCTGGCGCCCCGTGGAAAAGCCCCTGGATGCGTACAGCACCGAAACCCGCCATGGCACCGCATACACCTGCATCTCCTCCGGATACAGGGACATTCACTCCAGCGTCCTGTACTATGTCCCCCTGGATGCCCAGCACGAGGTCTGGTGCGTGACTGTCACAAACAGCGGCAGCAAACCCCGGCGCATCGGGGTATTCGGCTATGCCGAATTCACCACGGATAGCTTTTACACCCAGGACCTGGTGAACATGCAGTACACCCAGTTCATCACCGTCACAGAGTTCCATAAGGACCACATTCTGCAGCGCATCAACCAGTTCTGCGATGTGAACGAAGACGGCGAAAACGGCCGGGAGCGCTTCTTCGGCCTGGTAGGCGCTGAGGTAAAAAGCTATACCGGGCGCAGGGAGCGGTTCCTGGGAACCCACCGTTTCCATGAGCCCAAGGCGCTTCTGGACGGGCAGCTTGACAATTCCCTGAACTTCAACGGCAATCCCTGCGGCGCCCTGCACACCGTGCTGGAACTGGCCCCCGGCGAGAGCCGCACCATCGCCTTCCTGCTGGGACAGAAGGGCGAGAAGGAAACCCGGGCCCTCCTGGACCGCTACGCCAATCCCACCGTTCTGGTGCCCGAGGAAATGAAGGCGCTGAAGTCCTACTGGCACAGCCGGCTGGACAATCTGCACATTGATACCCCCGACAGTGACCTGAACACCATGGTCAACACCTGGAACGCCTTCCAGTGCTTCATCACCTTCGTCTGGAGCCGGGCGGCTTCCCTCATCTATGCCGGTGAGCGCAACGGTTACGGCTACCGCGACACCGTTCAGGACATCCAGGGCATCATCCACCTGGATCCCGCCATGGCCAAAGAGCGCATCCGCTTTATGCTCTCCGCCCAGGTACACCACGGCGGCGGCCTGCCCCTGGTGAAGTTCACACACAATCCGGGCCATGAGGACACGCCGGAGGATGACAGCTATGTCAGGTCCACAGGTCATCCCCATTACCGGGCAGACGACGCCATGTGGCTTTTCCCCACTGTCTACAAGTATGTGGCCGAGACCGGCGACCGGGACTTCCTTTCTGAAGTGGTTCCCTTTGCCGACCGGGACGAGGGCACCGTCATTGAGCACCTGAAGCGCGCCATTGACTTTACCATGAACCATCTTGGCACCCACGGCATGCCCGCCGGCCTCCACGCCGACTGGAACGACTGCCTCCAGCTGGGCGCCCAGGGCGAGAGTTCCTTCGTGGCCTTCCAGTTCTACTGGGCCATGCTGCTGCTGGACGAGCTCCTGCCCAAAACCGCCGAGAACGCGGCCTACAGCCAGTGGCTGAAGGAGCAGGCCGCTGAGCAGCTGAAGAAGATCAACGAATGCTTCTGGGAAGACGACCGGTTCCGCCGGGGCTTCACCCAGGACGGCGCCGTCATCGGCAGCAAGAATGACCCTGAAGCATCCATGTGGCTCAATCCCCAGAGCTGGTCCGTCATTTCCCGGGCCGCCACCAGGGAACAGGCTGAAAAGAGCATGGACAGCGTCAACCGTCTGCTGAACACCCCAAACGGCGTGGAGCTCATGGCACCCTGCTATAAGCATCATGCCTTCAAGGGAGCTGCCATGCTTCTGTTCAATCCCACCACCAAGGAAAACGGCGGCATCTTCTGCCAGGCCCAGGGCTGGGTCATTCTGGCGGAAGCCCTGCTGGGCCACGGCAACCGGGCCTTCCAGTACTTTAAGGAATCCTGCCCCGCCGCCTATAACGACCGGGCGGAGATCCG
>CAMOVR010000302.1 GCA_946627565.1 uncultured Clostridia bacterium
CGCAACAACAACTGCGAACTGCAGGATCTGTGCCGCGATCTGGGCATTGAGGATGACAGCCGCTTTGCTGGTTCCGTGAACCATTATGACGTGGACGATGCTTCCGTCAGCGTGGTGCGCGACAACAACAAGTGCGTGCTGTGCCGCCGCTGCGTGGCTGCCTGCCATGTCAAGCAGAACGTGGGCGTCATCGGACCCGTGCGCCGCGGCTTTGCCACGGCCATCGAGAGCCCCTGGAAGCTCAAGCTGGCCCAGACCAGCTGCGTGGGCTGCGGACAGTGCATTGTGGCCTGCCCCGTGGGCGCTCTGAAGGAAAAGGACTCCATCAAGGCGGTTGACGCCCTGCTGGAGAGCAAGAAGCATGTTGTGGTGCAGCCCGCTCCCGCCGTGCGTGCAGCTCTTGGCGAAGAGTTCGGCCTGCCCATGGGCACCTCCGTCACCGGCAAGATGGTCGCTGCCCTGCGGCGCCTTGGCTTTGACAAGGTGTTTGATACCGACTTCGGTGCTGACCTGACCATCCTGGAGGAAGGCACGGAACTGGTGCAGCGCCTGACCACCGGCGGTACCCTGCCCATGATCACCAGCTGCTCCCCCGGCTGGGTCAAGTACTGCGAGACCTATGATCCGGACTTCATTCCGAATCTGTCCACCTGCAAGAGCCCGCACGAAATGCTGGGCGCCATCATCAAGTCCTACTATGCAGAGAAGGCCGGCATCGACCCGAAGGATATCGCCGTGGTGTCTGTCATGCCCTGCACAGCCAAGAAGGGCGAGGCCAAGAGGCCTGAGTTGAGCAATGGCGGCATTCCGGACGTGGATGAAGTCATCACCACCCGTGAGCTGGCCCGCATGATCCGCCGCGCCGGTATCGACTTTGCCAACCTGCCGGATGAAGACTTTGACAGCCTCCTGGGCGAGAGCACAGGTGCCGGCGTCATCTTCGGTGCTACCGGCGGCGTTATGGAAGCTGCTCTGCGCTTTGCTTATGAAGCGGTCACCAAGAAGGAACTCAAGGATGTGGATTTCCACGCTGTCCGCGGTCTGGAAGGTGTCAAGGAAGCCGAAATCGATCTGGACGGCACCAAGCTTCATGTGGCTGTGGCCCATGGAACCGGCAATGCCCAGAAGCTGCTTGACAGCGTCCGCAGCGGCGAGAAGAAGTATGAGTTCATCGAAGTCATGTGCTGCCCCGGCGGCTGCGTGACCGGCGGCGGACAGCCCATCGTGAAGGCAGACGTCCGTGCCAAGGTGAATGTATCCGCTGAGCGCGCCAAGGCTCTGTATGGCGAAGATGCCGGCAAGGCCCGCCGCAAGAGCCAGGACAACGAAGAACTCAAGGTCCTGTACAAGGATTACCTGGGTGAAGTCGGTGGACACAAGGCACATCACCTGCTCCATACCACCTATACCGCCCGTACCAAGTACGACAATATGCCCTGAGAAACGGGTTATGAGGATTTCCTGATCCGGCAGCGTCTGCAGCATGCAGATGTACAGGGACCAGGAAGCCACGGAAAATGCCGGTGCCATCACTGCACCGGCGTTTTCCATTGGCTCGAACCTGGTTGCATATGTAACTTAAACGTTTAAGTATGCAGCACGCAGCGACTGTTGACATATACCCCCAGGGGGTATATAATCCGCGGCGGAGGTGAGGGTATGGAAACCTGCTGCCAGAGGAAAAAGCACCGCAGCGAAGAAGAGAAAAAGGCGCTGACAAACCGGCTGAACCGGATTGCAGGCCAGGTCCAGGGGCTGCAGAAGATGCTGAAGGAAGATGCTTACTGCCCGGATATACTCATCCAGGTTTCTGCCGTGACTTCCGCCCTGAATGCCTTCAGCCGGGAGCTGCTGGGCAGTCATATACGGACCTGCGTGACGGAAGACATCGTTTCGGGCAGAAAAGATGCTGCAGACGAGCTTGTGGAGACGCTGGCAAAGATTCTGAAATGAGACGCTGAACAGGCGGAGAAACAGACAGAGAAAGAAAGAATATGTTATGAAACAGTATCAGGTAACCGGGATGAGCTGCGCAGCCTGCGCGGCACGGGTGGAAAAGGCTGTCAATCAGGTGCCCGGTGTGACATCCTGTTCCGTGAGCCTGCTGACCAACTCCATGGGGGTGGAAGGCAGTGCGGACGAGAAAGACATCGTCTCAGCTGTGGAAAAGGCGGGATACGGCGCTGCACCCAGAGGCGCGGGGCCTGAAAAGGCAAAGGCGAACCAGGAGGAAATGCTGGAGGATCATGAGACCCCAAAGCTCATGAGAAGGCTGCTGACATCCCTTGTTTTCCTGCTGATCCTCATGTATTTTTCCATGGGTCATATGATGTGGGGCTTCCCGATACCTTCCTGGTTTGAGGGAAACCACGTGGCCATGGGTCTTGTGCAGATGATCCTGGCAGCCATTGTGATGCTGATCAACCGGAAGTTCTTCATCTCCGGTTTCCAGGCCGTCAGGCACGGGGCACCCAATATGGATACCCTGGTGGCCATGGGTTCGGCGGCATCCTTTGTGTGGAGCGTATACGCCCTCTTTGCCATGACGGATGCCCAGGTGCACGGGGGCAGCGAAGCAGCCATGGTCTGGATGGATTCCTTCTACTTTGAATCTGCCGCCATGATTCTGACCCTGATCACCGTGGGAAAGATGCTGGAAGCCCACAGCAAGGGAAAGACCACCAGCGCCCTGAAAGCCCTTATGAAGCTTGCCCCCAGGAGTGCCACGGTGATACGGGACGGGAAGGAAGTTACCGTAGACATTGAAGAAGTGGCAGCAGGGGATGTGTTTCTGGTCCGGCCGGGTGAACAGATCCCGGTGGACGGTTCGGTGCTGGAAGGCACAAGTGCGGTCAATGAGAGCGCCCTGACGGGCGAATCCATCCCGGTGGACAAGCAGGCCGGGGATCAGGTGCATGCAGGTACGGTAAACGCCTCCGGTCTGCTCAGGTGCAGGGCAGAGCGGGTGGGCGAGGATACCACCCTGAGCCAGATCATCCGGATGGTGAGCGATGC
>CAMOVR010000303.1 GCA_946627565.1 uncultured Clostridia bacterium
ACCAGAATGGCCATGGTGCCTGCATAGGTGCCAAGACCGAAGATCAGGGCAAAGATCTTGGCAATAACCAGGGTGGGCAGTGTTCTGAGGATGTTCAGGATCAGACGGATCACCGCCACGCTGACCCTGCCCCGGTTGATGTTGGTGGATGCCGCCACGGCGATGGGCAGTGCAATGGTGGCACCGATGAAGGAGCCCAGGACGGACATGCGCACCGTATCCCACAGGGGGCCCCAGACATTGGGTGCAAAGGAGTGGCCCATGGTGTACCACAGGGCCTGCCACCAGCGTCCGTCAAAGATGGAGAGGAAATTCACCTTTTCCGCATCCATCCCCATCTGCGTGAATGTCTCCGCCTTAATGTTGAACACGTCCGGGGAGAAGATCTGAGAGAGAATGACGGTAAACTGATGACCGCGCCTGGCGATGATGCCCAGGTCAAAACCGGTCAGCCAGATGCTCAGGGCAATCAGGAAACCCAGGCACAGGATGATCAGGGGCATGCGGGACCGGGGCTGCTGGACCGAATGGCCGTTTGAAAGCACAATGGTCTTGGGCCTGAAGATCCGGTCATACAGGGCCGGAGCGCCTTCCTGTTTCGTTTTCTTCATGCCTGCCACCTCACTCACCGGCCGTGGGAATCGCAGCCCCGTTGTAGATGGAGTCCAGGATCTCCTGCGTCACGTTCTCGCAGGGACCGTCATAGACAATCTCGCCGGCCCGGATGCCGATGACCCGGGATGCATATTTCAGGGCCAGGTCCACATGGTGGATGTTGATGAGGATGGAGATGTTCATCTCTTCGTTGATGCGCTTGAAGTCACCCATAACCTGGTGGGCGGTAACCGGGTCCAGGGCCGCCACCGGTTCATCCGCCAGGATGATGGTGGGGGTCTGGTTCAGGGTCCTGGCCAGGGCAACGCGCTGCTGCTGACCGCCGGAGAGCTGGTCGCAGCGGATATATGCCTTGTCCAGAATGCCCACCTTGTCCAGGGCTTCCAGGGCATGGATCTTCTGCTCCTTGGAGAAAATGCCAAAGAGCACGCGGTACCAGGGCATGTCCGGCACCATGGAGGTAAGAACGTTCTTGATGGCTGTGGAGCGGGACACCAGGTTAAAGGACTGGAAAATCATGCCGATCTTCCTGCGGAAGCGGCGCATGCTCTTGCCCTTTAATGTCATGACATCCACGCCGTCCACCACCAGCTGGCCTTCGGTGATGTCGATCATCCGGTTGATGGTACGGATCAGGGTGGACTTGCCGGCACCGGACAGACCGATGATGGCCACAAACTCGCCCTGCTCAATGGTAAGATTGACGTTTTTCAGGCCTTTGACTCCGTTGGGATAGGTTTTGCTGACATTCTTAAACTCGATCAAGGCAATCCCCTTCTGCGGCTTTATCGCCTGCTACATTCTAAAAAACGGACTGTCGCATATCCCGCGGCAGTCCGCCTGTTCATTCTCTCTTATCTCACAGCATTCTGAGCGGCGCGGGCACCGTCATAATCGCTGTCCACAGCCTTGGTGTAACCTTCGTGGCTGTACACAGAGAAGATGGCCTTGCCTTCTTCCGTGTTGATGATGTTGATCAGAGCGTCCTGAATGGCTGTGCGGAACGCATCGTTGTAGATCTCGGGCTTGACCTTGGTGATGGCCACGGTGTCATTGTAGATGCCCTTGGTTACGCCGATAACGTTCAGTTCGTTCCAGATGGTGTCCTGACGGCCCATGCCGGCCTTGCCGGTGGGGTCGGATTCACCGATGGGCAGCTGCCAGGCAGCCTCGTAGTCGCGGCGGCCGTCAGCATAGCAGACGATGATGTCAGCCTGTTCAGCAGCAGCCTGAGCGAACTGGTCGCCGTACTGGATGCCGAAAGCGATGTTGGACAGGTCGGTCAGTTTCTTGCCGTCATAGTTTTCCATGAGCCACAGGGTGGGATAGATGTAACCGGCGGAAGAGGAGTTGTTGCCCACCAGCCAGGTTGCCTTGTCCAGGTCTTCCCAGGTCAGCTTTTCACCGGCGTTGACCTTGGCAGCAAGTTCCTTGCCGTAGGGAGAGGGAGTGGCATAGATCAGAGCGCGGTAGAAGCCCACCTGGTTGTTGGAGTCGCCCACGGTCTTGTTGGCATCTCCGTTCCAGTCAGCGGGATTCTCGCTGTCGTTGGAAAGACCGGCGCGGGTGGAGGTCAGAATGACGTCCACTTCGTCGCTGTAGAGGATGTAGGTGCCAGCGGGCAGCCAGCCGATATCAATGGAACCGGCACCCATGGCTTCACCAGTGGCGTTGTAGTTGGTGCCTACAGAGATTTCGATTTCCCCGATGTCGTAGCCCTGATTGGCCATCTCAGCCTTCAGAAGGTCAGGCAGGTTCTTGGTGCCTGTGATGATGACGTCAGCGTCCTTGGAAGGCACAAACTGCAGTGTCAGCTTGTCCATCTTGATATTATCAGCCAGAGCTGTAACAGCAGAGACAACCATAAGAAGCGCCAGAAGCAGAGTCACCAGTTTTTTCATGTGTACCGTTCTCCTTCTTGTTTTATATAGGCAGACCTGAGCCTGCCTGCCCATTATAGACCAACTTTACGACATACACAACCGGAAGATTCGTCTGTGCATGTTCCCGGGGAACGCCAAAGCAAAGCAGGAACAGGGAATGCCGTCCCGCGGGCCGCAGCAGAAGTTTCTGTCTTCCTGATGCGCTGTACCCATATGCCGTACCTTTGCCGTCCCCTTCCCGCTTCTTTCCGCACCCGGAATTGTCAACGCAGGAAACAAAACAGGGCTGTCCTGTCCCCCGGCGCGAATCAGAAAGGAGCACAAAAAACAGGGACCGGAATTTCCGGTCCCTCTTCAGAAGCCTATACTGTCTCTTTTTCCGCTGCCTCTGTTCCCGTCTCTTCTGCTGCCGTTTTCTCCGGGCCTGAGGCATTGTTTTCCGGCATCCCCGGCAGATTTTCCGCCACCCGGGCCACCTG
>CAMOVR010000304.1 GCA_946627565.1 uncultured Clostridia bacterium
GAGGAATGCAAAGACCGCAATGAATGCCATAAGTGACATCCAGTTGGATACGATATTGTCCATTGTCTTATCATAGGCTGCATTCCTGCCGGCAGCTGCGGTCTTCGCCTGCACGATCTCCTTGACCCGCTCTTCGCCGAACATGTCAAAGAGTTCACCCATGGTGGTCTTCACGGTAAAGGTTCTGTCCCTCTGGCTGTTCAGGGCTTCGTTGTTTTTGATGAAATCAACAATCTGACCCACCGTCACAGCGGGATTCAGGGTTGTATCGGCGGTCTGTTCCACCACTTCGTTCACATGCAGATAATCCAGCACCTGGCCCAGGGTGATGGTGGTGCCGATTTCAAGATCCATCACGCTCTGCATCTCTTCCGAGGTGATCATCTTCTCCAGCACGCTGCCAATGGTCAGTGCAGGGGTTTCATCCACAGCCGGAATGATTTCCTTTGTGCGCAGGACGGCACACTCATCCGCTGTGTTCATCCACTCCACGATTTCACGCACAGAAACCGGGTTTGTGATCTCCCTGTCCCTCAGATGCAGGTACTTCTCCGCTGCGCTGATGATCTCAGCCGCCTCACCCACCGTGTAGGACTGCACCACTTCCCTGTCCCGCATCTTCTCAATGCCGGGGCTGTCCAGCAGGTCCATGATCTGGCCCAGGGTGACGGATCCGCCAATCTCGCTGTCACGCATGCCGCTTAAGGTTTTCCATCCGGTCTCCATGGGCAGCTCGTTATAGCCTGCCTGGGCCGTGATCACTTTGATGCCGTAGTTGGAAATGGTAAAGTTGGCGATGGTCCTGCTCCATTCCGGCAGAGGAATGATGCCGCCGGAGAATACCAGCTGGAAAATCAGCACAAAGGGCATCACCGTCATGGCGCCGGTGGTGGTATGTGAGATGCTGGAGATAAACAGGCTCATCATGTCAGAGGCGTACATGATCAGCAGAAGGGAGATGCCCATATCCAGCACCATCCAGGGCGTCATGAAGCCCGTGGCAGGGAACTGTACCCCCAGCAGTATCAGCACATACATGGTTAGTCCTGTCTGCAGAAGGCAGAGGAAGAACTGATAAATCATGTGTGCCGCCACATAGGAGCTGACATGCATGCCGGAGCGGTGTTCCCGCTTGATAATCGCTCTCTCCCGGCAGACTGCCTGGATGGAATTGAAGCAGCCGTTCCAGATGCCCACGCAGGTAAGAGCGAAACCGCCAATCAGGCAGCCTTCCATGCTGATAAAGATTTTCTTTCGAATCACCATGCCCACCAGAGCGGCAATAATGGCTGCCATGGGGAGCACTTTCCAGTCGTTTTCATTGATGAACAGCCGCAGCTGTTTTCCCAGATAAATCAGGATCTGGCTGGCCCTTCCCTTGTGCCGCACTCTTCTCATGCGGGCGGGTCTGCTCTTCTTTACTTCAGCCATGCTGCACCTCCGCGTACTTCAGAATAAACTCATCTGCCCGGCCTTCGCCGCCCTCTTCCTTCTGGTTAATGGACTTGACGATCTCCTCCATTTTCTCCTTGCCGAAGAATTTCCGGGCTTCTTCAATGGGACCGAAATAGGCAAGACGTCCGGTGCGTTTGCCGTCTTTGGCCAGAACAATCACGTCGTCAAACAGGTCGATGACACGGTCCGGTGTGTGGGTAATGACGATGATGATTTTTCCCTGGTCTGCAATCTTCCGAAGCTGTGTAAACAGTTCCCTTGCCATAACGCCGTCCAGGCCGCTGTCGGGTTCGTCCAGAATGAACAGGGACGGGTTGGAAATGAACTCCATGGCAATGGACAGCCTCTTGCGCTGGCCGCCGGAGAGCTTCACCACCAGGTTGTCCCTGACTGGTGCCAGGCCGAAGATTTTCATGACCTCTTCCACCCGCTCCTGCCTCTGTGCATTGTTAAAGTTCACCGGCAGGCGCAGGCTGGCTGCGTCCATCAGGGTGCGGAACACCGTGTCAGACCCGCGCATCAGGTCCAGCTGCGGAACAAACCCGATGTCATACTGCATATCCTTGTAATTGGTGTACAGGTTCTTGCCGTTTAAGACCACTTCCGCCTTGGCCTTTTCATAGCCGTTTATGGCGTTGAGATAGGTGGTCTTGCCCGCGCCGCTGCCGCCCAGCAGCAGGACCATATGGCCGGGCTTGATATACATATGAATGTCCCTGAGCAGGTAAAACTTCTTGAAAAACTCTGTGGTGGTCCGCTCTTCCAGGTTGACGGTCAGGCCCTGGTCCAGCACCTGTGCCCTGGAGTTGGAGAAGTAGTCTGCCGCTGCGCTGTGCACTTCCTCCACAGTCCAGCCGGGCTGGTACTTTTTCATGAGGCCCCACATGCAGGCAGGAATCGCATCCATAAAGATCCACAGGAGGATCCAGACTTTTTTCTGGTCATACAGTTCGATGAGTCCCAGGTATACACGGATGTAATAGATCATCTCGATGATCAGCACAGTCACGGAAGCAACCAGAAGGAAGTTTGTGAATACACTGTCCATTTCGGGTGCCAGCGTATGGATGACCAGCTGGATGGATGTCAGAATGAGACTGATTCCGTGTACGGAAGCAAGAATACGGCCCTCATTTTCCCGGTCGGCAATAAGGCCCATTTTGGCTTGACGCAGGCAGGGAATGAGGGACCACCAGCCCTTGGCCCCGCTTTTCTTGAAAATGAACCACATGCCGACATGTGCCAGCACAGACATGATCAGATTGAAAGCAGATGACAAATCTGACCCCAGGAAGATATTGAGCAGCAGATTGACTATAAGCTCCAGGACCATCGTCCCACTCCTTTGCTGTGTTAATGCTCTATATTGTACCGGAAAACCCGGGAATACGGAATGAAGGATTTCAGTTTTTTTCTTGGATTTTTAACCTGTTTATCGCTTTTTTGCGGTGCTTACGACGGGTCTTTCTGCTGTCCGTGGCCTCTGCGGTACTGC
>CAMOVR010000305.1 GCA_946627565.1 uncultured Clostridia bacterium
GAAGCGGATGAGACTGAAGAGACGGTCATCCCCGCGGGCCAGGCAGCCATCCTTCCCGTGTCTCAGGATCCTGCAGCTCCCGAAGAAGGAGAAGCCGTGATGCCTGAAGCGGCTGCAGACAGCGGGAAAGAGGTAACGGAAGACAAAGAAGACGACACACAGGAAGTCTTCATCTACGCGGCAGCCGGCAGGGGAAAGATTGACGCAGACCCCGAGCAGGCGGAACCGACGCAGGCAGAGGAAGTGCCGGAGAGCACCGCGGCGGTATTCGCAGAACTGTACGTATCCATCCAGAGCTCCTTCAAGGGCAATGCCAGGAAAGGGGAAATCATCCACCTGACCGGCGTTGTCACCGGAGCGGAGGGTCTGGAAGTGAGCTATCAGTGGGAATGCGACCAGGGCAGCGGATTTGAGGCTGTGGAGGGCGCAACGGAAGCCGTATACAGCTTTGAAGCGGACGCACAGTCCCTTCTGTGGAACTGGCGCCTGGTGGTGACCTGCTCCTGACGGGATCCCGCATGACATGATCTGCCGGGAGCAGATCCGGAAAACAGGATAGGAAATAACGCGATATACTGGAAATCACAGGAGCCCGGAACAGGCTGCTTCATGGTTTCCAGTATACGCCGTGTTACGGATATGGGTTTTCAAGGCCGAAAAACACAGAATTTTGCACAATGGATGTGAGAGAAGTGCAATATTCCGGATGTGCGGTGCATGGAAAACCGCATGTCCGGAAACGGCGGCACGAAACCGAGAGGTATACAAACTTGCAGAGAATGAATGATTGTCCGGAAGAACATAAGGAAGGAGGGGTACCTGTGCAGAAAAGAATCCTTGCGCTTCTTCTGGCCTTGGTCTGCCTGTTCCAGCTGATGCCTGTCCAGGTTCTGGGGGAGGGTCTCTCCTTTGATGCCACCTGGACACCGGCGGGTACAAACGGGACGGAAAACAGCAGCAAACCGGAACTGTATACACTGACATTCACCTCCCGGGACGGCGAGGAGATCTATTATGCATATGCAGGCATCTCCATGGACGTCCTGCCGGAGGCTGGCAAAACGGACCGGGATGCGTTTCTTGGATGGTACCTTGACGGAAAACGGGTCACGGCTCCCTTTACGCCCCAGGGCAGTGTAACACTTACGGCAGAGTATGCCTCGCCCATGCCGGCATCCCTCGCATCCAAAAAGCAGAGGGCTGGCTTTGTATACGAAAACAGCGGCAAATATGCCGATATATCCTTCTTTGGGAGCCACAAGAAGAACCAGGTACCCTCCGCGTCCCCGTCCGGGATTGCCGGGGACAGCACCCATGTGGTGCTGGAAGCCTGGTCTGTTTCAAATCTCAAAAACAACACGGCTCTTACCGCGGACGCTGTCATAACCGGCATGCCGGAACTGAAGGCTGGGGAGACGCTGGCGGTTTATTCCGTGAAAAACGGCGCGCTGGATACCCTTAAGCAGGACAACCTGAAGATCGGGGACAGGGTGAATTTTGACCTGTCCTTCAAAGGGGCAAACGGCCTTGCCGTGGTGAAGGTCATTGATCCTCAGGCGGCAGAAGAGACAATAGAGGAAATCGAGGGCGCCCTGTACGCCAATGAGGACATCTATCTGACCGGCAAAATCCCGGGGAACGGCATTATCGACGTACAGCCGGTGACGGTATCCATAGACGGGGAAGAGGTCGTAGCAGCCTGGGATATCCATATCTACGCAAATAGCAACCAGCAGAAGAAGGGCAAGACATGGCAGCCTGCAGGGAAGAAAGTGCAGGTTCATTTCCGTGACGATGCCTTTACGGGCGAACTGAATATTTATCATCTCTCTGACAGTGTGGCAGAGCCGGAATATGTGACCACCGTGGAAGCCAGTGACGGCTGGGTGGAATTTGAAGCGGAAAGCTTCAGCACATATGCGGTGACAAGGACCATAGAGAAGACGGTGACCATAGGGGGATCGACATACAGGATCACTGTGACTTTTGACAAATCAGCCGGCATTCCGGAAGGGGCCGGGCTTGATGTAAAGGAAGTCAGCGGGGACGATTATATCCGTCCGTTTTCCGATACCCTGGGTCTGAATGAAGGGGACGAGGTCTTCTACAGCAAATTCCTGGACATTTCCATTGTTCACAACGGCGAGGAAATCGAGCCGGCAGCTCCTGTTGAGGTGAAGGTGGAACTGCTGGATGTGGAAGATGGTGCGGAAGCCCTGGAAGTGGTGCACTTCACCGGAAAAGGCAATGAAAAGGTAAACAGTGAAGCCAGCGCGGAAGGTGTTGTGACTTTCGAAACGGATTCTTTCTCAGTCTTTGGTTTTGGATCTGTCTTAAGCAGCCTTCTCTCCTGGACCAGTGATGCAGTGAGCTATACCCTGCAGGGGTTCTCCAGACTGCTTTCTCCCACCTATACCGCCATTCAGGTGGCACTGGAGGAAGGTCTTGAAGCTGTAAGTGCATACCGTGTGCAGAGCACCCTGGGCCAGCTTCTCAACGCTATGTATGTCAAAGTATCCACAGCGCTGAACCTGGTGGACCGGGAAAGTGTGGTTGTATACAGTGTAAAGGACGGGGAGATCGGGGAAGTCCTGTTTGAAGGCGACAATGTGGATGCAAGCCTTTCACTGGGTGATGCAGATGGCTTTGCCGTGGTCAGGGACACCGGATACAGAAGAAAGATCTTCGATCTTGGAAATGTTGCACTCAACGGTATGATGCCAAAGGCGGCAGAAGCGGAAGCTGAGGACGTTGCAGAAGACTATGCCACTTTTGCGGACGAGGGCGCTGTTGTTGCTGCCTATGACATTTCCATCGCAGAAAACGGCGAAGCATACCAGCCGGATGAAACCCATCCAGTGGATGTGAGCATTGCTGTGGGTGAAGTGTCGGAAAATATAGAGATTATACACATCCGGGATGACGGTACCCGGGAAAC
>CAMOVR010000306.1 GCA_946627565.1 uncultured Clostridia bacterium
GTATGCACAGGAAGGAAAAGCCGGCCGGGCGGAGCCGGATGCAGAGGCCTCCGGTGAGGAGAAATAATGCATTCCGCAGCCGCCTGCAGGTTTTCGGAGGACAGGTAAGATGGAACACGTATATGCCGCGATAGACATGAAGTCTTTTTATGCTTCGGTGGAGTGCGTTTTCCGCGGCCTGGATCCCCTGAAGGCAAAGCTGCTGGTGGCGGATGAAAGCCGGACGGACCAGACCATATGCCTGGCCGTATCCCCCGCCCTGAAGGCCATAGGGGTGCCCAGCCGGCCGAGGCTCTTTGAAGCCAGGGAGGCCATACGCCGGTATGAGGCGCAGACAAGGACAAAGGTTTCCTACCTTATTGCAGTTCCCCGCATGGCGGAGTACGAACGGGTATCCGCCCAGATCTACTCGGTCTTCCTGCGCTACGCCGCCCCGGAGGACATCCATGTGTACAGCATAGACGAATCCTTTATCGACTGCACGCCGTATCTTCACGCCTACCGGGAAGAGGCGGAAAGGCAGCATGTCCACCCGGCCCACCTTATGGCCATGACCATGATCCGGGATGTACTGGCTGTCACGGGCATCACGGCCACCTGCGGCATCGGGACCAATCTGTACCTGGCGAAGGTGGCCATGGACATTGTGGCGAAAAAGAAGCAGCCCGACAGGGACGGCGTGCGCATCGCAGAGCTCAATGAGGACAGTTACAAATTTCTCCTGTGGGACCATCAGCCGCTGACGGATTTCTGGCAGATCGGCCCGGGAAAGGCCAGGCGGCTGAACCGGGCGGATCTGTTCACCATGGGGGATGTGGCAGCAAAGACCCAGTACGATGAGGAATGGTTCTACAAGACCTTCGGCATTGACGGGGAGATCCTGATTGACCATGCCTGGGGTCTGGAACCGGTGACCATGAAGGATATCAAATCCTACCGCACCTCCAGCAGCAGTCTTTCCAACGGCCAGGTGCTTCCGCGCCCATACCGGTACGGCGAGGCCCGGCTTGTGCTGACGGAGATGATTGAGGTCCTGTGCGCCGACATGTTTTCCAAAAACCTTGTCAGCACATCCTTCACCTGGTGGGTCTCCTACGACTACAAGTCCCTGGAAGTGTTTCCCGGCTACAGCGGCCCGGTAGCCATCGACTTTTACGGGCGGCTCCATCCGGCCCACAGCGGCGGGACAGTGAAGACCCGGACCAGGACAAACAGTTTTATGACGGTCAGGGATGCCATACTCGCTTCCTTTGACGCCAGGACAGACCACAGGCTTCTGTACCGGCGTCTGGGGGTGTGCGCCGGCGAGACGGTGCCTGACACGGCGGGCGTACAGCTTGACATGTTTGAAGACTATGAGCTTCTGGACCGGGAGCGAAGAATCCAGGGAGCCATGGCGGAGATAAGAAAAAAATACGGCGCAAACGCCGTTTTCAGAGGAATGAACATGCTGGAAGGTGCCACCATGCTGGAGAGAAACCAGCAGATCGGCGGGCACAGAGCCTGATGCCGTCACGCCTTCCAGACTGCGGGGAGGTGTTGTGATGGAGGTCGGATACATGCCCATGCCTCCGGACTTCAAATACCTGAAGGTTTTTCTGAAGGGGAAGCCGAGGCATCAGGCGTATGATGCTTTTGCACTGAAGCATCCCGCCATGGACTGCGGCCGGCGGGCAAAGATATTCAGTCCTTTCGATGCCCTGAAGGGATTCAGCGATGCGGTGGCGTCCAAAGATGTTCTGTACATCAGCAGGCCTGAGATGAGCGACGGGGACCGGGAGGAGATCAACCGCAGGCTGGGGATTCTGAACATGCTTACCTGCAGCGGCAGGGCGGCCAGGGAAAACCGGGTATCGGTCAGGGTCAGGTACTTTGTCCTCTGCACGGATAAGAACAACGCTGCCTGCGGTGTCAGGGGAAGGATTCAGTCGGTTTCAGGAATCTGCATGCGGGTGGACGGCACGGTGAGCCACAGTATAACGGTGGGACGGAGCATCATTCATTTCCGGGACATACTGTCCATCGAGGCGGACGGCATATTTGACGAGGACCGGGAGTATGATGCGCTTTGAGGGACGGACTGCGTAAAATCCGGTGCGCAATCACCGGAGAACAGCTCCGGATGCTCAAACGCCCGGAGGACGACATCAAGGTGGATCTGGAGAACAGCATTCTGCGGGCCGTTTCAGAGGGATATACCACGTTTGTCTCCGGAATGGCCTGCGGTGCGGACATCTGGGGGGCGGAGATTGTTGTAAGGCTTAAGAAGAGCAACCCGGGCCTGCACCTGCTGGCAGCTATTCCCTTCGCGGGTTTTGATGAGGAATGGGACGATGAATGGCGCGCACGGTACCGTTTTCTGCTGAGCCAGGCTGAGTATGTCAAGGTGATGGAACCGGCATACACCAGGGAAGCGTATCAGGAGAGGAACGAATGGATGGTGAACCACAGTGCAAAAGTGATTGCTGTTTACAGTGGACAGTCCGGAGACACCCGGAACCTGATCCGTTATGCAAGGCTGTGCAGGGTTCCGGTTCTCTGTCTTAAAGGATAAGCAGCTTCCGCCCTGTGAGGGATCCGGCCCTGAAGGAGAACAGATCTGAGACCGGAAGAGGGGGAGCACAGACATATCAACGTACCCTTAAGCGGGATCTGCACCGGGACGAAAGCTCTGTATTGATCTGTATGATGCAGAGAAGTGTGCCGTGAATACCCCGGACTGATCAGGAAGGTCGTGGAAGCAGCTTCAAAGCGGTTTCAAATAGTCTTCAAACGAAGAAATCATGATAGGGGGAGGAAATTGGCCATGATTGTGACAACTGAAGCCCGTATCTCAGAGGAAAGCCCTTTTGCCAGATATCTGGAACGTTATGCCCCCGTGTATAACAGCATGCTGCATAAGGGTTTCAAGTGTCTCGTGA
>CAMOVR010000307.1 GCA_946627565.1 uncultured Clostridia bacterium
TCCTCCATCCCCTGGAGGTGGCCCAGATCCTGTCCACCATGACAGATGACCAGGAAGTCATCACGGCAGGAATCCTGCACGACGTGGTGGAGGGAACGGACGCTGGCCAGCGCGGTTCTTCTGGTGGTCTCCGGCGTCTGCAATGCGGTGTGCACCGTCATGGCGGGAAACAGGGAGTAAGCCTTTCACGATCCTGATTCGGTATACTGGAAATCACAACATCCGGAACGGATTCTTGATTGATTTCCGTATATACCATAACGCCACATACGGGTTTTCGGATCATTCCGAGACGAGTATAAAAGTGCCCGGGGCAGATTCTTCGTGCCCTGCCCCGGGCACTTCCCCCAGCGGAGGTGTTGTATATGTTCTTAAGCCGGGAAAAGGGCAGCACGGCGCAGGCCCTGGCAGGCATCTGCCTGTGTCTTCTGCTTTTTGTTGGCATCTGTGATGTCCTGCGCCACTGTTTTCTCGGAGCCCTCCAGCCTGTCCTGACCATGCTGATGATCCAGGTCTGCTTTGCTTTGATTGCCATCACCGCATACCAGAGCCGGCAGCCCTGGTGGATGGTTCTTCCCTGCGCCGGGGCCATTACAATGTTTGTGTACATGAACAATCCCGCCACCACGCTGTATAACAGCGGCCTTCTGGTGACGGCTGCCATCTCCGGCATCTGGGCGGTCCTGGGGGAAGCGCTGATGCTTGTAAAGAAGGAAAAGCACGGAAAGCTGGCGGTCCGGTACCTTATGATCCTTGCCGCCCTCCTTCTGGCCTTCCTCCTTTTCTGGGGCGTGTCGTATCTTATGGCACGCAACCGCAGCGGGGCTCCCCAGAGGGAAATCTGGGGCGTGCCTGCCAGGTGGGATACCGCGTCCGATGTGCCTGAGGGCACCGTGGAAGAGTTCTTCTATGAGACCCGGGCCTATGCCACCGACGGGCGAAGCGTCCAAAAGTCCGCCCTGGTGTACCTGCCCGCCGGCTACAGTCCGGACAAGCCCTGCGACATTCTCTATCTCATGCACGGCAGCGGGGACGACCAGTATTACTGGCTCAGGACACACAGCTATAACAAAACCATGCTGGACCAGCTGATCGCCGCCGGGGAGATCCCGCCCATGATCGTGGTGACCCCCACCTTCTATACGGAGGATGACTGCACGGAAAGCGTGGCGGCCCTGGAAGGCCTGACCTACGCCTTCCGGGAGGAGCTGCGAAACGATCTGGTGCCGGCTGTGGAGACGAAATACGCCACCTATGCCGCCACCAGGGACAGCGAGGGTTTTACCGAAAGCCGTGATCACCGGGCCTTTGCGGGTCTCTCAAGGGGCGCTGTCACCACCTACCGCTCCGTCCTGTGCGGATGCCTTGACTGGTTTTCGTACTTCGGGACCTTTAGCGGGTCCAGAACGGATAAAGCGTACCTTACGGAACACCTTCTGAGCGAGGAGTTTAAGGGTTTAACGATAAACTATCTCTACGCGGCCAGCGGGAACCTGGACTTTGCCCTGCCCCGGCAGCTGACGGACTATGCGGAGCTGCTGGAAATTGACAGCCGTCTCCAAAAGGGCGAAAACACCTGTTTTGATATCTTCCCCATGCGCTATCACTCCATGGGGAACTGGCACCTGGCCCTGTACAATTTCCTGCAGCATGTCTTCTGATTTCCCAAAACCTGATATACGCAAAAACGCCGGCAGCCTTATACCGTGGCTGCCGGCTTTCTCATGTTCCTGGCCAAACGCCTGTGCCGGCCGGGATCTATACACAGCGCAATAGCTGCAGTTTTGTCAGGTTATACTGGAAATCACAAAAATCCGGAACGGATTTTTGTTTGATTTCCGTATATACCGTGACGCCACATACGATTTTCCTGATCATTACGATCACGAGTATAAAGGGCCGGAAGGAGATTCCCCGCCGGCCATGCAGGTGTAAGCGTCGGGCACGCACCGCCCTCCTGTCATCCGTACATGGGGTTTCACATGGGGGACTCTTCAAAGGCGTATCTTAACGCCTTCACCGTATGCTTCAAAGCGTTCTTTCTGCTGACGGGTCCCGTGGGTGATGACCGCACCCGCACCGAACATGCCGGAAGCACCGTCATAGTACAGGCTCCGGCGGCCGTTCAGCGTGTCATCCCCTTCCCGCCAGGCCAGGACCGCCCTGGTCTTAAGACTGTCTGCCAGCGCGCGGAGGGATTCAAAGGTGATAAAGCGAATTTTCTCCGTGTCTTTTTCATATTTTCTGACGTATGTGTATGATTCGTCAATATTGGCAAACGTCACCAGGACACCGTTTTCCCTGAGCGTTTTGGACACAGGATTGTCCGGATCCGCAAGACTGCAGTTGTACGCGGTTATGAGGCACTTGTTCCGGATCATTTTTGCCAGGCTGGAAACATCCTCGCCGGATGGCGGATCCTTCCGGAGCAGGCGGTCCATTTTTTCCAGCTCCCGGTCTGTCAGCGTGCCGCTGTTTTTATATTCCATGTACACGTTCATGAGCACGTTATCCGGCGCGCCCTTCTGTCTCATCTGAAGAAGCTGCTTTTTCCAGGGTGAATCGGTCATGATTCTCTTAAGATCCAGGTACAGACTGCCCGGCCGGCCGTTATAGAATGTCACTACATGCCCTCCTCACGATTTGTCATACAGGCAGGCAGCACCCGTATCTTCAGGGTGCCGGCAGACCTGCCCGGAATAAGAGCCCCGGGGATACATGTATACCCGCGCTTCAATAAAGGCGTCACGGTACATACGTAAATCCTCAGAAGCTGTTTCAGATTCTGTGATCTCGGCCTTTCTGCAGCTTAGTTCTGCAGTTTCGTCAGGCCGTGTTTTCCGTTTTACTTTACCGCCTTCTCCGTGCCCCGCACAAGGACGCTTCTGGAATAGCGGATGATAAGGAGGG
>CAMOVR010000308.1 GCA_946627565.1 uncultured Clostridia bacterium
CAAGACACTGGCATCTCTCGGAGGAGAGCCGGATCAGCATCCATGCGGGTCTTTCTGTGGACTTTGCGGGAGAGGATCTGTTCCCGACCCTGTGTGCAGGGGGCAGTGTGTATATCGTTCCGGAGGAAGTCCGGAAGGATGTGTTTGCCATGCGCACATATCTTGCGGAAAACCGTATCACCGGGGGCAGTTTTTATACCGCCTTTGGCCAGCTCATGGGGCGGGATACGGAACTTAATCTGGATTACATCAGCATAGGCGGGGAAGCCATGACCGGCATTCCCAGGGTCCGGGGCAGGATCCTGAATGCCTACGGGCCCACGGAGTTCACCGTGGACGCCGTGTTCCATGAGATCGACAAAGACCGGGTATATGAGACCATCCCCATTGGCCGTCCCCTGGACAACTGCGCCGGGTATGTCATGGACCCCAATCTGCACCTTATGCCCCGCGGCATGGCAGGGGAACTGTGCCTTGCAGGGCCCCAGATGGCGGAGGGTTACTGGAAAAGGCCTGAGCTGACAAAAGAAAAGTTCTGCGAAAGCCCGGATCTTCCCGGGGTGCGCCTGTACAGGACGGGGGATCTTGCCAGATACAACGAAAGAGGCGAACTGGAATACCTGGGACGTATCGATACCCAGGTGAAACTCAGGGGCTTCAGAATAGAGCTGGGTGAAATCGAAAACCGGGCACTGAAGTATGGGCGGATCCGTGAGGCGGCAGCCGCGGTGAAAAGGGACCAGGTGGTGCTGTACTACACCCTGGAAGACGGGGCGGAGCTGAAGGATAAGGAACTTAAGGCCTTCCTGTCTGAGCGTCTCACGGACTACATGGTGCCCACGGTGTATATGCAGCTGAAAACCATGCCCCATAACACATCCGGCAAGATTGACCGGAAGGCGCTTCCGGAACCGGAGATAACGGACCTGGGCGAGTTGATCCCGCCGGAGACAGAGACAGAAAAGGCGCTGCTGGAGGCGGCAGCGGATATCCTTAAAACGGAAGGCTTCGGTGTCACCACAAACCTGGTATCCCTGGGCCTTTCCTCCATTGGCGCCATGCGGCTCAGTGCGGAAATCCACCGGATGCTGGGGGCAAGGGTGGGCACGGCGGAGATCCTGAAGGACCCCACCGTCCGGGCCATATCTGAGGCAGCGGACCATGGGAAGGAAAAGGAAGGGGGCGTCCGGCCCCGGGAGAGGCAGGACTTCTATCCCATTACGGAAAACCAGCGGGGCATTCTGGTGGACTGGGAGAAGCATCCGGGCGCTACAGAGTACAATATGCCGGAGGTCCATCTGTTTGAACATACAGACGGGGAGGCGCTGGCGGAAGCCGTGCGTCTGGCTGCGCACGCCCATCCGGCCCTGCGCACCCGGTTTGTGTACCGGGACGGGGACATCATGCAGGAGAGAAGGGATACGGATCCGGTCCATGCCAGCGTGACGGAACTCGGGGAAAAACCTGACGATGCCTTCTTCCGGGAACATGTGCGCCCATTTGATGTCTTCCATGACCCTCTGTATCGCCTTGAGGTATACACCTTCCGGGGGGACAGCTGGCTTTTCATGGACTTCCATCATACGGTATTTGACGGCATCTCCGGGGAAATCTTCCTTGAGGACGTGAGACGCGCCCTCAGGGGTGAAGAAGTACCCGCGGAAACGGTGACCGCCTGGGACTGGGCACTGTATGAAAAAGAGCAGCTCTCAGGCGCAGCTATACAGAAAACAGAAGAGCGTTTTGACCGTCTTCTGGAAGGCGCCCAGGCTGCCGTGCTGCCGGAAGAGGGAAAGGCGGACGGTAAGCCCTCCGGCACGGTATATATCCGTGTCCCGGGGGAGAAAATCCGCATATTCTGTGAACAAAGCGGTGTAACGCCGGGAAGCTTCCTGCAGGCAGCCTTTGCGGAAACGGTGCGCAGAATAACCCGGGAAGAAAAAATCCTGTATACCACCATCTCCGGCGGAAGAAGTGCGGACGCGGTTCTTCTTCATACAGTGGGCATGTTTGTGCGGACCCTGCCTGTAACCAGCATGGATCCCGGGGATGAAAGCACTCAAGCATACGTGCAGGCCATGCATGCCCAGCTTCTTGAAAGCTTTGAAATGGAGATCTATCCCTATACCCGTCTGGTGGAACGCCACGGGATCAAGGCAGAGCTTATGTTCGCCTATCAGGGCGGGCTGGATGAGAACGGCGGATACACGGAAGAACACAGCATGGGCGGAAATACCCAGGATGCCGTCAAGCTTCCGGTCTCCGTGGATGCCTGGCCGGAAGGGGACAGCTATGTCCTGGCCATAGAATATGACGGCATGCGCTACGGGAGGCAGGAGATCCTCCGTTTTGCCCATGCCCTGAAAACGCTGTGCGTAAGCCTGGCCACGGCAGAGCGGGTAAAAGATGCCCGGCTCATAGAAGAAGAAGACAAAGAGCAGCTTCTACAGCTTTCCCGGGGAGAAAAGCTCCCATATGACGAATCTGAGACCTGGATCCACCTGTTTGAAGAGCAGGCCAGGCTGACTCCGGACAGGACAGCTGTAGAGGACGCAGGGGGAAGCTATACCTATAAGGAGCTGGATGAGGTATCCGGCCGCATTGCTGCCTGGCTGATCCGTCAGGGCGTAAAGGAAAACACCTTCGTGGCGGTTCAGATGGGCCGGGTAAAGGAATTCATCTCAGCAGAGCTTGGCATCCAGAAGGCAGGGGCGGCATACCTGCCCCTGGATCCGGCATACCCGGAGGACCGCATCTCGTACATGCTGAAGGACGCGGAGACAGAGCTGGTCCTGACGGAGGAAAAGGTCAGGGAAATCCTGGCGGAGGAGATGCCGGATGGTGCAGGGAGCCAGTTCATCTCCCTTTGCCGTCCGGAGAACCGGGCCTACATGA
>CAMOVR010000309.1 GCA_946627565.1 uncultured Clostridia bacterium
ATGAAAACGGGGCATCCCATGTCAGAAGCTTACCCGATGCGCAGCATACATTTACACCATGTACAACACTTATAAAGGAGAACATGAAAATGCTCAGAGATTACGAATTCTGGTTTGTTGTTGGCAGTCAGTTCCTGTATGGTCCCGAGGTGCTTGAAACCGTAGCAGCCCGTGCACAGGAGATGACGGATAAGCTGAATGCCACCGGCAATCTTCCCTGCCGCCTGGTTTACAAGGTGACTGCGAAAACCAACCAGGAGATCACTGAGGTGGTGCGCGAGGCCAACCATGATCCCAAATGCGCCGGCATCATCACCTGGTGCCACACCTTCAGCCCCTCCAAGATGTGGATCAACGGCTTCGTGGACCTGCAGAAACCGTACTGCCATTTTGCCACCCAGTACAATCGCTCCATTCCCAATGAAGAGATTGACATGGACTTCATGAACCTGAACCAGGCAGCTCACGGTGACCGGGAACACGGCTTCATCGCGGCCCGGCTCAGAATGCCCCGCAAGGTGATCGCCGGCTACTGGGAAGATGAAGACGTCCAGAAGCGGATCGGCAGCTGGATGCGTGCAGCCGTGGGTGTCATGTTCTCCAAGAGCCTGAAGGTCATGCGCTTTGGCGACAATATGCGCGAGGTTGCCGTTACCGAAGGCGACAAGGTGGAAGTGCAGATCAAGCTGGGCTGGCAGGTCAACACCTGGCCGGTGGGCAAGCTTGTGGATACCATGAACGCCGTGACCGAAGAAGAAATCGACGCCCTCATGGAAACCTACCGCAGCGAATACACCTTCAACACGGATGACATCGAGACCGTCCGCTATCAGGCACGGGAAGAGATCGCCATGAAGAAGATGATGGACGCCGAGGGCTGCAAGGCATTCTCCAACACCTTCCAGGATCTCTACGGCATGAAGCAGCTGCCCGGTCTGGCCAGCCAGCACCTGATGGCCCAGGGCTATGGGTACGGCGGCGAAGGCGACTGGAAAGTCTCTGCCATGACAGCCATCATGAAGGCCATGAGTGAGGGCATGACCGGCGGAACAGCCTTCATGGAGGATTACACCTACAATCTGGATCCGGATGCCAAGTACTCCCTGGGCGCTCACATGCTGGAAGTATGCCCCAGTGTTGCAGCGGAAAAGCCCCGCATCGAGGTGCATCCTCTGGGCATCGGCGACCGCGAGCCCCCGGCCAGGCTTGTCTTTGAAGGCCATGCCGGTCCCGCCATCGTTGTGAGCCTTGTGGATATGGGCGGCAGGCTGCGTCTGATTGTCCAGGACATCGAGGCGGTCAAGCCCATTCTTCCCATGCCGAACCTGCCCGTGGCCCGTGTCATGTGGAAAGCCTTCCCGAATCTGACCACCGGTGTGGAATGCTGGATCGCTGCAGGCGGTGCCCACCACACAGTCCTGAGCTATGATGTCACCGCCGAACAGATGAAGGACTGGGCACGGATGATGGACATTGAGTTTGTGCACATCACCAAGGATACCACGGCAGAGTCCATGGAACAGCAGCTCTTCCTGAATGATCTGGCCTGGAAGCTCAAGTAAGCGGACTGTATAACCCAGAAGAAAATGAAGGCGGAAACAGCTGAGAAAGCCCGGGTCCGGCAGGGCCGGCATCCGGACGCTTTCCCCTTCAGTTGATTGAAAAGACGGTACCCCATCCGGGACAGCACCATTGTGTGCCGGCATCCGGACAGGGTGCCGTTTTCTTTTTAAAAAGGCGGTTTCCCGGGCAGTTCGGTTTCCGGCTCTGCCGGCACAACGGTTTAAAAATGTATATCTGCAGTACAGTGATTGACAATTGTTATCAGATGCTGTATTTCTGAGTTGTATATCCAATGGCCCATATTACGGAGAAAAACAGGAAAGCCGATGTACATACGGGAATACAATGCACAGCAGGATTTGTCTGATTGACTGCCATTGAGGAGCTCATTTGGCTGCTCTGCTGCACAGAAAACAAATTGCGGGGATTTATATGAAAAGACATTCAATTGCCATGGTTTGTATGATCATGATCTTTTCCTTCAGTATCATCAGTGCAGGAGCAGACAGCGCCAGTTCAGATCTGCCGGCGTGCTACACCATCCCATATGAGGAGGGGCTGGAAACAACGGGGGATGCTGACGGTGCGGATGCATACGACCATGCGCTGGACCACGGCGACAGCCGGTACTATGTCATCAATGACTATTATCATATGAAGAGTGAGAACGGTCTTCATATACTGTCGGAGTTTGAAACGTACCAGCAGACGACGGAATATTCCTGTGGAGCAGCATCGGCACGGATGGTGCTGAATCACTATGAGAATCAGGATTATAACGAGCTTGAGATATGCACTCTTGCAGGAACCGACACCTCAAAAGGAACAAGCGTGGAAGGCCTTGTACAGTTTTTTGACGGTATTGGCTGGAAGACAGAATACCATGCAGGCACAGACTTTTACTTTGCGTCCATTTATGATGCTGAGAAATATCTGATTGACACAATCGACCAGGGAATGCCCATCATGGTTTCCTGGGAAGACTGGCGCGGTCACTGGCAGGTCATCATCGGTATTGATACATGCGGCAGCGACGATCCATATGACGATGTTTTAATTATGGCAGATCCTTACGATATCACCGATCACTATCAGGATGGGTATTATGTCGTACCTTTCGGCCGGTTTATGGATATGTGGCGTGAAGGACCATGCACACAGAAGAGCGAACCGTATGAACAGCCTTTTGTGGTTGCTGTGCCGGCAGATGAATGACGATCTGCTGCCGCTAAATCGGATGTTAAATCGGTATTTGTAAAGGAGCCTGAATATGAAGTGGAGAGATATTCCAAAGATTGATGCACA
>CAMOVR010000310.1 GCA_946627565.1 uncultured Clostridia bacterium
TGATATAATCCCTTTTGTTCCACGCGGAACGTGGTCTGTTGGCTCAGTTGGTAGAGCACATCGTTCACATCGATGGGGTCACTGGTTCGAGTCCAGTACAGACCACATAAGAAATACCACCCTTTACGGGTGGTATTTCTTATGTTATCCGTTCCCGGATCCCGGGCCCGTGGCGCCGAGATGTGAAACATCGATGGGGGAGCGGAACCCGCCGCCGCCTTTTTCATGGCAGCATCATATCTGACGGAACCAGCTCCGATCAGCAGTTTCTCGCCTGTGGATGTCAAAATCCCATCCAGGTGTTTCGCCCAGTCGGCCATGGTCATCACCTGCTCACGTTCTGCCTGGCGTTCTGCAAAATCCAGATACCCGGAAACAAGCTGCCCCATAGCCCGGAGTTCTTTTTTAATCAAGCGAAACCATTTTGCTGTTCTCTGTCGTACTCATAATCTTTCCTTCCTGACCATGTCCATACGGATTGTTTCCCAGATATATTTTGCGGAAAAATCCGAGCCTGCCGGGGAAGCATGCCGCCCGTCATCCGCATACATTTCCAGATCCGGCCAGCTTTCGTTATAGGTCCACCAGTTTTCTCCCACAGGCGCGATCAGGGCACCGATTTCTTCGGCCACATGCCGATGAACTTGGTTCATATGATCCTGGAGCTCCGGCTCGTCCTTTTTTGCCCAGCACTCATAGATGATGGGCGTACTGCCTGCTTCGCGGATCATCTTGTTCAGCGTGATTGCAGCATCCAAGAACTCTTCTTCAGGCCCTAAGGGATGTGCATGCTCCTGCAGGACAACGTAATCATACTTCCCGTATAGGATGTTGAAACGAGCTTCCGGTTCCTCCGCGTGCTGAGAAAGAAACCAGTTCGGATGTGCCAGCATCGTTACCCGGCAGTTATAGCCTTCTTCAATCGCGCGGCGTTTCACCATGAGAGGCATGTCGTTATAGTAGGTATGGCTGTTGCCAATAAACAGGATACCCAGGTCTTTCTTCTTACTCATAGTGTCTGACATGGTGGTGTCCTCCTTTGATTTATCGGTTCAGAATTGAACCCTCTCCGCCGCGAACCGGAATCTCATCCAGATGTGCGCGGAGTTGTTCGCGCGTTTCCTGCACTGCCGCAATCATGTCCTGCTTCTGATCCGGCAGCTTAGCCTGCATAGGTACCAGATTGGACGGATGCGAGCCAAAGTAGTAAGTATCCTTCAGATCCAGGCCGTGGATGAGCCGCTCCTGTTCGTCCAGCAGCTGGCCGATCGTGCATTCCTTGAATGTTCCGTTTTTCATATCCTGATACAACCGGCATCCGGGCTGGGCGTGCAGACTGCCGATGAAGAGCAGATGCGGCTGCACCGCGTTGATCAGATCGGCAGTGGCGTCCGCGTTTTCCTTCCAAAGCTCCGCGCCGCCGCAGCCAAGGATCGCGTTGAAGCTGTAATCCATGCCGGCTTCGGTCAGGCGAAGCAATTGCTCCCTCGCCTCCGCTGACGTATGGCCTTTGTTCATGTAGGTCAGCGCGGCATCCAGGCCGCTTTCCACACCGATGTCCAGGCCATGGATACCAGCAGCCCGAAGCTGACGAAGCTCCTCATCGGTTTTGGATTTGATGTTCTGGATGGAGGCGTACATGGCGATGGTCTCCACCTTGGGCAGCTTCCGGTGAATGGCATCGGCAATTTTCAGGAGTCTGTCCGCAGAGAGCACGAAAGCATCGCCATGCTCCAGGAAAACCCGTTTGACGTTGGGACAATAGTGTGTTGCTTCCTCAATATCCGCTTCTGCTTCTTCCATTGGGCAGACTCGAAACTGCACATCCGGATACATATAGCAGAATGTGCATTTATTGTGGCTGCAGCCCAGGGTCACCTGAAGCAGCAGCGAGTTGGCCTCATAGGGCGGTCTGTAGACAATACCGGTCATATTCATACGTTTGTTTCTCCCTGCATTTGCGCGATATATTCGTTTCCCCAGGTCTCCATAGCAGCAACAACAGGGTGAAACTTCTTTCCGATGTCGGTCAGCGAGTACTCCACGTGCGGCGGGATGGCTTCATACTGGACCCGCCTGATCAGCCCATACTCTTCAAGAGACTTTAGCTGCACGGACAGCGTGGCGTGGGTCATCTTCGGCATCTTCCGGAGCAGCTCGTTGAAACGGATCGGGCCTTCCTCCAGATAGAGCAGGATCAGTACCGCCCATTTCCCGGAGATCAACGTCTGCGCCGTCGTATAAGGGCATTTGCCAAAGCGCTCCTCCATAGTCGTTTGCTTTTCCATCTGACGATATCACCTCATTCGGTTCTTCCTCTGACTGTTTGCTGCAGTCATTTTCTTGAACCGGTCTTATTATACGACCGTCAATCAGATGGCACAAGTACGATTTTCCATGATACCTGGTATCTTTGAAGATACTTACAAATACCGCCAGTTCGGCCTGACGACTACCTTCGTCACCGTTCCTGTCCACGATATGGCATTCACGCCTGGCTTCAGCACAGGGAACTCACCGTTCATGTGTTCGTTCATCAGAGTGGTGCCCTGATAGGTTTCCTGCAGCACGGAATCAACGACGATGCTGCAGGAATATATTCAGACAGGTCACGTGGAATTCTGCCCTCACTGCGGAGTAAAGTGTCCCCCATGTCAAGGACAATAATACTTCAAGCCCAATGTTATCAAGTGAAACAACTGGATAAAAAGAGCATTCAATGGTATACTGAACGCAATCTTAGTGGGAGGTGAGGATTTTGACTCAGTATATTCTTTACAACGATGATGTCCGGGTTGCACGATTCTCTGTGTCAAAATCTGTCATATCTGAGTATTTCCCGGAAAAACCCGAATTAC
>CAMOVR010000311.1 GCA_946627565.1 uncultured Clostridia bacterium
CATCCGGGAAACAGGCAGAAGGATTCAGGGCCATGCAGGAATCAGAACCCGGGCTGCCCTGGCCCCTGTCACATATACGCAAGACGTAGAACTACCGGGCCGCAGGCAGCGCCTGCGCACCGGAAAAGATGAAAACACAAGGAGGATTCTGTCATGGGCAAGTATCTTATGGAAGTCTGCTGCGGCAGTGTGGAGGATGTCCTTGCTGCGAAAAAAGGCGGCGCGGACCGGGTGGAGCTCAATTCCTGCCTGTTCCACGGCGGCCTGACACCGTCTGTTGGTGAGCTGATCGTCGCCAAAGAAATGGTGGATATCCCCATTATGACCATGGTTCGTCCCCGCCAGGGCGGTTTCTGTTATACGGATGCGGAATTCAGAACCGCCATGGCAGACGCGGAGCAGCTGCTTGTACACGGAAGCGACGGTCTGGTTTTCGGCTTTCTCCATGCAGACGGTACACTGGATGAGGAAAGGTGCCGGCAGATCATCTCCCTGGCCGGAGACCGGGAGAAGGTTTTCCACCGGGCCATAGATGTGGCAGCTGACTGGAAAAAGATGCTGGGACAGCTTATTGAACTCGGGGTAACCCGGGTGCTCACCAGCGGCCTTGAGCCGGATGTGTTCTACGGCATCGACACCATTCATGAGATGGTGGAGTTCGCCCAGGGAAGGATCCAGATCCTGCCCGGTGCCGGCGTCAACCTGAAAAACATTGACAGGATCCTGGAAGTCACCGGGTGCAACCAGATCCATGTTGCCCGTGCACGCCAGCAGATGGATCCTTCCACTGCAAACAACCGGGATATTTTCTACGGCGGCGCCCTGTATCCGCCGGAGGACAGGTATGAGGTAACGGATGCAGATTATATCGCAAGGCTCCGGGAGCATCTCTGACACGCTGGATAATATCATGTGCTCTTTTCCGGATAAACGCCTGTGCCGGAGAGCAGATACGAACGCAGCCTTTCCATGCTGCATCATCCACGAGGAAGGAGACACAATATGTTTGAAATAAACGCGGCTTTTATAGCCTGGATGCGCACCCGTCTCAGAGACAGGGATTATGCGCAGCGGGTTTTACGGGCTGTCACGGAAATAGAGGATGCCCGACTGGAAGATACATGGCTTCATGCCGCTCTTCCTCCGGAATGCAAAATAGAAGCGGATCCGGAAGCCATGATTGCCTTGCTCAAAGGGTATAATGTACAGAAGAAAGAGTATTTCCACGTTGTTCTTTTCGGAAAGTGGGAAGATGTAGAGGATCTTGCAATTGCGTATCCCGGGTTTATATGGGGAATGTATGACCCCAGAACCGATCTGGATTTAGAGAAACTTCCGGCAGTCTATGAGGTCGCGTTTCAGGATATAGACTCTGACCAGCCCATAGGCAGGATACGCTGGACGGCGACAACAGAGTACGAAGAGCCGGCCACAGAAGAGGCTGCCGATGACACGGAAGAAGATGAAGACTCCACGGAAGACGAAACGTCCCTCTTTGGCTTTGACAAACACAAGATCAACCTGATCAACACCCATATTGATTCCCATATCATGGAAATCATCCTGGGCGGGGAATAAGGGGACATGTTCTTCTGTACGCAGAAGCAGGAGACGGAGCAGGCAGGACATATGCAGGAAGATGGCCGGCAGGAAAATGGCCTGCCGCTTGGCATATTCTGCCGTACTTCCTCCCGGCTGAAGGCAGATACCGGTCCGGTGCAGGCAGATCATCTGCATATCATCCCATGATCTGCCTGTCCGGTTAACAGTACCGGCCTTTGTATGTCCTGGTGCAGCGTTTCCATGGGGCCATGTTTTCTGCAGCGCGTTTTCGCTGTGAAGTATGGCAATGGACAGTTCCTGTCAGTCCCTGCAGACAGGTGGCACCATACCCGGCGGGATATTCCCTGTACCTGTTCCGTTCTCTGAACTTCGCCTGGCGGTGTACCGGCAGGGAACTGAATCCGTGTTTTAAAAGAACCGGAAAACCGTATCAGGCATTACGGTGTATACTGGAAATCGGGACTGGGGATACAGGTACCCGGATACGTCATTCATTTAACTTATAGTATACCTAGTGCTTAGGTATATTTTACACAGTATTAATCGATTAAGCAATTGAATAGCAGATATTTTTGCAAACCTGTTTATTGCTTGTCAGAGACAGGTTTCGGCCAATTTCGACCAATGGGAGTCCTGTGTCCGACTTAGGGAATTTACGGTTTCAGAGAGAGCTCTGAAATATGGTTTTCAGTAATCAAAAACCTATTCTGAGATACATCAAATGATTGTTTGTTGACATTTTATGGATTTTAAGGTTAAAATGATGTGCGAAATGAGTGCATTATTGAAACCTGCTGACGAGCCTGACAAAGGAGACTGATATTGTATTGCACGCCATTCAAAAGAACGTATCAGCCTATGTCGGTTGCGTACACAGATGACAAGTGGGAGGAGGTCTGTGATATGGGAACGTATCTGAATCCGGGAAACAGTGGGTTTGCAAGAATCCTCGGAAATGATTATGTAGATAAAACGGGAATGATTGGGATAATCAACTCCACAATTGGAACGGCGAATAATCTGACCTGTGTCAGCTGACCACGCAGATTTGGAAAATCATATGCCGCGCAGATGCTTTGCGCATACTATGATAAAACCTGTGATTCGCGGGAACTGTTTGATGATTGCCAGATTGCGGATGACTTAAGTTACAGCAGTCATTTGAATCAGTATGATGTTATCTATTGGGACATGACAGGCATTAAGCCCTATACCGAAAACTGTCAAGAACCCAGCACCCAAGGGTACTGGGCTTGAAATCAGCGGATACGTCCGC
>CAMOVR010000312.1 GCA_946627565.1 uncultured Clostridia bacterium
GTGCTCCTGGGCATGGTCTACAACTACCTGCCCTTCATGGTTTTCCCGATCTATACTTCCCTTTCCAAGCAGGATCCCTCCCTTTCGGAGGCTGCCGCAGACCTGGGATGCTCCGGCATGCAGACACTGTATAAGGTCACCGTGCCCCTCTCTGTCCCCGGCGTCATCTCCGGCATCACCATGGTTTTCATGCCCAGCGTCACCACCTTCTTTATCCCAAGAGTCCTCGGCGGCGGAAACACCATGATGTTCGGCGACCTGATTGAATCCAAGTTCCTCACGGAGGGCAACTGGAACGGCGGCAGCGCCCTGAGCCTGATCATGATGCTGCTGATCCTGGTATCCCTCTCCATCCTGCGCAAGGCAGATCCCAACGGTGAAGGGAGTGGCATGATTTGAGCCGTGTTTCGAAATTCTTCAAGCGCTTCTATCTGGCCCTCATTCTCGTTTTCCTCTATGTGCCCATTGTGGTGCTCATTGTGCAGTCTTTCAACTCCGGCAAATCCAGGGCCAAATGGGAAGGCTTCTCCCTGCACTGGTATTCGGATCTTTTCCAGAATACCTCCATCATGAACGCCCTGCAGGTCACCATATCCGTGGCTGTCATCGCCATGATCGTGTCCACCGTTCTGGGCACCCTGGCGGCCATCGGCATCTATTCCATGAAAAAACGCCCCCAGTCCGCCATGATGACCCTCACCAACCTGCCCAATACCATGCCGGATATCGTCACGGGTATTTCCCTGATGATCCTCTTCCTCTTTGCCAAGGTGAGCCGCGGCTTCGGCACCATGCTCCTGGCTCACATCACCTTTGATACCCCCTACGTGATCCTGTCCGTTCTGCCCAAACTCAAGCAGATGAACAAGCACACCTATGAGGCGGCCCTGGACCTGGGCGCCACCCCTGGATACGCCCTGATCCATGTTCTGATCCCCGAATGCCGCCAGGGCATTGTCACCGGCGCCATGCTGGCCTTCACACTGTCCCTGGACGACTTCACCATTTCCTATTTCACCACAACCCCCCTGGTTCAGAACCTGTCCACCCTGATTTATTCCGCCGCCCGCAGGGGCATAGAGCCCACCCTCAATGCCCTTTCCGCTCTTATGTTCATCGCGCTCCTGGTGCTGCTGCTGATCGTCAATCACCGCACCAAGGAAAGCGACTGATACATATTTATCACACAGCAAAAGGAGTGCACGCATTATGAAAAAGCTTCTCTGCCTCGTCCTGTCCCTCGCCTGTGTTCTCTCCTGCCTGACCTTCCCGGCCATCGCCGAAGAGGTTGTCAACGTTTTCAACTGGGAAGACTATATCGACCAGTCTGTTATTGAACAGTTTGAACAGGAAACGGGCATTCATGTCAACTATATGTGCTTCACCACCAATGAAGACATGATGGTCCAGATCGACTACGACCGTTCCGCCTTTGACGTTGTGTTCCCCTCCGACTACATGGTGGAGCGCATGCTGGCCAAGGGCTATCTGGAAGAGATCAACTTCGACCACATTCCCAATTATGCCTACATTATGGATTCCCTGAAGGATCCCGCCTACGACCCCAAGGGCGCACACTCCATTCCCTACATGTGGGGCACCGTGGGCATCCTGTACAACAAAACCATGGTGGATGATCCGGTGGATTCCTGGGAAATTCTCTGGAACCCCAAGTATGCCGGCAATGTGTTCATGCTGGACTCCATCCGTGACTCCTTCGGCATCACCCTCAAGGACCTGGGCTACTCCCTGAACACCCGTGACTATGCAAGTCTGCGGGCCGCTGCTGACAAGCTCATCGCCCAGAAGACCAGCGGCATGGTCAAGGCCTATCAGGTGGATGAAACCAAGGACAAGATGGTGGGCAATGAAGGCGCCCTGGCCGTTGTCTGGTCCGGAGATGCCCAGTACGCCATCGACCTGAACCCGGATCTGGATTATGCCGTGCCGAAGGAAGGCAGCAACATCTGGATTGACCCCATGGTCATCATCAAGGACGCCAAGAACCTGGAGAACGCAGAAAAGTTCGTCGACTTCCTCTGCCGTCCCGACATCGCCCAGCGCAACTGCGAAGAAATCCGTTATTCCTCCCCCAACAGCGGCGCCGTCGAACTGATGGGTGAAGAGTACAGCTCCAACAAGGTCATCAACCCGGATGAGGAAACCGTGGCCCGCTGCGAATTCTTCACCGATATTCCGGAAAGCTCCATGCCCCTGTACACCACGCTTTGGAACGAAGTCAAGAACGCCAAGTAATTCCATGACCCGAACCTGCAGACACGGAGGACTGCATTATGGATACAGAAAGCTTACAGACCCTGCTTGAACGGCTTGAATCCAGCAGTTCCCTGGAGGAAGCCGGGCCTCCCCTGGCCCTTGCCAATGCGGTGCAGTTTGTAAATGAGGCCGAGCTGGAAGGCGAACAGGCTCAGCTTCAGGAAGCCATTTCCGAAAAGTACCAGGAGCTCTGCAAAAAGGAACTCCTTCGCTTCCTGGATCATGAAGACTGCGTGGAAAACCGTGACGGCTTCAGGGTCCTGACCGTTTATGTCGACTCCATGGGAAAGACGATGCTGCCCAGTGAAGGCACCTTCTCCATGGCCATATCTGCCCCCTTCTATGAGGAGCCGGATGAGGAGAAGGACGAATACGGCTATCCCAAAGGCCTGCTCAACGGGCTCGTAAAGGGCCTCCATCAGGCCCGTGTCTCCCGCGCCGTGGAGCTGACGGATGAGATGGAAGAAAGTGAATCATAAGTGCAGCGGATGCTGCACGGAAAAAGACCGGAGAATC
>CAMOVR010000313.1 GCA_946627565.1 uncultured Clostridia bacterium
GCAGCTGTTCGTGCCAAATACGCTATTCCTGTTCTGCGGCCGCTCTGCTTCTAAGATCAAAGGTCTACTATGGGAAGGAGACGGTTTCCTGCTTTTGTATAGTAAACGGTAAATCATGCGCCCCCAGCCAAGCAAACGCCGCTTTTCAGCGGCGGGGCTTGTAACATTTAGCAGGTAACTTTTTTGACCATGGAAGAAGATCTTCCAGTTTGTCAGGTTCTATATTTCCATCCTTGTCGATACGCTTCGGAAGTTCAGAAAGAAGGTGGTTGAAGTAATAGTACGGATTCAGGTTGTTCAGCTTGGCCGTTTCTGAAATACTATATACAGTTGCACTGGCTTTCGCCCCCTTGATGGAGTCGATCAGCACCCAGTTCTTTTTTCCGATACAGAAGGTTCGGATTGAGCGTTCACTGGCTCCGTTATCGATCGGAACATTCCCATCAGTCAGGAATACCCTGAGATATTTTTCCTGATTCAGGCAGTATCGCAGGCCTTCGGCGGTCTTTCCTTTAGGAAGTGTGGTCTCCAGCTGCTCATTTGCCCACTTAAAGAAGTCGTCAACAAGAGGACGGATATCTTCCTTCCGTCTTCTCAGCCGCTCTGTGGCCGTCAGCTCCTTCAGATCGCCCTCCAGTTTATAGATTTTTGCGATCTTCTCAAGTGCCTGGTGGGCAATCGAGTTCTTCAGGAGCTCCTGGTTTTTCTTCCCGATGGCTTTGCAGGCATCTGCGAAGTCCCTCCTGGCGTGTGCCCAGCAATTCGCTGACCGGATACCGGGAAGTTCATTTTCCAGCATGTGGTACTGCTGGAGGCCATCCGTTACCAGGATTCCTTTGAAATCCCTGTACCATTCCCTGGGATGGTCATGATGCCGGGTCATCTGGTACTCATACAGGACAATCGGCTTGTCCCGGTAGAACTCGCCTGAGCGGTGCACCCACATGTAACTGTCAGTGCCGGCCGGCCGCCCGTCACGGATTACGTTTACGGGGGTTTCATCTGCCTGGTTGACATGGTAGGTAAGCAGCCTGTCCTTCAGGTGCCGGTACATGGGATCCAGATACCGGTTTGCTATGGTGATCACCCAGTTCGCCATGGTCTGACGGTTGATGTGGACATCGTTGCGCTCGAATTCCTGCTCAATCCGGTACAAAGGAAGGGAATTGACATACTTTGCGTTCAGGATCGCCGCGCCAAGGGAAGGTGTCACAATACTGTTCCGGATCAGGTCCTTCGGGCGGTCACCGCGCATGAATTCGTCCTGATGGAGTCCTCCGGTGCCAACATAGACTTCTACGGTATGGTTTTCGACTGTCCAGGAAGCGGGCTCGTAGCGGAGACGCTGATAATGCTCATCCAGCATTTTCCTCCAGTTGTCCTTTCCAAAGAACTCATCCAGCTTTTCCCTGGAAACGCTGTGGGAATGAGACTCCTCCGGCAATCCTTTCAGATCTTCTGTACGCTGTCCTTTCCGCCGTTTGGGTTTCCGGGGCAGGACTTCAGCAGGATCCGGTTCCGGAATGGCCGGGTCGGAAATAGCTTCCGCTTCATTAAAGAAAGAAAGCTGGCCATCGCAAACGTCCATTCGCTCAGAACGTCTTCCGAACCTGGCATTATTGGCAATACGGATCTGTTCAATCAGCCTCTCGACGTTATCATTGAGCTGGCTGATTTGTTCCTGGAGCATGAGGATGATCGTAATCAGCTCCTGCTTGCTGCACTTATTCAGTTCATCCTGCGCGTATTTGACAGCCATATATGCCTCCGTTTCTGCTATAATTATAGCAGAAACGCAGTAAATATGCGAACTTACCGGGATGCGGCCGCCGTCATTTCGCCTATAGATGACAGGCATCAGAAGGACGAAGGTGCGATTGGAAATATAGGATTTTCAAGGTTCAAAATGTGTCCGGGACAGCCTCGGGGAAGCCACAGGCGGTGCTGAGTGGGAAAATACACCCGCTGAAAGCGGCGAATCATCCCATCAAAAACAGTGAAATATTTTCTCTGTTTTGCACAAAACAGCTAAAATGCCGTTGTCGGAGATACTTCCCGTATCCTTGGTTGAACCGGATTGAGACCTTTCATCAGGAGCCGGTATTCCCCTTTGGAAATCTGAACCGCTTCATCTGATGTCCGGGGCCAGGAGAAGGAACCGCTTTCAAGCCGTTTATATAATAGGAGAAACCCGTTGCCTTCCCAGAGAAGTCCTTTGATCCTGTCGGCACGTTTGCCGCAGAACAGAAACAAGACGTTTTTTTCGAATGGGTCCAAATGAAACTGGCCTTCTACGATCTGAGCCAGGCCGTCGATTCCTCGCCGGAGATCTGTGTGTCCGCATGCCAGATATATTTTGGTAATGCCATTGGCTTCATAAAGCATGGGACACCGCCTTGAGGATTCGGCTTGCTAATGAAGCCGGTGCGAATGCGGAAATCTCAATCGTGGCTCGTTCTGTCCTGATAATAGCGGCTGGGATAAATGCGGGCCTGGTATCCTGCTCCTGTTCTACATGGATCTGAGCGAATGTGACCTCAGATTTTTGGCAGGCAGCATGGATCGGAAGATCCATCTGTTCAACCATTTGCTGGCGGACTTTACGCTGCCAGTAGAAATACTGCTTATCATTGATACCGTTGATTTCGAGCCATTGTTTTACTGTCTGACCGGCAGGCCGGGCAGCGCATTGCTCGACAATTGTCTTCCAGTTGGCAAGGCGGATCTCATGTGTACTTGTATCCATTGATATTCCTCTCTATACTTTAAAAAACTACTAG
>CAMOVR010000314.1 GCA_946627565.1 uncultured Clostridia bacterium
AACAGATCTCTGCAGCGCCCTGTTTCGCAAAAGGCAGGGCGCTCTATTCAAAAAAGGAAAGGCGGATAAAGAATGCTGAAGCGTATTTTGAGTCTCCTGACAGTACTGGCACTGTTGTGCGTGTGTATTCCCGGGCTGGCGGAACGGCGCGTGGATGAAAACGGTGCCTATACCTACGAATATGACAAATCCCCATACAACACAATCATCTTCGGGAACCGCACCTACGGTGAATTCCTCCAGGGGCATGGTAATTCCAGTTATGATTTCCAGAAGTTCGTTAACAGTGAATACGGGGAAATCTATGCCAAATATGCCGCCCTGGCCGTGCAGTACAGAGATAACATGGATGAGGGGCTGCTGGCCTACTGGCGGGAAGCCGGTATGGAAAAACTCCTGGTACGGCCCGAGGGCGCACAGGACAACACGCAGGATTATTATGTATACCTGCCCGTAAATGCCGCAGAGGGGGAAAGTTTCCCGCTGGTAATCGTCAATCACGGCGCGAATGCCAACGCCCGGGTATGCGAAAGTTTTGGCTGGATTGAACTGGCAGGTGTTGATCGCTTTATGCTGGCCATGGCTGAAAACACCCAGCCCGAAGCACTATATCAGATGCTCCAGGACATTAAGGCAAACTACCCTGTGGACAGCAGCCGCGTGTACATGACTGGCAGTTCCCAGGGTGGCAGATACAGCAAGAAGTTTGCCGGACTGTATCCCGACGAAGTGGCGGCTATCGCACCGATGAACATCGCCTTCGGCTTCATTGACGGTGAGGACGGCGATATTGCGGCACTGCGGGAAAAGGGCATGCCCATGCTGTTTGTAGCCGGTACCGCTGACGTTTATAACCCCCTGCCTCTGCGCAATAATGCCAACGCTCTGATGGGCAGCATACAGGGCTGGAACGACCTTATGCAGCTTCACGGCCAGGAAGAATACCAGATCACCGCTGAAGAATCCCAGCAGTTGCTGGAAACCTCAATGAACCTGCTGGAGTACTACACCGGCCTTCGCCTGCCTGAAGCGAAGGTTTATAACGCAGTGAATAACCGCACCTTCCAGTGCGATTTTGTGAACGCCCAGGGTGTGTCGACCCTGTCTCTGGTCATTGAAGAGAACGGTTCCCATGAACCTTTAGGCCATGACGCGGAGCTGGCCTGGCACTTTTTGAAGCAGTTTACCCGTTGATGTCAGAGGCGTCCTCAAGCCCCGAATCCAACCTGTAAAGTACGAACAAAGAATGGCAATACAGGAAGGAGACAGCGAAAGGCCACATCCTGATGACGGCCTCCTTCGCTTCATCTGTGGTGCCATTGACTATGACCCGAAAAAGACCGGACGCATATTTTGATCCATGATGCTTCCCGGAACAAGGCTGCAGGCCATGAAAACACGGTACCGATCCTGCTCTGTCCTACCTCTGGCAGCTCATGGTGAACTCCATTTTGTGTCCTGAAAAGTCTGAACATTTGAAAGGGCTTCCGTTCTGTGATGCGGCGGAAGCCCTTTTTGATTCTTATGAAAACGGGGATAAGCCCGGCACAGACAGTATCAGACTTCATGGGGCAGCAGCAAAGATTACCTTGGCCTGCTGACAATGCTGCTCCTTAACATTGGACCGGTCTGGCCGCTTACCTCCAGCATGGGGTCTTCCTCAGTGGAAAGCATGACGGATTCCACGAAAGCAAACCGTCTGCTTTCCTGCACAAAATCTGTCCCATGCGGATTAATCACGATATCCGGGACCTCACTGCCGCCCGTATTCCTTACCAGAGAAAGAACCGCCAGAAAGGGTACATGAAGGACATAGTAGTCCTGCACGTCCTCCGTCTCAATCTCCCCCGGGTCTGTATACACCGGAAAATATGGATCATACTCCTCGCTGTAAAGCCAGGACATGTATTCCACGCCGTAATCAAAGGTATGATTCCTGATGGATTCAAGTTTCTCCAGGAACTCACCCTCTGCCTCGCCAGAAAGCAGCTCATAGAATATGTCCGCTTCCTTCTTTGACACATAGGGCAGCGTGATATACACATAGCTGCTTCTGAGCAGGCAGGTCATTGAGGATAGATCTGCCAGTGTCTGACTTTGGGAATACCGCTCTATGGCAAACTTGAGAATGGTTCCGTCCTCCAGGTCTTCCTTATGGTAATGCTGCACCTTTTTCTCCGCACCCGGATTCTGATCCGATGCGCAGATCATGGCGTCCCTCTTCTTATCCTTCCGGAGTTTTGCCCGCACCACGGCACCTTTTTCCACGCCAAAGTCCTGCTTTGGCGTCTCAAGTAGTCTGACCGTATATTCAAAAACACTGCCTGAGAGGGGCACGGCAGAGACTGTCTCGTCCTTAAGACCTGACCGCTTAAGCACAACTCGATATGATCCGGATACACAGGATCCCGGAAAGGGTCCAGAAGATAATCCTGCCGGACTCTTTCCTGCTCCTTCGTCGCTTCATCTTCCTTCAGGGCATTCACCTTTTTCCGGTACTGATTCATGTAGCGGGAGCCCATGGCTATGATGGACAGGACGGGGATGTCCATAAGGTCCGTGCAGGACAGCGTGACCCTTGCACCTTCATATGGTTTCTTCAGCGAAAAGGATTCAGGTGTTGCTTTGCCCACGCCCAGCATTTCCAGCATAAACCTGCCTCCGGATTAATGAAGCCATACATGAGCACATGGGTGGCCTTCTCCACATCCGGGCAGTCCTTCGCCAGAAGACGCAGCCTGTCATTGAGTTCAAATGGA
>CAMOVR010000315.1 GCA_946627565.1 uncultured Clostridia bacterium
CGGGAAGCGCTGACGCTCTACTATTATCAGGATATGAGTACCACAGAAATCGCGGCGACGCTGGGCATCGCCCAGTCATCCGTATCAAACCGGCTGTGCCGGGGACGGGATGCACTGCGCATGGCATTGGAAAGGAGGGAGGATCATGCATGAAGAACTGAACCAGAAGGAGTTTCATGAAGCGATTGACACCACCCTGTCCGGCCTGCAGGGTAATCCTTTCCTGGCGCAGCGAATCATAAATCAGGAAAGGAAAGGTGAACCGGTCGTGAAGAAACGACTGTCGGTCGGCCTGGTGCTGGCCATTGTATTGATGCTGATTGCAATGACCGCGCTGGCGGTAGCGCTGCTCTCCCCGAAGGAGATCGTGGAGCAGGTGGCGGTGCCGTTGGCTGTGGAGAACGATACTGGCATCGGCGTTCAGGGATCCTTTACAAACGACCAACTGGCGGAGCTGATCAGGACGCTTAATGAAAACGGATTTACCATGGAAGAGAACAACCGCATTATGCAGGCAATGCAGAACGGACAGGGATACTATGAAGAAGAAACCATCATGGAAATCTGCCGTCAGGCATTCGGCGGAAGTTTTTATACATGGACACTGGAGCAGCAGGACTGGTTCAATCATTTGATGGTGGATATCGGTTGGTTTGAGGAATATGAATCCTGCCTGCCAGGGCCGGAAAACATGACCTATGAAGAAGCGGAAGCTTTCGCATTTGCTTCCCTGACAGCGAAATACGGTAAAGATCTGGATCCCACCAACCGGGAAAGCTATGCACTGAGCCGTCAGTTTGTCCGTGATATTGAAAATGGCGGAAAGGAAACCTGGGTCTTCTCGCTTGACCCGAAGAATATTTTTCTCGGATATTATACGGTCACCTTCGAGGATCAGAATCCAAAGGAATCCCTGTACATCTGGGGAGATGTTCCCGACTGGTCGCAGCCTTATACGGGAGATCAGTTGCTGAACAAATTCCAGTCAGTATATGGATGGAGTCAGGGAAGCTGGCCTGCTGAGGCATGGACGCTGCTGCATGAAATGATGCAGAATGCGGTGTTGGATGAAATCGGACGGCACTATACAGCGTGCAAAGGATATGCATTAACGGAGTATCCTGCAACAATGGAAACGGAAATCAGCCGTGAAGAGGCAGTCACCGCGGCTAAAGCTGCTCAGGGAGATTCCAGGGCAGCGCTGGATTCAGCGGTGCTGACAGAGTATGAAGGGAAACGGCAATGGCTGATCGGTCTGACCCTTTATCAGCCGGAAGACGGACCAAAGGACGACACAGCGGGAAATTATGTTGTCACTGTTGACAGCGCAAATGGAAAAGTCATCAGCCTGCAGAAACAGACGGCAGATGACGATACCTCCATGGCATTTGTGCCAGAAGCAGCCTACCGGAAAGCCCGGGAAGGAGTCCTTCAGCTTAGTGATTACATCAGAATCGCAGCAGAGGCAATTCAGGCGAAGTATCCCGGTCTGGATCTGCTGAATGAAGATGCGTATGAAGCAAGAGACTGGGGCGGGAAAAATCACAGTATTCATTTCATATCCCGTAATATCCGGAAAGGAAACGCTTCAGCGACAGTAGCGGCGGATGGAACAGTCAGTGATGTCACCGCAGATATTGAGGAACTAAACGGAGACAATATCTTCAATCGCTACAAGGCGGTCTATGGTTACTTTGGCCAATGGGATCAAAGAACCTGGGTTCAGCTGAGCCGGGATATGGATACGCTGGAACCAACAACGGCGGACGGAAAACTCTTGAAAATGGGGCACTATCCTGAGGAAGATTCTGTCAGCATCCGGCATGAAAAAGCGCAGGAGCTTGCGATTGCCGCCTCCGGAAAAAGAACGGCGGAAGTAAATACCTGTGTTCTGATCGGCGCAGATCCGCATCCGGTATGGAAGATCCGGCTGCTGACGGATGATCCGGCAAGCCCGGTGATTGAATTGGATGCTGAAACCGGTGAAGTGGTTGCTGAGGACATCTTCAAAACAGATTACACGCCTTCTTATGTGCTGTATTCTATGGAAAAGAACTGGAGAAAGATGGAACTGGAAACGGATGGGCCTGTCCAGATGGCAGTGAAAGCTGTTACCTATGCCTATGGAGATCTCTGGGCGGATTTCCCGGAACTGGAAGTACTCAATCCGGATTATTATGAAACACAGCAGGATAGGTTGAGCGTCCGATTCCTTGGACGCTGGAAGGGTATGAAGAGCTACGAAGTACAGCTGGATGAAAGCGGATATATCATCCACTGTGCCGAGTATGCTGCCGAATCCCAGGAAGAACATCCATCTATCCTCTCTGGAAATACGGAAAACATTACGAACGATCTTTCTTCCCTCTATCTTCCTCCGGCTGATGCTCCCGCTCCAAGAGCAGACGGAAAGCCCTGGATCTACGGGATGGAGTTTGCGCCTGCCGAATACTGGGAGCAGCTGGATGAAACCATGAGCCAGCTGGGCGTGAATGCGTTGAACCTTGAAGCAAAAGAACGTGAATGGCGTGATCAGTACGGGAATTATGAATTCTGGCCGCAAAAACAAAAGGTCTGTGCTTTCATTCTGGCCACAACGCCGGACGAGATCATCGCCCAGGGGGAGACATTCACCTATCCCGTTTTCCCTGATCCGGAGAAGAAGTCGGAGGAAGAGATCATCAGGATCGCAATGGCTGCTTTACATGCTGACGCAGATGAGACGATGGGTGCAGAATGGGCAGATGCTTTATC
>CAMOVR010000316.1 GCA_946627565.1 uncultured Clostridia bacterium
GATTTGGCTTAAGACAGACGCCTCCATGCCCTATGGGCTGATCTATGCCAAAGAGGCGACCGCTGCCACGGAAAAGTTCATTCAGGCAGTCAAAACTGTCGTTTCTAAAGGATAAACTTTCGGTAATTCCTCCGCCTCTTTATAACGAAGAAACAAACGTCGTAACCAGTGCTGCTGCATGATACACTATGCATGATAGAAGCAGGGCTGCTCCGATGTAGAATACGGCAGTTCTTGCGGTCCACTTCAAAGAATGAGATTCTTTATAGGTGGTTGAAAGAGCCATCAGGCAGGGCACGCTGAATGTAACGCCAAAGATAAACGCCAGTGCCTCGGCTCCGGAGATTGCTTGTGTCATATATCCAGTCAGAGCCATCGTATCTACGCTGCCCGTATACCCGTGGAAAGCTACATCCGCCAGATTGCTCTGTCCGGCGAAGACCGCGTTTAAGGTTCCAAGAACAGCTTCCTTCGCGAAAGCACCTGATACGAATGCCATGAATGTCTGCCAGCCGAGTCCAAAGAATTTCGTTACAGGTTCAATAGTGATGCCCACTTTGTAGAGGAGCGAACTCTCCACAGTCCCTGACGGGCTATAGGAGAAGATCCAGAAGATGATGGAAACCAGTGTTACGGTCTTAATGGCCCGTTTGAACATATCAGCGCATTTGAACCAGGCCTCCTTCAGGATATGACCCCAGTGTGCCTTGTGATAAGGCGGAAGTTCCATGATCATGCCTGCCCTCTGATCCTCACTGACCAGCTTGTTCCCGAAAACCTTTGACACGAGCCACATAAGGAACACCATATAAGCGAAGATCCCGACAACCACAAGTGCTGTTCCCCAGACCGGGAAGAACATGTTCGAAACGACCGGGATGATGCTCCATATTGACCCGCAGGGTACAGCCCATGCCACAATGATGGTCAGCATCCGCTGTCCCCAGTTATCCATAACCCTTGTTCCAGTCGTGGAACCGATGGTGCATCCCAGGCCCATCAGGATCGGAGCCACCGCTTTTCCCTGCAGGCCAAGTTTTGACAATGCCCCGTCAAACTGATAGGCAACCCGTGCGAGAAAACCAATCTCTTCCAGAAAGCCGAAAACAATATTTACCCCAAGAACAAAAGCAGACATGGATGCGCAGAAATACAGTGTGTTCGGAATCAACAGAGAGAATACCGATACCAGCCACGGATGGACATTCAGGCCGTTTAAGAAGTTTGCGATCGGAGGACCGATGAGTCCCGGAAGCATTCCTGCTGTACTCATGACCGGAACGCATATAAACATGGCAATCAAAAAGCCAACCAGGATGATCCCCAATGAAATGACCTTTCCCAGCACAGGACGTAATAACTTCTGATCAAATTTTGAGAGCCTGTATTCTGATGATGATGCTGTCGTAACTCCGTCAAGCAGTGTGCCGATCCAGGCATATTTATCATTGGCATCAGCAGTTTCGCCCTGAATTGCAGGCTTTGTAACAAGTCTGTGAGGATTCTTTAACTCCCTCTCGATGAGGTCTTTCAGCTTGTCATACTCTTTCCCGTCTGCTGCCGTGAATGGCAGGACCGGTATTCCCAGTCTCTGAGAAAGAAGAGTATCATTAATCGTCTTTCCCTGTCCGTTTGCCACATCCATCATGTTGAGAATAAGAACGGCAGGAATGTCCATTGCCGCAAAATCCGCAAGCATATACATGCTTCGCTCAAGCTGGGAGGCGTCCACAAGGACACAGATCAGATCTGCGTTTCCTTCTTTAATGAATTTTTCCGTAATGACTTCCTCATCCGAATTTCCGGACAGGCCATAGCTTCCCGGCAGATCCACCACTGTATATTTCGTACCGCGGATATCGAAGGTGCCGTCCTTCTTCTCAACAGTCTTCCCCGGCCAGTTGCCCACATGCTGGCGTGAACCCGTTAACTGATTAAACAGTGTCGACTTGCCTGAATTGGGCTGCCCTAAAAGCGCAATTGTATTCATGCTTTTTCCTCCATCACGTCGATTCTTTCGCAGTCTTTTCTGTTCAGTGCCAGCAGTGTTTCCCTTACGTAGACGAGTACCGGCATTTTCCGGTCATTTTTGATTACCCGGAAAGCTGCCCCTTCATTCATGCCGACAGATGCTATTCTGTTCAAAAACCGCATATCGCCCTTCAGACCCGTTACCTTTCCATAGGCGTTTGCACTCATTTCACTAAGCTTCATCTGCTTTCTCCTCTCGTCTGTTTTCAGAACTATATGCGCAGCTTCCACTGCATCCCGGGCAGCCGCATCCGCAGCCTCCCATCCTTCGCTCTTTGATTTTGCTCTTCAACAGCAATGCCATGATCAATACCAGAACCGCTGCCGCGATCATCGTAGCAAGATTTGCGGTCAGCCACTTTGTAAAAGCCATTGGCGTCCTCCTTCTTGTTAGTTATTTCTAACCTTGTTCCCTGCAAAAGCCCCGCCGCTAACGGGGCTTGAGCTCATATTCTTATCGCAGTTTATATACCGAGCACCTTATAGGATCCCGCCGTGAAAACCTCCACAATCATTGATACATACTGATCCATACGGTGCCGCGATGTATTGGAGCGTCTTCAACTCCTTCAGCTTTTGAAATACCTGATCGCGTCCGGCCGGGAACACTGAGGTTTTCTTAACGATCATCTCTTTATTGTCTATTTCTTTCCAACAAGCAGCGTCGACCCCGCCAGTCCCAGCCAGGC
>CAMOVR010000317.1 GCA_946627565.1 uncultured Clostridia bacterium
CCACAAAGCCTGAAACGGAAATGGCCTGGAAATGCAGGAAGCATTCCAGGCCATCCACTTCGTTTATTCTACGCTGAAGACTGCTGCACGGAGAAGGTCAATTTCCATCTGAGGGGAGACCGTCTCCGGTCCGCAGACTCTGTGCCTGTGCATCAACGCCAGGGACGGGCTGCCATGCAGGGACGGATTACATCAGCGTCGTGCTGGTGTTTGTAATCGTCATAAGGCCGATGATGACGGCGTTGATGATGCCGGGAAGATAGGCGTTCTTGGTACGCTTGTACACGATCCGGTCCACCACGGTGGTGATGATGAGGATCAGCACGATGGGGAAGAGCCATAGCACAGACATGTTGCTGGAGGGCCACATCATATCCTTTGCGTGATAGTAATGCCAGTACTGAATCCAGGGCAGTACCAGGGCCGGGATGGCGTTGAACACGCTCAGCACGATGGTGTTTACCCAGGACATTTTGCCTGTGGCGTCGCTGAAATTGAAGCAGTTGGCTGCGACGGAGGCGGCAATATAATATGTGAAGAAAAGCAGCACATAGGGCAGATACCGCAGAATCGGTGCCTCAAACGCCTTGATGGACAGTGTCCAGAGACGGAAGTCTGCATAGAAGAAGTAGTCCAGGGTGAAGAGCACGCCATAGGCGACGGTGAGGACGATGAGGGCCAGCAGAACGGTCTTGAGCAGATTCCCGAATCCGAGATTCACGCCGGTGGCCTTGCCGTCATATCCGTTCTTTTTGCCGAAGCAGAAATAGTAGATGAGCATGCTCAGAATTGCGAACAGACCGCAGGCGGTGGACCACAGACCCAGGCCCATGGCCTCCGACTGGGCAACGCTCATGCTCCTGCCCCAGTCCACGATGGGACGGTATGCCAAGGTGCCAAAGAGGGCACCGGCTGCCAGCAGGCACCAGAACCAGATTTTGCCGGCCTTGCTGTCCGCGTGCAGCATTTCGGGTTCCTTTTTCGGACGCAACGAGGCGAAGGCGGGGGTGTAGACCATGAAGGTGCAGAAAGAGCAGATAAACATCATCCAGGCCAGGAAGCCGATAAAGTTGACGGCTTCCTTCCACTGCCAGATCTGATTGGAAGCCTCGATGGGATTGGGGGAACCCAGGGCCTTGTCAAAGAACTCAATGACGTTTGTCGTGGCTTTCTTGGAGAAGTGGGACCAGGGATGGATGATATCCGGCTGGTAGATCACGTGGAACGTTTCGACGCCGTCAATGGTTTCCGTGTAGTATTTCCCGGGTGTGGCAGCATCGAGTCCGGCGGGATCCTTACCGAAGTTCACAAAGGATTTGGCGTTGTCGGATTCCAGATAGAAGGGAGCACGAAGGGTCTTTCCGTCCTCTGTGCGCTGGCTGAAGAAGAATTCGTCATACATGGCAGCCAGGACACCGGCCTTGCGGGTGCCGTAGATGTTGGTGTAGACGGTTTCATTTGTTTCCGGATTCCGGGTGGAAACCGTGGGGCTGGCGCAGTTGAGAAGAACGGCGGAGATGATCTGGTTCCCGGAGGCATTGTCAGAATTGATGGCGCCGTTGCTGGACATGCCGCCCATGGAGTGACCGGTGATGCCGATGCGGGCCTTGTCCACAAAGGGCTGACGGCTCAGCATCAGAGCACCCTGGTAGACACCGTCCCACAGGGCACGGGGAAGAATCTGGGAGTCACCGTGAGAGGACTGGTCAATGGCCAGCACCACGAAGCCGCGGCGGACCAGTTCCACAAAGTTGGCGTCCTGCATCTCCTTGTTGTTGTACAGGCCGTGGCTGGTTACCACGGCAGGCGCAGGGGTCTCAGCTGTAGCGTTCTTTGGAACAAACAGATAGGCACACATGGTATAGCCGCTGTCTGTCTGAAGGAACAGTTCCCGCATGGATGCCGTGAACCCGTCCGTCTGGATGAAGGAGGTCACCACACCACTGAGCAGGATGATTACCAGGGAAATGGCAATGCAGATGATTGCTCTCTTTTTGGTTTTTTCCATACTTTCTCTTCCTTTCCGAAGGGGTGGATTGATTGGATAGATGGATTAAGAAAACGTTCAAAGAAGAAGCTGCCATCGTTGCTTCTTCAAATGGTATCAGATTGTTGCAGGGGATACCGGAGCCGAAGGATGGATATCTGTTTTTCTATACAATAGGCCCATCCTGTCTGCCTGTCAAGGACCGACAGGAAGTTTTTGGGGAATTCTGAAAAAAACTGGCGGATAAACGGCAGGTCAGCCCGGCAAACGGGATCTGCCCTGCATCTGTAAAGATGTAAGCCTGTTTCAGGCCTTTTTCGGGGAATTGTGTTCTGGACCGGAACACAGCAGTACAGATCTTTCAGACCTTCCGGCGCCTGGTTTCGCTGTCTGTCAGGTTTTAAGGCCTGGTGCAGCCTGGTCAAAGATTGCTGGTTTCATATTGCGGCATGCTTCAGAGCAATATGGGGAATTTGATGTTCCGGCGGGGGAAAAAGCTGGGACAGAAACAGCAGAAGGACGGGTATATCCGGGTTACATACGGAACAGGGGAGGCAGGGGTGTATGCCGCAGGCCTGTGCGGGAATGCAGGATAGCGTGTTTGCACGCAGGATGGACAATGAATTGGCGGTAATAGCGGTTATATGATCCGGGGGATTTGTAAAGAATGGGGAAACAGTCAGCTGGTTTCATGGCGGTGCAGGCATATCCTGTTTCC
>CAMOVR010000318.1 GCA_946627565.1 uncultured Clostridia bacterium
CCGTAGGCAACATGGAGGACCAGCTCGTTTTCCCCGGCCCGGATCTCCGGCAGGCGGACCGTGGATATGGCCTCGTCCACGTAAAATCCGCAGGGTGTAAAGTCAATGGACTTACCGTTCAGGGTGCCCTGACAGTATGCGGCTTCCTCAAGGGCCAGGAAGCAGCCCTGCAGCGCCGTTTCCGATAAGAATACAGCTTTCAGGGACACACGGTGGTCCCTTTTTTCCTCCTTCACCCGCACATACGGCTGCGCCAGGGCCTCGCACCGCAGGGGCCAGTGAAGCCGTTTTCTGAGGGTGTTGTCAAGCTTCAGCATTTCTTCCGGTGGCTGAAAGGGCTCGCCGTCCAGTGCGTATGCAAAGCGGTCCAGGAGAAAGACATTGGGTTCGCTCATCTCATATGCAAAGGGCTCAGGCAGCGGTCGGCAGACAGCAGGAAGGTGCACGGCCTGCACAGGGGCAAAGAAGGATTCCGAAGCGTTTTCGGATGGCAGAAGATGCAGAAGCAGACTGTCGTTTCCGTAAATGTCACGGTGCATCACCGTCCATCCGTCCCGGAAAAGGACGGGCAGCTTTTCTGTCTTTCCCGTAAGCGTGTCCCATATTTCCGCCTGCCACTGCCCCTTTACCCGGATTTCCACATGCTGAGGGTCGTGCAGGGGACGCCGGTACCACACCTCCTCCTGACGCGCTTTCATGCCCTTGTAGGCCTGGGCTATGAGGAGCCAGCGGTTCCCTTCCTCCTGACGCATCTGATACAGCAGATTCTTTGTCCGCGTTTTCCCGTTTTCAAGGAAATCCACTTCGCGCCAGGGTTTCAGCGCTTCCAGCAGGCTCTGCCTCGACAGGGCAAGGCGGCCGCTCCCCTGAACCAGGCGGTTTAAGGAATCGTCCTCTGCGCAGTCTGCATAGCGCGGGGGATCCCCTGCAAAAAACAGTTTTCCCCCGTCCTGAGAAAAGCGGATCAGTTTTTCCAGCGTGGTTTTCCGAAGGTTCAGGCAGCCGCAGACCAGGATGACCTCATATCCCATCTTTCCGCAGCGGAGAAGACCGTCCCCGGGCATCTCCTTCTCATCTGCCAGGGAGGACTCTGAAATATAATCAAAATCCATGCCGCCGGTGAGCAGCCATTCCGTAACGTTTTGGAAATCATCCTCCATCTGCTTCTTTGTATCATCCGACTGGTCCCCCGGGCCATTCAGCAGCCAGAAGGATTCCACCGGATGCAGGACACCAATGCGCACCACGGCATTTCCCCGGGTCATGCAGTAATTAAGCCTCGCATAGTGATCCTCCAGGTACGGAAAATCCCTGTACCACGGGGACTGCCAGCCGATGGCGGCAGGATAGTCCCGCTTCGCCTCGCCGTTCATGGAAGCCCAGCTCAGATGCGGCACCCGGGCGGTGATGCCAAGGGCAGCCTGCCAGTCCCCGGCCAGCTTATACCCCTTAAAGTCAAAGTCCCACTGGGTCACGCCGTACATTTCGCTCAGAACGCCGGGCTTTCCGTACTGTCTGGCAATGCTTGCCGCCTGCTTGGCGGCGGAAAAGTCCCGGTTGTCGCACAGATTGTCGATGCCGGGCAGCTGGAATTCCCTGTAGCAGCGCATGGCGTCCCCCACGATGGAAGCCTGTCCCCTCACACTGTCCTCCCCCAGCAGATGGCCGGTGGAAAGCAGACCGTGCCTTTCACACCATGCCCCGATCTGGCCGCAGTAGGCCCCGGAAAACATTTCCGTAAGGGTATGATAATAGTGGTAGCGTGCCCGGCGTCCTTCCTCCGCCGGCCTGTTCCACACAAAATCCGGCAGGCACTGAAAGAAATCCCTTCCGTCCACGGTGCCGAACACCTCCGGAAGTTCTTCCGTGAAGGGCAGGCACACGTCCTTCATGTCCTCCGCCTTTTCCGGAAGGCGCAGGCCGTTGATATGCGGTTCATCCGTGAAAATCGCGGGTACTGTCACCCCGAAATCATCCCCCACGGCCTCATAGTACCGTTCATGGGTCAGGGAGATGAACTTTGCGACAGCTTCTTTTTTCAGTGTATCCACATAGGTCTGGTTGTTGCACCAGGGCGTTTCACGGGCAAGTTCGATATACAGGTACCATTTGACGCCTTTGGCTTCCTCTTCCCTGCCGATGATCCTGGCCCGCCTGAGAACGCCGTTTTCCATCTCCACGTCGTAGGCATGAAGAAAGCAGCCCGGCGTTTTTTCATTGCGGCGCTGTTTTTCCATGAACACGGAAAAGGAATCCTTGAGGTTTTCATCCCAGGACGCAGACAGCCTGAGCCACCTTGCCCGGTATGCGATCTGTTTCGTCACTTCCCCGCCGGCAATGCCCGAGGAATAGCGGTCCTCGTCATACAGCCAGCAGAGCATGCCGTTTTCCCTGGCCTTATCCCGGCTGAAGCGGACCAGATCCATGAACGCATCGTCCAGGTACCGGTTCTTAAGGCCCACCCTTACGTGAATATGGAATCCGCCCATTCCCATCCTTTTGAATTCCAGGATCTGCTTTTCAATCATCTCCCGGGTCATACGGGTGTTCCAGGACCAGAAGGGCGCCCCGCGGTAGCAGGCGCCCGGATGAAAAAATGTTTCCTCTGAAAGCGGCAGTAAAGATTGATCGTAGAGCATACAGTCCTCCTTGCCGGATTGGTGGGATGTATTAT
>CAMOVR010000319.1 GCA_946627565.1 uncultured Clostridia bacterium
CAGTCTCCCAGTTTTCGTCCGCTTCCATGGGCATGCAGTTCACAGAGAGCACCATATGATCGGAAATCGGGTAAATCAGGCTCAGGATATTATCTTTCGCAACTTCGTAAGATGTGCATTTCACACCGTTTATGATGATATCCTTGAAGTTTGATCCGCCGCCTTCTTTTTCCATGAGCGCGGCATATTCATCCAGGCTGGATACCTCTGAGACAAAAAGAATGACAGACCTGGTCTGATCCGCCGTCCCGAAAAGCGCGGCAGGCTTGAAAGGACCATCCATGAAGCTGGTATCAACCGAAGCCATTTCAGTGGGAATCCAAAGCTGGATCGGCGTCAGATTCGGTACTTCAATTTTATGGAATGTTCCCTGTGCCTCTGTTTCTTCGGCCGCCAAATCTGCCCAGTTCAATTCCGGCACTTCATCGGCAAGCGCCCGGCTGTTGTAAGACGCAGCGAAGGCAAGAAGCAGGACTGAGCAGAGCAGAGCGATGATTCTTCTTCCGGTTTTCATTTCCGTTTCCCTCCGTTATTTCATTTTGGGTCTCCTTTTTCATTCTATCAGTCTGTGGAGGAAAACAGGTGGGCATCATGCCCACTTGTACAGATTATTTTTTCTGATCGTCCTGCATCATGGCATATACTTTATCAGCGTTCGCAAAGGCGATGGCCGCTTCTCCGCAGGAAACGTCCCTCGGCCGGTTTACGCCTGTAAGAATTCCATGCTCTTCGCACCATTTCAGCGACACGGTAATCCCTGGATATTCCTCCGGGTTCCCTTTGATGGAAGACCAATCCGCGGCCACCTCGGGCCAATAGGTCTTTGTAACGAAATAGGCCAGATAATCCCTGTCAATGAATTGCGTATCATCCAGCGACCAGGGTAAAAAATGAGATTCATTTTCCCGAGGAGGTTCCAGCGGACTGGGGATCCGGACATAGTTATGATTCAGACCGTAAACCTCAATCAGGGTATTTTTCAGCATGCCCACGGTATAATGTGCAGATCTGTCATCAAAGATGTTCGTTCCGTATTGATCGTGAAGATAGGCAACGGCCTCCTGCTGACGTTCTTCATCCGGCATGACCCGGGGAATGACCGTTCCGTCTGTAAAAGGGTTGTAGGTCATTCGCTGATAAACGGCTTTCCCCGCGAAGAAAAGGACCGCGGCTATTGCGATACTGCACGTCAGCACTTTGACAGTTTTCAGCGTCCGGGCGCGCGGGTTGGCCTGGTGCAGAGCGCGCTTGACCTGATTCATGTCTGAATATCGATTCTCCGGAGCAAAAGCCGTACATCCGGCAATAATGGTTTTAAGCGGTCTGTAGAGACGTATTTTGTTATTTTCCCGTACGCTGTCCGTCAGAAGGAAACGAAGCAGCACCCCAAAGGAGTATATATCAGACCTGGGATCTGTCTGCGCAAAGCCGTATTGTTCAGGCGGCGCGTATCCTTTTGTCCCGAAGAATACAGTATCCGTTTCTTCAGCGGTTTTGAAAGTTCTTGCAATGTCAAAATCAATCAGAACCACGTCTTCTTTTTCCGTAATAATGATGTTTTCCGGTTTGATATCACGGTGAATGACGGGCGGTGTCCGGTGGTGAAGATAGATCAGAACGTCCGCGAGCTTTACGCAGATACGCACAATCTCTTCCTGGGATAATTCCCTGTCCCGGGCATAATCGCTGAGCGGCGTTCCTTCGATATAAGAACGCACAAGGATGAACATGGAATCATTTCGGTAGCTGGCGCAATATGCAGGAATTCCCTCATGATGGAGACTGCGCAGGATGCTTTCGGTATTCGGCTCTGAAAACACGGTAGTATCATAGCATTTTGCAATGTAAAGTTCCTGTGTTCCTTTTTTGGATACCAGGAAGGTTTCCCGCCCATGATGGGAAGCGAGGCATTCCAGCTGATCATAATCGGCCAGAAACGCGGCGGGATACCCTGCTTTTGAAAAAAAGCTCTCTATTTCCTGTACGGCAGATCTGTTGTCAATCATTTCTCCCTCCTCCGCCCAATATGGGCAAGCCTAAATCTTGAAGAATGATTTGCGTATCAACAAAAGATTTGCCGTGATAGAGGCAGTAAACAATGGCGGAATCCCTTTTAACACGCGGATAAAGAGGACTCTTCCTGGCTACTTTTAATAGCTCCTGCGTCTCGGTTACAGACAGCGAAAACCCAAAGGCCAGCTGCAGCGCCGTATCCCTTGAAGGAGTTCTCCTTCCGCTGAAAAGCTGATGCCCGAATGATTTTTCCAGTCCCGCGCGCTGTATGACGTGCTCGGGAATTTCGTTCTGCCTGGTACACAATGAAGCAATATATTCATGGAAAGCCGGCAGCGTCATATCTGACGCTTTCCCTTCCAGAAACAGAGGAAGGCTGGATGTCTTAAAGAGAAGAGCGAAGAGTTCTTCTGTGCTGATCCTGTGCTGATCCATCATACGCGCCTCACTGACTGATTTATACCTTTTTTCCCCAGCGTTCGCCTCACGTCCTGCACCAGCCTCCAGGCTTTCACAAGGAGGCCGGCGGCGGGGACGTATACGCTGCAGCCTCCGTCCCGCACCGCGAACTCGCCCCAGCCGTCCCTGTCGATGGTGACAGGGCTCTGATCCCCGATCACGCAGATAA
>CAMOVR010000320.1 GCA_946627565.1 uncultured Clostridia bacterium
TGAGAATGATCTGCTTGCCCGCATTGTGCAGTTCATTGAAGGTATGGAAGAATTCCTCCTGGGTGGAATCCTTGCCGGCGATGAACTGGATATCGTCCACCATGAGGATGTCCACCGAGCGGAAACGGGTTCTGAACTCGACGTTCTTGCCCTGCTGAATGGCTGAAATCAGTTCATTGATGAAGGTCTCGGCCGTGATGTACAGGAGCCGTTTGTTCGGATAATGCTGCTGGACAAAATGCCCGATAGCGTGCATCAGGTGGGTCTTTCCAAGACCCACGCCTCCGTGTATGAACAGGGGGTTGTATGTGACAGAGGGGTTTTCGGCCACGGCCACCGCTGCCGCATGGGCAAAGCGGTTGGAGCTGCCCACCACGAAGGTATCAAAGGTGTATCGGGGGTTCAGCTGAATGACGCCGCGGTCCGTTGTTTCCTTCTCGGGTTCTTCCGTCTTCAGCTCTTCCTCTGTCCGTATGTCGCAGACCATATGCCGGCCCGCCGCCCGGGTCAGACATGCATTGATCTGATCCTGATAGCGGTTGAGAATCATGGTCTTCATCCTGGACATGGCAATCTGCAGCACCAGCACGTCCCCTGAAAGGCTGATGGGGGTCAGGTTCTTTTCAATAAAGGTGCTGTAGGTGATCTCGATCATATCCTGCTTTAAGTACCCACAGGCTTTCCGCCATAGTTCCTCGCATTCCATGCAAAATTCAGCTCCTCATAATTATGTCACAAAACTATGACGAAAATGTCACATTTGATCGCTGCATCCTGCAGCCTGTCCACAACCTGTTCTGTGGATAAAGCTGTGCATAAATCTGTCTCGGTTTCGAGAGATGCTTCGGTATCATAGCATGGTTCCCGCAAAATAGCAAGCGGTTTTCAGAACTTTTTTTGACGGTTCTCCTGCCTGCCGCCTGTTGATAACCTGTTGATAATTTCCCTGAAATCACAAGAGACTTTTCCCCAGCCCGCCCCCTCACACACCGGATATGCCTGTCTGATTTTTTCTCATTTTTCGTCCCGAAATATGTCATAATTCAAAAAATGTGTCATGATTTGTGGCAAGGATTCCCCTTAAGAGCGTCGAATAGCATATATTTGCCGCAGATCCGGAGGCAAAATAAGGAGGGAATACGTATGACCAGGACCGTCACCAGGGAGGAAGTGCGCCTTGTGCTGGAAAAGCCGCTGGGCCGGGACCTTGTCTGTTCGGATGGTTTTGCAGAAACCCTCTCCCGCGCCCTGAGCACCTGGGATTTTGAGGCCGGGGACCTTCCGGATTTCTACAGGCGCATGGAAGACCTGCTGGTCCAGTCCTGTTTCATCGTTCTGGGCAGCACCATGCGCTATAAGGCCCATACAGGGCAGATCTACACCATTTCCCTGAGCGACTTTCCCGACCTGGCAGACCGCTGCCTTTCCCTGCTTCTCCCCCGCTTTCCTTCCTTCCCGGACGCCCTTCCCGTGCTGCAGGACCTGGCTTTCCGGAAAGGTTCCTACGCCGCCATGCTGGCCCTGTACCGGAATTACAGCTCCGCCCTTGGCAGCAACATCTCCTTTATCGCCTCCATGATGAAAAACCGGGTTGTGTCAGATGGCCTGCCCGGTGAACTGGATCCGGATTACAGGCCGGGTCCCCGCCCGAAAACCGATTCAGAAAGGAAACCCCAGAAGTGAAAAATACCCGGATCCTGTCCCTCATCCTCTGTCTTCTCCTGCTTCCCGTTTCCGCCTTTGCAGAAACCGTCACGGCCTCCTTCTTCCCTATCTATCTGTTTGCTTCCAACCTGCTCAGCGGGGTGGAAGGCATCACGCTTCATTCCCTGGCTTCCCCGGACACAGGGTGCCTTCATGACTACCAGCTCTCCAGCGGTGACCTGAAAGCCCTGTCCTCCTCGGATCTGTTCCTGATCAACGGGGCCGGCATGGAAAGCTTCCTGTCCTCCGTCTTTGAAGCCTTCCCGGACCTGCCCCTGGTGGATGCCTCGGAGGGCATAGAGCTTCTCCCCTCCGAGAGCGGTGAGACGGAATTCAACGCCCATATCTGGCTGACCCCGGACAACGCGGTCCGCATGTCAGAAAACCTGGCCCGCGGCCTGATTAAGGCTTTCCCGGATAAGGAAGCCGCCATACAGGCCAATCTGGATAACTGGACAGAGCGCCTTCAGGCCCTGGATCTGGAGCTGGAAGAAGGACTTAAGGATCTTAAGCGGCGTGACCTGCTGACCTTCCATGAAGCCTTCCCCTACTTTGCACAGCGCTACGGTCTGCAGGTGCTGGCCGTGATCGCAAAAGAGCCGGATGATGCCCTCTCCACAGGAGAGCTGGCCCGTCTGGTTTCCCTGGTTCAGAAAAACAACCTGCCGCCCCTTTTCACAGAGCCCCAGTATCCGGCCCTGGCTGCGGAAGTCCTCTCCCGGGAGACCGGAGCCCCTCTTTATAAGCTGGATCCCTGTGTTACTCCGCCTGAGGGAGAGCTTCCCCCTGACTGGTACGAGACCGTCATGCGAAGCAACCTTAGTGTACTCAGGGAAGCCCTGAACTGATATGAAGCGACGCACAAAAGGTGCGCCGCTTTTTTTCTGTCCGTTATCCGGGACTCT
>CAMOVR010000321.1 GCA_946627565.1 uncultured Clostridia bacterium
CAGCAGGAAGCCGGCAATGCCGCAGACAGCACCGGAGAGGAGCATGGTGCGGATGATGACCTTTTCCACCTTGATGCCCACATAATGGGCCGTCCGCACGCTCTCGCCCACCACGGACAGTTCGAAGCCATGCTTGGAATAGCGCAGGTACAGGAACATGGCCAGGCAGATGACACCCACCACGATCACGTTGAGCAGGTACCGCTGTCCCCCGATCACCGGCAGCCAGCCGATTTCCGTCCTCTGGTTGATTATGCCGATCTGGCCGGATCCCTTGGGGGACTCCCAGACCACGCAGAAGAAGGCCACCAGTTGGGTTGCAATATAGTTCATCATCAGGGTAAAGAGGGTCTCATTGGTTCCCCATTTTGCCTTGAACACCGCAGGGATCAGGCCCCAGAGGGCGCCTGCCATGACGGAGGCGAAGAACATGCAGACCATGACGCCCCAGGAGGGAAGCGCGTCCCGCAGAAGAATCATGCAGGCAGCGGAAGCAAGGCAGCCCACCAGGGTCTGGCCCTCCGCCCCGATATTCCAGAACCGCATCCGGAAAGCCGGCGTCACCGCCAGGGAGACGCACAGCAGCATGGCCGTATTCTGCAGCATGACCCAGATCTTCCTGCTGCTGCCGAAGGATCCGTTGATAATGGATTCAAACAGGCTCAGGGGGTTCTCCCCGGTCATGACAACCGTCAGCACCGCGCAGAAAAGCAGGGCCAGGAGAACCGCACACAGGTGTACAGCGAAAGGCAGGTAAAACGGGATATTCACCCGCTTGGTGATATGAATCAGGGGTTCACGCTTACGTCCGGCCATCTCGATCTCCTCCACGGCTCCCTTGTTCCGAGCCCTCTCTGCCGCCGACCCTTGTCATCATCATGCCGATCTGGGACTTGATGGCGTTCCGGCTGGGCATGATGCCGCTGACCTTTCCGCCGCAGAGCACCAGAATCCGGTCTGACAGTTCCAGCAGCACGTCCAGGTCCTCGCCCACGTAGATCACAGCCACGCCCTTCTGCTTCTGCTGGTTGATCAGGTCATAAATCATATAGGATGAGTTGATGTCCAGGCCCCGCACTGCATAGGCGGTCAGCAGCACGGAGGGTGCCGTGGTGATTTCGCGGCCCACCAGCACCTTCTGCACATTGCCGCCGGAGAGCCGGCTGACAGGGGTCTGCAGATTCGGTGTGACCACCGCCAGTTCATCCACAACCTTTTCCGCCACCTCATGGGGCGCCTTCCGGTCTGTAAATACCGTATGTCCTTCCCGGAAGGAGCGGAGCATCATATTGTCGTTCAGGTCCATGGTACCCACCAGGCCCATGCCCAGCCGGTCCTCCGGCACAAAGGCCAGGGACACGCCCATGGACTGGATCGCCAGGGGATCCTTCCCTATGAGCTCTTCCCGCGCCCCTTCATCGGTGATATAGGTCACGCTGGAGCCCGGCTCGGTTACCTGAAGCCCAGCTATGGCCTCCAGCAGTTCCTTCTGGCCGCATCCGGAGATGCCTGCCACGCCCAGCACTTCCCCGCTGTTGGCGGTGAAACTCACATGGTCCAGTTTCACCACGCCCTCCTCGTCCACCACCGTCAGATCCCTGACTTCGATCCTGGGCTTCGGGTTGACGGGCTCGGGTCTGTTGATGTTCAGGGCCACGGTATGGCCCACCATCATATTGGTCATTTCCTGGGCGTTGGTGTCCTTTGTCATCTTTTCCCCGATGTATTTGCCCCTGCGCAGGATGGCCACCCGGTCGGAGATGGCTTCCACCTCGTGCATCTTATGGGTGATGATAACAATGGCCTTTCCGTCATTGCGCATGTTCCGGAGAACATCAAAGAGCTTTTCCGTCTCCTGGGGGGTCAGCACAGCGGTGGGTTCATCCAGAATCAGGATATCCGCGCCCCGGTAGAGCACCTTGACGATTTCCACCGTCTGTTTCTGGGAAACGGACATCTCATAGATCTTCTGGTCCGGGTCGATCTCAAAGCCGTACATCTTGCATATTTCCCGGATCTTTCTGGATGCCTGCTTCAGGTTCAGCCTGCCCGGAAGACCCAGTTCAATGTTCTCCGCCGCCGTCAGCACATCCACCAGCTTGAAATGCTGATGAATCATGCCGATTCCCAGGTCTATGGCGTCCCTGGGGGAGCGGATCACCGTTTCCCTTCCGTTGACCAGGATCTGTCCCTCATCCGGGAAGTAAATCCCGGAGATCATGTTCATCAGGGTGGTCTTCCCGCTGCCGTTCTCGCCCAGCAGCGACAGGATCTCCCCCCGCCTTATGTCCAGGCTGACCCGGTCATTGGCCAGCGTGGCACCAAAGCGCTTGCTGATGTTGCGAAGACTTACCGCTACTGAATTGTCCAATCTTTTCCTGCTCCTTCCATGCCTGCCTTATGCACGGTTTCTTCCATCCTGCAAAACAGAAAACGCTGTCCCCGCCGAAACACGGCAGGGACAGCCATATCTTTGCGTGGGAATCAGGCGCCCAGAATGGTGATGCCGTCGATGTCGACATCAAAATAGGGGGCAGAGCGATATTCAGATT